>DJIE01000266.1:0-20172 GCA_002433465.1 Salinisphaera sp. UBA6602
TCGAACGCGACGCCGACCGACCCAACATCCTGCGCCTGGTGCCCAACGGGCCGCTGTTGCCGAACCGTGATTATTCGGTCGTGGCAACCCAGGCGCTCTCGGGCGGCACTACCCGTTTCGACGCAGGCTCGACGCTGTTTACTTTCCGCAGCCGTCCGGCCGAAGGCCGGCCCGCCGACGGCGCCTTCCAGGTCACCACCGTGACCCCGGGCGAAACGAACCCCGAGACCAATCGTCAAAGCGTGTTCACGCAGTTCAATGCGATTCGCGTGATACTCAACGAACCGGTCGACCCGGCGACGGTCAACAACCAGACCTTCACGGTTGAAGGCCCCGACGGCGCCGTGACGGATGCGCGCTTGACTGCGCTCGGCCGCTATATCGTGTTCGATCCCAACGAGGATCTTGCCCCTGGCAACTACACCGTCAGCTGGACGGACGGTATTACGTCGGTATTCGGCAAGTCTCTGACCGCAGGCAGCCAGCAGCGTACGGTGCTGACTCTGGGCGATCAGCCGACCGACCAGACGCTGGTCATCGAAGAAGACAGCTCGGCCGATGACGTGACCGATCTGCCCGACAACATTCTGACCGGCCTGCCGATCAACAACGTAAATATCCTCTCCCAGCTGATCGGCAGCAACGACCAACCGGTGCTCGGATCTGGCGACGCCAACGCCAACCCGCCGATTCGCAACCGCGTTGCCACCACGCTCGCCACCCCGGGCACCGCCGGTTATGGCGACGTCATTCCGGCCGTGATTCGCGCCGGCCAGAAGTTCCAGCTCAAGGGCCTCAAGCTATTCCTCGGCGGCGAGGAAGCAGGCGTCGAAACCCCGATCGATAGCGGCCCGATCGACGTCAACTTCATTAACGACGTCAGCGTCTATCTGATGAGCAACGACTACCGCAACGTGGAAACCCCCACGGCGGTGCAGCTGCGCTTCGATCTGGGTATCGGCACGCTGGTGACCGCCGCCCTGGCCTCGGATTCGCGAAACTTCGTCATCCAGCAGCTGGCCAACGGCGTGTTCAACCAGAGCGTGCTCAATATCCAGGCAGCAGGCCTGGCCATACCGCGCGACAACGGCGATCTGGAAATCAGCACCCTGGGCACCTTCCCCATCAACGTGAACCGTACCGATAACGCCACCGTCAACTTCCAGTTGACGCTCGTCCTGCCGGCCAATCCCACCGACGGCGAAGGCGGCAGTGGCACCGAGGATTCGGTGGGCCCGGTCATCACCGCGCGCTCGCCCAGCGCCTGTCTGTATGCCTTCGGCTCGGCGGGCTATAATACGATTTACGACCGCCAAGGCGTCGCGCCGACCGTGTTGCCCGAACCCCTGTGTATCGACGGCAACATCCAGACCGACAACAGCGCAGCGATCAACAGCTTCCCGATCGAATCCAGCCCGGCGATCGTCTTCTCATCGCCGATCGATCCGAACACGGTCAACGGGCAGAATATTCAGCTCACCGGCGGTGGCACCCCGGTCGAAGCGACCTACCGTGTCGAAGGCTTCAGTGTGGTCGTGGACCCGGTCGAGTTGCTTACGCCGGATACGGACTACACCCTCACCCTCAACACCGCGATTGAAGATCTCGACGGTAACCCGCTCAGCGGCAGCAACGCGGCCGGCCCACGGCTGACCATGAACTTCCGTACCGAGCCTCAGGTGACCACCGACAGCGCGCCGCCGCTGCTCGGCACCCTATCGCCCGGTGTGCCTTGTGCACTCGAGACGGACAACGTCAACGACTCCTTCCTCACGGGTGGCGATACCGCCGGCAACTGCGTGGGCAGCTCGACCACCGACGCGCCGTTCAATTACCCGGTGTTTGAAAACCCGGTCAATGTCCCGGTCGATGCCGTTCTGTCCAAGTTCGTGGACGCGAGCACCATCGTGCTGGCCGACGGCTGCCTGACAGCTGGCAGCGGCCAAGCCAACGCCGTGGAAGGCGCGAGCGTCGCCCTGCAGCAGATGGATGCGAACGGACAGTGCGTGGGCGCGGTCGACGCGGCCATCGCCCTGGCCAACCCCGGCGACGCCCAGACCCGCTCCTTCACGATTCGTCCGACCGACTATCTTGAGGCGGGCACGCGCTACTGGATCGTGGTGTGCGGTACCGAAGGCGACCGTTGTACCCAAGGTGTACCCGGCGTGATTGCCGACATCGACGGTGCACAGCTCAACACCGACCCGCTCAACGGCACCGGCTCGACCGACTCGTCGACCGGCACCGCGGGCGGCCCGGATATCGTCATGCCCTTCGATGCGATTGCGGCTAACAACGACTACTACACCACCCAGTTCACGCTGCCGGAAACCGACACCAACGGTAACGGCCGCGTCGACGCTGGCGAGCGGCCGCAGCCGGGTAATCGCGCCTTGCTGACGCTGGAGGCCGGAGGCATTGGCGCTCTCGCTTCGATCGAGAACCCGAATCGCCCTGATGGCAAGTATGCGAACTATCTGTCGCTCGCGCGCCCGATTGCGATTCGTGAAGCGACCACAGAATGCGCGCGCGTAGACGCCGTTCAATTCGGTGAGGGCGACACGCCCAACGCCGGATCGGCCGTGGGCGAAACGCCGGGGACGTGCGTGCCCGTGTCGTTGCTGCCCGGCGGTATTACCAGCCTGACGGGCGTTCAGGCTACCGCAACGTTGGCCGGGGCGGATCTGCTGACGATCAACACGGGCCGCATACTGCTGCGCTTCCCGAACGACCAGGATGCCAACCCGACCGACACGCCGAATCAGACCGGCTATATCGTGGAACGCTGTACGGGCCAGTTCCCGGGCGGCGTTGAATACGACTTCGAGCCCTGCTTCGCGGCGTCGCTGAATCTGGTGGCCAACGCACCGGACGGTGAAAATGTCACCCTCGACCAGCAGCAATTCGTTGCCAATCTGGTGGGGCCGGTTACGTTCGAACAGAACGGACGCCTGGTAATTTCGCTGCGTAACGCGAACCAGATCGAGCTCGACGCCACGGCCAGTCTGCTTGGCGCACCGATTCCCGCAACGGCCACCATCGAGCCTGCTGAACTCACGTTCCAGCTCGTAGGCAATGCGGTTCATGGCGGCCGCGCGTTTCCGAATCGCTAGCAACTGAGTGCCGCCGCGCCGGGGGAGACCGGCGCGGCGCCCTCCAACACGAACAAGAATCTAACAGGGAGACGGGAGATGATTCACCAGAACAAGCCAGCGCGCCGGCGGTTGAGCCAGCACGCGGCAAAACTCCTGGGCGGCGCGAGCCTTATGCTGCTGGCCGGCACGGCCTTTGCCCAGGGCACGAGCCAGAACGCTCAGACCGATACCGTCGACGACAACGGCGGCGTCTTCGAGCGGGCACTGAAATACGCGCACGACAACACTTACTACCGCGTCGGCGTACTGCATCTGAGTTATGAAGGCGACAGTTCGTCGCTGAGAATTGATAACGCGAACGGCCTGGCGGCCCAGCCGTTCGGCGTGGGCTCGAGCAAGCTCGAGGGCACCGGCTCATCCGTGGGCGACAAGACGACGCTCGGCGGCACCATCGGCATGTATATACCGAAAACAGGTCGTCACCTGGCCGCGGAAGTCACCCTCGCACCGCCGTTGAAGCTCGACTTCGAAGTCAGCGGTCGCGCGATCGATGAATCGATCGCACCGGAAACGCAGAGCGGCATTCCGACCGGTGTGCCCGCACTGGGCCGCAAGATCGGCACGCTCAAGGCGCTGCCGCCAAACCTGACGATCATCTACCGGCCGTGGGTGGATACCATGTTCCAGCCCTACATCGGTGCCGGCGCGATGTATCTCTATACCTTCGATACCGACGTCACCAATGAGGTTCTCAACGCCTACGGTAACGAACCTACGCTCAACCTGACCAAGCCGGTGGCCTGTGTCGGTCAGGTCGGCATGGACGTGAATCTCAGCGAGAAACTGTTCGTTACCGCCGACGTCAAGTACGTGGGTTGTGCGGAAGTCGAAGCAACGGTCAACAACGTCGTCGTGAACGCGCCGGCGCTCAGCCCGACGGTCGGCCCGGTCAACGTGGGCTCGGTAAGCTCGACCAACGATTTCAAGGCCGTTCTCTATCAAGTGTCGATGGGTTTCCGCTTCTAATAGAACAGGACCCCACCGGCGAGCCGGTAACAAGCCGCCCCTCGGTCCCGAGGGGCGGCTTTTTTTTGTCTGTACCGCCGGCTACCAGCGCGGCCAGCCAGACGTAGAGCAGCCGCAGTGCCACTGAGGCGCAAAGGCCCGAGCTAAGCTATCTCTCCGCGCGCGTCCAGGAACGCGACAGCGCGAAGAGTGACCGGCATTCGGCTGCCCTGCATCTCGCAAGCCTGTGTCGACCGTCATCGACAATACGGTCACTTCCCCGCCCCGAGCCTCCGCGTGCGCCCCGCGCCCTGGCCCGTGGTCGCGCAAGCCGAGCTGTACGGCCAGTCTGCCTAGTTGGCAGTCGCGAGCACGGCGACGTCTTGCCAGCCAGGCGTCCACCCTCGCCCC
This sequence comes from Salinisphaera sp. UBA6602, assembly GCA_002433465.1. Taxonomy (GTDB): domain Bacteria; phylum Pseudomonadota; class Gammaproteobacteria; order Nevskiales; family Salinisphaeraceae; genus Salinisphaera. Next base: position 4,512 of record DJIE01000266.1, read on the forward strand.
GATCAACCGTAGCGTCGATTTGTCCGCCCCCAGGCGGCTCGGCTCAATGCCGGGTGTTAGCGACGATCTCGAAGGCGAGTTCACGCACCGCGTCCGACATCGCCTGCCCGACCGCCGCGGGGTCGCGCGGTCGCGCCGGCAGGTTCTGCTGGATGACCGTGTTGTCGCGGGCGACCACCGTTTCGCCCTTGGACTCGGTGACCTTCCACCGCGCGGCAAGCACGACCTGGCCCGACGGCTGCGGTTCGAACGCATCGACCGTCACATCCACCTCATAGTCGCGCCCGCGATTGCCGACGAGTTTTTCATCGATCGTCTGTTGCAGCAGACGGGTCATGGCCACCGGCAGGCGTTCGGCCCATTTCGCGTTCGGCATGCGCGTGAGCACGTATTCGTCGGTACGCAGTTGAATATCGTAGTTATCCAGATACTCAGGCACGCGTACCCGACGCACCTCCCAGCTGCTGGCCTCGCTGTTCGCGCGTGCGGTCTGGGGCGGCGAGAGCAGCACCTGCTGCAGCGGTGCAACGCTGCTGCAAGCCGTCGTAGCGGCTACGAATACCAGGGCAATACTGCCCCGCATGAGCTTCTTGATCATCGCTGGCCTCCACCGAACAGCAGGGCATTGGGGTCACGCTCGAGCGTTTCGGCAAAGCGTCGCATGGACGACGCACCCGCCGACAAATCCCGAATGGTGCTTTCGAGGTCGCGTCGGGTATCCGAGTTGGGGTCGGTCAGGTTCTCGAGGTTCTGCGAGAGCTGTTGCAGATTGGCGCTGGTGGCCTCGGCGTTGTCGAGTAGCCGCGTGAGCTGCTCGTCACGCGATTCGATCTGCGTATTCACGTTGGTCGTAAGCGCGCGCACGCTTTCCAGCGTTTTCTCGAACTGGCGCGAATTCATGTAGACCGCATCGCGAGCGGCGGCGATCGCCTCGCGGGTGGTATTGGTGGTCTTTTCCAGATTCGGGCCCATGCGCTTGATCAGATCATCCATGCCGTTGGCCAGGGTGACCACCGATTCCATGGTTTCGTTCACCGTTTCCAGCGTTTCCTTCCAGGGCAGGCCGGTGACGGTGTCCTTGATCTGCTCGATCTGTGAGGGCACCGCCGGAATTTCCGGCAGGTCCAGGGTGTCGCGATTGATCGCGAACTGGGGCTCGCTGTCGGGCTGAAAATCAAGGTTCACCGCCAGCTGCGAAGTGACATAGCTCCATACCACGAGCTGGGCGCGCAGCCCGCGCCGGACCAGCTCTTCGATGCTGAGCTGTTCGCTGGTGGGCGCCCCGTTCATCATCACGGTGTTGTTACCGGCCATCTCGATGGTCACACCGATCCGTGCCTTGCCCACCTCCGGGTCCAGACGCAGCTGCACGTTCTTGACCGTACCCACCTGCACGCCGCGAAACAGCACTTTCGACCCGTTGGTGAGCCCGAGCACGGACTGATCGAAGAAGATGACTGCCTGGCGGCTGTTCGAAAAGATGCGGTTGCCGCCCAGCACGAGAATACCGACCACGGTCAGTACGATCGCGCCGAGCATGAACAGCCCGATCACCGTATAGCTGCGGTTGCTTGCCATTAGAAAACCTCGGGTCGAGATGACGTCACGACGGGCCGTCGTCCGCCGCAATCGGCTGGCGATTGAGAAAAGCACGTACGCGTGCCTGCTCGGCATGCTCGGCCAGCGTACGCGGGTCGCCGTGCGCGATCGCACGCCGACTTTCGTTGTCCAGATAGATACTGTCGTCGGCGATGGTAAAGATGCTGGGCAGTTCGTGGGTGACCGCGATCACGCTCAGCTGCAGCGCATCGCGCAGGTTCATGATCAGGGAATCCAGGCGCTGCGACGTAATCGGGTCGAGCCCGGCGCTGGGTTCGTCGAGAAACAGATAGTCCGGATCCAGCGCGATCGCGCGGGCCAGACCGGCGCGCTTTTGCATCCCGCCCGACAGCTCGCTGGGCATGCGCGACTCCTGGCCGGCGAGGCCCACGAGCGCGAGCTTGAACGCGACCTGATCGCGAATTTCCGCCGCGCTCAGTCGCGTATGCAGCTGCAGCGGCAGGCCGACGTTCTCGCCCACGCTCATCGAACTCCAGAGCGCGGTGCTCTGGAACAGTACGCCGATGCGTCGCTGCAGCGCGGCGCGTTCGACGCCGTCCTCGGTCCAGAGCCGATGGCCGTCGAACACGATATCGCCCTGCTCGGCCTGCTCCAGGTCGATCATGTGACGCAGCAGCGTACTCTTGCCACAGCCCGATACCCCCATGATCACGAAGATACTGGCCGGCTGCACATGAAAGGACAGCTCCTGTTGCACCACGGTATCACCGTAGGCCAGCGTGAGGTCGCGTACGGCAATACCGCGCTCGGGCAATGGCTGCGAGGCATCGAGTTCGGCCACTGCTCACACCCCCAGCGCGTTGGTGCACAGCGCGAAGATGGCGTCGATGACGATGATCCCGATAATCGAGACCACCACCGTGCGCGTAGCCGCGCGCCCGACTTCGGCGGCATTGCGCCCGGCCCGCATGCCCAGATAACAGCTGGCCAGCGCAATCAGCACGCCAAAACAGACCGCCTTGATGAAGCCGATCACGAAGTGCCGAACGGCCACCGCATCCTGCAGCCGGCCCAGAAAACTCGCTGGCGAGGTGTTGAGCACTAGCTCGGCCACGATCATGCCGCCGCCGATGCCGAGGGCTGCCGCATACAAGAACAATAGCGGCATCATCAGGGTCAGTGCGGTCAGCCGTGGCAACACGAGGAATTCGAACGGCGACACTCCGATCATGCGCAGCGCGTCGATTTCTTCGTTCGCTTCCATGGTGGCGAGATGGGCCGCAAACGTCGCGCCGATACGCCCGGCCATAATGAAGGCGGTCATGATGGCGGCCATCTCGCGCGCCACCGCGATACCGACCAGATCGGCCAGATAAAGCCCGGCTCCGAACGTGGCGAGCTGGACCGCGCCGACGAACCCGAGCACCGCGCCAATCAGCAGGTTGACGATGGTAACCACCGGCAACGATGACGCGCCCGTTTCGCGGATAAGCGCCATGAAATCCACCCAGCGTGCCTGGGCGCGGCCCACGGCCAGCTTGGGCGTCGCGGCAAAGGCATTGCCGATCAGCTCTGCGGTGTTGCTCACCGAGCCCAGCCGCATGCGGCCGCGTTCGCCGAGCCGGGTGAGCCAATGTGCACGGCGGACCGTGGTATCCGTGGCGGCCGCGGGACGCGCCAGTGTAACCAGCGCCTGGACGCTCTCCGGCAGCCCTTCGTAGCGCAGCGCGACGTCGCGCTTGCGCAGCTGTTGATTGACGCCGTACACGAGCGCCGCCACACGCGGGTGCGCGCTGACCAGTTCTCTGCCGTCTACGACGGCCTGACCGCTCGCATCGGCGCCGGTAGCGCCGAGCAGCTCATCGACTACGCGCGGCGTGGTCGGCAGATGCGTGGCCGCGCCCCAGTCGCCCGCCAGCACGAGCGCGACCCCGTCGGGGCGCGCTTCGATACGATAGAGATTCGAGGTGGGCGACGCGGTTTGCGGCACGAAGGCTCGATAGCGAAACGAACGGATTTCCCTATTCTGACACGTTGCGGGCTTCGGGTTGTGTGCGATCGTTTTGTTCGGGCGCATACGAGTCGCGCACCGCTTCCAGACCATCGTTCAGCGAATCGCTGTTTTCCGTCCAGCCGCCGCCCAGGGCCTTGAACAAGTCGGCCGTGGCGGTAAAGCGATCACGGATGGCCTCGGCCAGATCCAGCTGTGCCGAATAGAGCTGGCGCTGGGCGTCCAGTACGTCGAAGAACGCGGTCCGGCCGACGTCGTAGCGAATCTGGGCGAGATCCACGGTTTCGCGATAGGCCTCGACCTGCCTTTGCACCGATTCCACGCGCTCGTCGGTGAGATTCACCGCAACCAGCGCATCGCGGACTTCCGAGAACGCCTGTCGCAACGTCTGGCGATAGGAAATCTCGGCCGCGTCCTTCTGGGCGATGGCGGTTTCATAGTTGGCTTGTCGCCGCCCGAAGTCGAGAATCGGTGCCGTGATGGTGCCGGCAATGCTCTGTGTTTCGGAATACGGCTCGAACAGGTCGTCCACGTCGATCGCTTCGGTGCCGATCATGGCGGTCAGGTCGAAGGTCGGGAAGAACTGCGCCTTGGCAACACCGATATTGGCGTTCGCAGCAATCAGCTGGGCTTCTGCGGCACGGATATCGGGTCTGCGCTCGACCAGCAGCGACGGGATCACCACCGGCAGGTCGTTGGGCAGATGCAGATCCTCGAACGATCCGTCGCGAATCTCGGCGCCCGCGAGGATCTCGCGCGGCGAACGGCCGGTCAGGATCGCCAGCGCCGAGCGCAGTTCGCTGGCCTGCTGCTCGAGCGGGGGCAGCTGGGAACGCGCGGTTTCCAGCAGCGAGCGCGTCTGCAAAAGCGTGAGCTTGTCGATCGCGCCGTACTTGTAGCGCTGTTGATCGAGCTCAAGTCCGCGTTTGCGGGTGTTGATCGTTTCCCGAGTGACGCGAATCTGGCGCTCCACCGCGCGCAGCGACATGTAGTTGGTGACCACGTCGCTGACCACGCCCAGGCGAATCGAATCCTGCGTATAAGCCGACGACAGCAGCGCGGCGCGTGCCTGTTCGCTGGCACGACGCAGCCCGCCGAACACGTCCAGCTCATAGCTGAGGGTGGCGGCCACCGAGAAGTAGTCGGATCGACGTCCGGCGCTCTGGCTCGCCGCAGAACCACTGCCGCTGCCACTGCCAACACCGGAGCCCGAACCGGCCCCGCCCTGGCCAATATAACTACTCTTCTGGCGGGCAGCCTGCGCCTGCGCGGAAATGGTCGGATACAGATCGGCGTTGGTCAGGCCGAGCTGGGCACGGGCTTCGCGAAAACGCGCGGCCTGCAGGGCCACATCCAGATTGTCGTCCAGCGCTTCGTCGATCAGTTCGTTGAGCACGGGATCGCGATAGCGCGTCCACCAGTAGGCCAACGCATCCTGCTGGCTCTTGCTAAGCAGCGTCGAGTCAAAAGCCGAATCCGGCAGATCGAGCTCCGGGCGCTGGTAATCCGGGCCGAGCGTACAGGCCGACAGGCCTGCCACGACGAGTAGCAGCAGGGCCTTACGCATTGGGTTTGCCTTCATCATCATGTTTTCTATTGAACAAGCGTCCGACCCGTTCCGAGCCGCGCTCGACCAGATCGTAGAACATCGGCACGAACAGGATCGCGAAGAACGTGGCTGCGAGCATGCCGCCGATCACCGCGGTGCCGATGGCGTTACGGCTGTTGGCCGAGGCACCGCTGGCCAGGGCCAGCGGCACGCAGCCAAGAATGAAGGCCAGCGACGTCATCACGATCGGGCGAAAACGCAGCTTGGCTGCCTCGTAAGCCGCCGCTGCCGGCGACTTGCCCTCTTCTCGCGAGATAACCGCGAACTCCACGATCAGAATCGCATTCTTGGCCGACAGGCCGATTAGCACCAGCAGGCCCACGGAGAAGTAGAGGTTGTTGTCGATACCGCGCAGCCATACGGCCACGAAGGCGCCCAGTGCCGCGAACGGCACCGCGGTAATCACCGCCAGCGGCAGCGTCCATTTCTCGTACTGGGCCGCCAGGATCAGAAACACCATGAGCATGCCGAACAGCACCGCGATACCGCCCGAACCGGCGGCCGTTTCTTCCTGATAGGCGGTGCCGGTGAAACTCAGCTGGTAATCGCTGCTGCCGAGCACGTCGGACACCACCTGCTGGATCGCCGCGTTGGCCTGACCGGAGCTGTAGCCGGTCGCTGGCGAGCCCATGATCTTGGCCGCCGGGAAGATATTGAAACGTTCCACCACGTCAGCCGCCAGCCGACGCTCGTAGCTAACCAGTGAGCTCACCGGAATCATGTCGCCGGTGGTATCGGAGCGCACGAATACGTCGGCCAGATCTTCCGGCTTTTCCCGGTACGGCGCATCGGACTGGATGTTGACCTGCCAGCTGCGGCCCAAATAGGTGAACTGGTTGACGTAAAGCGAACCGAAGGTGGCCTGAAGCGTGGCAAACAGATCGTTGATCGGCACGCCCAGCGTTTTGGCCTTTTCGCGATCCACGTCCAGACGGTAGCGCGGCACGTTGGTGGTGAGCGTGGTGCGAACCTGCGACAGCTCCGGCCGTTTATTGGCTTCGGCCACCACTTTGCCGGCCGCTTCACGGATGTCGTTGAAGCTGGCGCCAGAGCGGCTTTGCAGATAGCCCTCGAAACCGCCGGTCGTCGACAACCCGATGATCGGCGGCGGATTGAAGGCAATGATCTGCGCATCGGGCATCTGTGCGCCAAGTCCGAACGTCTGCCCCACCAGTGAAAACGAGTCCTGTCCTTCGCCGCCGCGTTCGCCCCAGTCCTTGAGCGTCAAGAACGCGATACCCGCATAGGTACGCCGGGCGCTGGCCAGGAAGTCGTAGCCGGCAACACCGACGATATCCTCGACCGCCGGCATGGATTTCAGGCTTTTTTCGATCAGTTCGTCGCGAACGTCTTCGGTGCGTTGCAACGACGCCGCCGGTGGCAGGGTATAGGTTGCGAAGATATAGCCCTGGTCTTCCTGGGGTAGCAGGCCGCCCGGTACCTGGGTGGACAAGAACCAGGTCGCAAACAATACGCCCACGAACAGCACCAGGCCCAGAATGAAGCGGCGCAACAGAAGGTCGACGCCCCACAGGTAGGCGCCGGTGGCCTTGTTGAACATCGCATTGAACTTGCGGAAGAACCAGTTCGGTGCCTTCTTGCGCGGCTTGAGAAAGACCGCACACAGCGCCGGAGTCAGCGTAAGCGCAACCAGGCCGGAAATGCCCACCGAAACGGCGATGGTGATCGCGAACTGTCGATACATCTGGCCGGACAAGCCACCCAGAAAGCCGACCGGCACGAATACCGCCGCCAGCACCAGCACAACGGCAATCACGGGCCCGCTGACCTCTTCCATTGCCTTGAGCGCGGCCTCCTTGGGCGACTTGCCCTCCTCTTCCATGATGCGTTCGACGTTTTCGATCACGATGATCGCGTCGTCCACCACGATGCCGATCGCCAGAATCAGACCAAACAGGGTCAACAGGTTGATTGAAAACCCAAGCGCATACATGCCCGCGAAGGTACCGATCACCGATACCGGAATGGCGAGCAGCGGGATCAGCGTGGCGCGTACGTTCTGCAGGAACAAGAACACCACCAGCACGACCAGGATGATGGCCTCGATGAACGTGTGCTCCACGTCCTTGATGGAGGCATCGACGAACTGGGTGGTATCGAAGGGGATCTCGTATTCCATGCCGTTGGGCAGATCCTTGCCCAACTCTTTCATCCGCGAGCGGATACGCTCGACCGTGGCCAGCGAGTTGGCGCCCGGCGCGAGGTAGACCGCGAACGGTACCGCCGGATTGCCCGAGAACGAGCCGCTGGTGCTATAGCTCTGTGCGCCCAGTTCGATACGCGAGACGTCGCCCAGGCGCAGCACCTGGCCGTTGTCCTCGGTACGCAGGATGATGTTCTTGAACTGCTCGGCGCTGGAGAAACGGCCCTCGGTACTCGCGGTATAGGTGAAGGCGATTTCGTTGTCGTTGGGCATGGCGCCGAAGCTGCCCGCCGCGAACTGCGAGTTCTGCTCCTGAAGGGCCGCCTGCACGTCCGCCGGGGTCAGCTGGTAGCGTGCCATCTTGTTCGGGTCGAGCCAGACCCGCATCGAATAGTCCTGGGTACCGAACAGTCGTGCGTCGCCCACGCCCTCGATACGCTTGAGCGCGTCGATCACGTTTACCAGGGCATAGTTGCTGATGTACGTCGTATCGAACGTCTGATCCGGCGAGAACAGCGTGAGCACCGTCAGGATGTTGCTCGAGCGTTTGTCGACCTGGACGCCGGTGTTGCGTACGGTCTGCGGCAGCTGCGATAGCGCTGCCTGTACCCGGTTGTTGACGTTGATCGTGTTCTGGTCGGGATCGGTACCGATCGCAAACGACACGGATATCTGCAGGGTGCCCGCATCCGACGCCGTCGACGTCATGTAGAGCATGTCCTGAACGCCGTTGATCTGCTGCTCGAGCGGCGCGGCCACCGTCTCGGCGATATCCTCGGCGCTGGCGCCCGGGTAGGTGGCCTGGACCACGACTTCCGGCGGCACGACGTCCGGATACTGCGCGATCGGCAGCCCGCGCATGGCCATCAGGCCGGCGAGCGTGATCACGATCGACAGAACGGTGGCGAATACCGGCCGCTCGATGAAAAAGCGAGAAATCATCTTCAGCTGCCCCGGCCGACGTTGGCGGCATAGGCATCATCGGTGCGATACGCCTGGCGCGCCCCCGACGAAGCACGCGGTTGATTCATGCCCTGGAGCGGTTCGCGCGGGCTCAGGCGCAGGTCCTGCGTGTCGATACCGACCACCGCGTTGTCGTTGTCGCCGTGGCGCACCTCGGCGGACTGGCCCACGGGCTGATCGTCATCGTTCGACTGCGACTTCCCGGCGTCGTCCTTTGTACCCTGGCCCGGCGCATTCGCCGGCTCTTCCTGCTCGGATTTGACCTTGACCGCCGCACCCGGCTTGAGCTGGCCCAGCCCGGAGACGATGACCTTCTCGCCCCCTGACAGGCCCGACTCGACCAGGCGGCCGTTTTCCACATCCGGGCCGAGCTGAACCTTCACGGCCTTGGCCTTGCCGTCGTCGCCCACCACAAACACCTGGGTCTGCTGCTCGCCGTCGGATACCGCCACGTTGGGTACCACAACCGCGTTATGACGCGTATCCAGTCGGATGCGGGTGCGCACGTAGCGCCCCGGCATGAGCGCATTGTTGGCGTTTTCCACCACCGCCCGCAGCTGTACCGTGCCGGTTTCGGGGTTGATGGTGCTCTGGGTGAAGTCCACCACGCCCTTGGCCGGAAATTCATCGCCGTTGGGCAGGATGATTGTGGCCTCGCGGGTCCGCTCGCTGGTGCGCTGCGCGCCCATGGCTGCCAATGCCTTGTTACGGGCGATGGCGTCGTCTTCGGGCAGGGCGAACAGTACCTGCACCGGATCGAGCTGGGTAATGGTGGTCAGCTGGGTGCCGCTGCTCACAAGCGCCCCCTCGTCGACGTCACGCAGGCTGGTAACGCCGGTCAACGGCGCTTCGACCCGGGTATAGCCGAGGTCGATCTGGGCCGCGTCGAGATTGGCCTGGGCCTGTTCGACCGAGGCCCGTGCCGTTTCCAGCTGCGACAGCGAATCGTCGCGCTCGGCTTCGCTGACCGCGTCGACTTCATACAGGCGACGCACGCGTGCCCAGTTACGCTGGGCCTGATTCAGCGAGGCCTTCGCGCTGGAAAGCTCGGCCTTGCGTTGGTTGACCACGGCCTGAAACGGTCTTGGATCGATCGTGAAGAGCATGTCCCCCTGCTCGACGATCTCGCCTTCGTTATAGAAGCGCTTTTCCAGAATGCCCTCGACGCGTGCACGCACTTCCACGGTACGGCGACCGCGCACCCGGCCCGGATATTCAGACATGATATCCACGGTGTGCGGAATCACCGTCTTGACGTCCACGGAGACGGGCGGCTGCTGTTGCTGGCCTGCCTGCTGACCGCCGCCTTCGCCGTCACCGCCGCCACCACAGGCAGCGAGCACGCAGGCAAAAACGATTACACAAGAAAAACGCAGGCCAATCGAAGCTCGGCGCGCGGGCGCAGACAGGGGGTAGCGCATAGGGGTATTACCGAAGGGGCCGGAAGAGCTAGCTGAATATAGCATTAAGTATACATACATTCGCGTATGTATGTTCAAAACTTTTCGGGTATGATTTCCATATGATCACGCCGGGATGACGCCCCCATGGCAAGACGGACCAAGGACGAATCGGCCCAGACACGAGAAACTATACTCGACGCGGCCGAAATCGAGATGCAGGCACGCGGCGTGTCTCAGACCTCGTTGAACCGCATCGCCCAGCGCGCGCAGGTCACCCGCGGGGCGATCTACTGGCATTTTGCCGACAAACGGGCCCTGCTCGAGGCGATGGTCGCGCGCACACATCTTCCGCTACGGGATCTGCGCGAGTGCCTGAGCCAGCATATCCCGGGCAACGAGCCGTTATGGCTTCTGCGCGAGGTCATGCGTCATGGCCTGGAACGGTTGGGCAACGACCCGCGCCACCGGCGAGTCTGTCATATCGTCATGCACCGCTGCGAGGTCACGGACGAAGGCCATCCGGCCGATGCGCTCATGCGGGCAATGTTCGAGGACGCCCGCGAGGTCATTCTGTCGCTATGCAGCGAAATCGATCAGCTCGACCTGCTGCATCCGCCGCTGTCCGCACGCGACGCCAGCGATATGGTGATGGCATTCGTAGCCGGCCATTACGAGTGCGTGCTGCGCCACCCCGAAACCCATAGGGCCGATCGCGACTGGGCCCCCCTGGTCGACGCGGCGCTGCGTGGCCTTATTACGGAGGCCGCAGCGCGAAGGCTGGCCCGGGAGCCGGCGGCCAAGCCCCGGGAACTCGAACCCGCCGATCACTGAGCCGATTGTTCGGCGCGTTCGCGGTGTTCAGTGTCGGCGTTCTCGCGCGCCCGGGCGCGCTGGTCCGGATAGGCCATTGGCGGGCGCGGCACGACCAGAATGCTGGGCCAGCGGCGTGGCACGCCGTAAACCGGCGCGATCTCGTTATCGCGCACGACGAAATCGAACACCGGTTCGGCCTCGTTGATGTCGATATGCCGCTGCGGCCCGAGAAAACGTGGCCCCTTGGCCAACAGGAATAGATCCACCACGGCCTTGAATCGGGCCAGATACTCGCGGGCCTCGGCACGCAGCGGCTGACGCCGATCCTCCTGGGGCCGGATATAGGCCATCGCCTCGACGCCGTTGTAGCGGGCGATGAAAAGCGCGCGATAGACATGATATCGCTGCGACACGATCACGAAGCGATCGAGCCCGAACACCTGTTGCGCGCGCACGATCGAGTCCAGGGTACGAAACCCGGCAAAATCGAATGTCAGCGCAGAGTCCGGCACGCCCAGGCGACGCAAGGCCTGGTACATCTTGCGCGGCTCGTTATAGGTGCGATCGGGATTCGCGCCGGACAACAGCAGATGGCGTACCCGCCCCGCCGCGTACAGTTCGGCCGCAGCCATCATGCGATGGGTGAACAGCAGATTGCGGTTGCCGTGGCGGGTGAACGGGCTGGTACCCAGAACCACGCCCACGTCGTGCACGCTCAGCCGACCCATGTCCTCAACAATGAAGGCACGGGTGGCCGACACCACCCAGGCGTTGGCGGCGAGCACCAGCAACAACGCCGCCCCGATCGCGCTCAACGCAATCTTGACAATGCGGCGGCCGACACGGCCAAACGATGGCGATTCAGATATGGCGGTCATCACGACGAAAGCAGCGCGCAGGCGCGGGCAAGGATAGCGCGAAAACGACGTCGATAGCGCGACTTATCGACAGTCGCCGAGCCGGCGGTTTCAGTCGGCCAGCTGCTCGATCGCCGCTTCGAGCCCGTCCAGGGTCATCGTGTACATACGATCGTCCATGAGCTCGCGGGTCATCTGGATCGACGGGGTGTAGTCCCAGCGCTGACGCGGCTCCGGGTTCAGCCAGACCGCGTTCGGGAAACTCTCCAGCAGCCGTTGCAGCCAGACCGCGCCCGCTTCGGCGTTCCAGTGCTCCACCGAGCCGCCCGGATAGGCGATCTCGTAAGGGCTCATGGTGGCATCGCCGACAAAGATCGCTTTGTAGTCGGAGGTGTAGGTATGACAAACGTCCCAGGTCGCGTGCTGCTGGGTACGACGACGGCGGTTATCGCGCCACAGCCCCTCGTAGGGGAAATTGTGGAAATAGTAGTACTCAAGATGCTTGAACTCGGCCCTTGCGGCCGAGAAAAGCGACTCGACGGTGGCGACGTGGTCGTCCATTGAACCGCCCACGTCGAAGAAGATCAGCAGCTTGACCGCGTTGCGCCGCTCGGGGCGCATATGCAGATCGAGATTGCCCGCATTCTTGGCGGTCGCACGAATGGTGCGCTCCATATCCAGCTCTTCGTCCGCGCCGGTGCGGGCGAAGCGCCGCAGCTTGCGCAGCGCCATCTTGATATTGCGGGTGCCGATCTCCTGGGAGCCGTCGAGATTGGCGAATTCGCGCTTGTCCCAGACCTTGACCGCGCGCCGATGGCGCGAGCCGTCCTGGCCGATACGGATGCCTTCCGGATTGTAGCCATAGGCGCCGAACGGCGAGGTGCCGGCCGTGCCGATCCATTTGCTGCCGCCTTCGTGGCGTTCGCCCTGCTCTTCGAGACGCTTCTTGAGCGTTTCCATGAGCTTGTCCCAGCCGCCCATGGCCTCGATCTGGGCCTTCTGCTCGTCGGTTAGCTCGAGCTGCTTCATGCGCTCGAGCCATTCGTCCGGAATATCGGTGGTCAGGTCCTCGGTCGCGGCCTGGATACCGTCGAAGTAATGGCCAAACACCTGATCGAAGCGATCGAACTTGGTCTCGTCCTTGATCAGCGTCGCCCGCGACAGATAGTAGAAATTCTCCACGCTCATGCCGCCGACGTGGCGATCCAGCGCCTCCAGCAGCGTCAGGTACTCGGTCACCGACGGCTTGAGGCCGGCGTCGCGCAGTTCGTAGAAGAATTCGATCAGCATGGCAGGCCGCGGGTTCGGCGCGCGCGGCTTTTAGCCGCGGCGCGTCATGAACGCCAGGCGCTCGAACAGATGCACGTCCTGCTCGTTTTTCAGCAGCGCGCCGTGCAGCGGCGGCAGCGCGTCGCGGGCATTCTTGGAATGCAGCGCCTCGGCCGGAATATCCTCGGCCAGCAGCAGCTTCAACCAGTCGAGCAGTTCTGATGTCGACGGCTTTTTCTTGATGCCCGGTACGTCGCGCACGTCGAAGAACAGGTCCATCGCATCCGAAAGCAGGTTCTTCTTGATGTTCGGGAAGTGGACATCGACGATTTCGCGCATCGTGTCCTTGTCCGGGAACGAAATGAAATGGAAGAAGCAGCGGCGCAGAAAGGCGTCCGGCAGTTCCTTTTCATTGTTCGAGGTGATGATGATGATCGGACGATGACGGGCTTCGATGGTCTGATGCGTCTCGTAGACATCAAAGGCCATGCGATCGATCTCGCGCAGCAGATCGTTCGGGAACTCGATATCGGCCTTGTCGATCTCGTCGATCAGCAATACCGGCTGCGTGTCGCAGGTAAAGCATTCCCACAACGGCCCCGGCACGATGTAGTTGGCAATATCGTGCACCTTCTCGTCGCCCAACTGCGAATCGCGAAGCCGCGATACCGCATCGTACTCGTACAGGCCCTGCTGGGCTTTCGTGGTCGACTTGATATGCCACTGGAAAAACGGCTTGTCGAGCGCCGCCGCGACTTCTTCGGCCAGCATGGTCTTGCCGGTACCCGGCTCGCCCTTGATCAGCAACGGCCGTTGCAGTGTCGCGGCCGCATTCACCGCAAGTTTGAGGTCGTCTGTGGCGACGTAGCGGTCGGTGCCGGTGAATTGCGTGGTCATAAACGTGAATCGCGGTTGTAAATCAGATCGATCGCGGTAGCGACCAGACCTTCAGTGTCGTGGAAATGAAACGCCTTTTCAATAAAAACGCCCGGCGCAGGGGCCGGGCGTTGCTTCATTGCGCCGGCCGTTCAATCGGCGGCGCGTTGCTCCAGCACAGCGATCGCGGGCAGCGTCTTGCCTTCCAGAAACTCGAGAAAGGCGCCGCCGCCGGTGGAGATATAAGACACATCCTCTTCGATACGGTATTTCTCGATCGCCGCAAGCGTGTCGCCTCCGCCGGCGATCGAGAACGCTTCGCTGCGTGCGATCGCCCGTGCCAGCACGTGTGTTCCGCCGCCGAACTGGTCGATTTCGAATACGCCCAGCGGCCCGTTCCAGACGATGGTGCCGGCGTCCTTGAGAATCTCGGCGATACGATCCCGACTTTCCGGGCCGAAATCGAGAATCATCTCGTCATCCTCGATCTCGGTCACCGGGCGCACCTCGGGATGGGCCTCGGGCGAAACCTCCGTGGCCGTGACCACATCGGTCGGCAACGGAATCTCGCCGCCGCGGCGACGTATTTCGCGATCGACCATACGCGCCGCGCCGACCAGATCCGGCTCGTGCAGCGAGGCCCCCACGTTGTGACCGGCCGCTGCCAGGAAGGTGTTGGCGATACCGCCACCCACGATCAGCTGGTCGGCGACGTTGGCGAGGCTTTCCAGCAGTTCGAGCTTGGTCGAGACCTTGGAACCACCGACGATGACCACCAGCGGCCGCGCCGGATCGCCCAGCGCGGCCTCCAGTGCTTCCACCTCGGCCGATAACAACGGCCCCGCACAGGCCACCGGCGCGTAACGGGCCACGCCTTCGGTCGATGCCTGGGCCCGGTGGGCGGTACCGAAAGCGTCCATCACGAACACGTCGCACAGCGCCGCCATCTTGCGCGAGAGCGCTTCGTCGTTGGCTTTTTCGCCGACGTTGAAGCGCACGTTCTCGCACATCACGATCTCGCCCTCGCCGACGTCCACGCCGTCGAGCCAGTCGCTGACCAGCGGCACGTCGCGGCGCAACAATTCGCCGAGATAGCGGGCCACTGGCGCCAGGCTATGGTCGTTGTCGGGCTGCCCCTCTTTCGGACGACCCAGGTGCGACATGACCATCACCCGGGCGCCGGCATCGAGCGCGGCCTGAATGGTCGGCACGGACGCCTTCAGGCGGCCGGCCGAACTGACCTCGCCGTTGGCGAACGGAACGTTGAGATCCTGTCGGATCAGCACCCGTTTACCGGCCAGATCCACGTCCTGCATCTTGAGCATGGCAGTCATGTCGCGCTCCTGGGTCTCGTAGTCCTGCTTAACCGGCGTTGGCCAGGGCCAGCGCGGTATCGAGCATGCGGTTGGAGAAACCCCATTCGTTGTCGTACCAGGAGCAGACCTTGATCAGCTTGCCGCCGGCGACCTTGGTCAGCGGACCGTCGACCGTCGACGAAGCCGGATCGTGGTTGAAGTCGCTGGAAACCAGCGGCGCTTCGCTGTAAGCGAGCACACCCTTGAGCGGGCCTTCGGCGGCCTGCTTGAGCACGGCGTTGACTTCTTCGACCGTGGTGTCCTTGGACACCTGCGCGGTCAGGTCGACCATCGACACGTTGATCGTGGGCACGCGTACGGCGAAGCCGTCGAGCTTGCCGTTGAGTTCCGGCAGCACCAGGCCCACGGCCTTGGCCGCACCGGTGGCGGTCGGAATCATGCTCTGGGTGGCACTGCGGGCACGACGCAAATCCTTGTGATAAACGTCGGTGAGCACCTGGTCGTTGGTATACGAGTGGATGGTGTTCATCAGCCCGTATTCGATGCCGAAGGCGTCGTGCAACGGCTTGACCAGCGGCGCCAGGCAGTTGGTCGTGCAGGAGGCGTTCGAGATCACCTTGTCGTCGGCGGTAATGGTGTCGTGATTGACGCCGTAAACCACGGTCGTGATATCCCCGGCCGGCGCAGAAATCAGCACCTTCTTGGCGCCGCCTTCCAGATGTGCGCTGGCCTTTTCCTTGCTGGCGAACAGGCCGGTGCATTCCATCACGATATCGACGTCGAGCTCGCCCCAGGGCAGATCGGCGGGGTTGCGCTCGGC
>DJIE01000266.1:20477-20616 GCA_002433465.1 Salinisphaera sp. UBA6602
CAGATCGGCGGGGTTGCGCTCGGCCAGCACCTTGATCTTGTCGCCGTTGACGACCATGTGCTCGCCTTCGATCGACACTTCGCCCGGGAAACGACCGTGGGCGGTGTCGTACTGGGTGAGATGGGCGTTCGCCTCGGCG
>DJIE01000051.1 GCA_002433465.1 Salinisphaera sp. UBA6602
AGCCGAGTCGTAGCCGCGGTATTCAAGCCGCCGCAGACCTTCGAGCAGGATGGGTTCGACATTGCGCTGCGCACTGGCGCCGACAATTCCGCACATGGCGCTGATTCCTTTGTGATCGGCCCTGCGCTATCGACCGCAGGGCGTATCGGGTGATGGTTAAGAGTGGCCGGGGTTTTTCTTGCGCGGGCGTTTCCAGCCGTCGATGCTGAACTGCTTGGCGCGCGACAGCGTGAGCGTGTCGGCCGGCGCGGTCTTGGTCAGCGTGGTACCGGCACCGATGGTGGCACCGCGCTCGACGCTGACCGGCGCCACCAGCTGGCAATCCGAGCCAATGAAGGCATCGTCGCCGATGGTGGTGACATGCTTGTTGGCGCCGTCGTAGTTGCAGGTGATCACACCCGCGCCGATGTTGACGTTGGCGCCCACAACGGCATCGCCGACATAGCTCAGATGGTTGATCTTGCTGCCCGCGCCGAGCCTGAGCTTCTTGGTTTCCACGAAGTTGCCGATCTTGGCGCGGTCGGCCAGTTCGGTATCCGGGCGCAGCCGCGCGAACGGGCCGATCTGGCAACGCGCGCCCACGTTCGCATGCTCGATCACGGTATGTGACAGCACCTGGGTATGATCGCCTATGGTGCAGTTGCGCAGCACGCAGTGCGGGCCGATATGCACGCCCTCACCCAGCACCACCTCGCCTTCGATTACCGCATTCACGTCGATCAGGCAGTCGCGCCCGATATGCAGCGAGCCACGCAGGTCGAAGCGCTCCGGGTCGCGCAGGGTCAGGCCCTGATCCATCAGCGCCTCGGCCTGGCGCCGCTGGAGCAGGCGTTCCGCGGTGGCCAGATCGCGCTTGTCGTTGATGCCCTGGGTTTCCTCGATGCTGCCCGACTGGCCGGCCACGATCGATACCCCGTCGCCGGCCGCCATGGCAATACAGTCGGTCAGGTAATACTCGCCCTGGGTGTTTTCGTTGGTCAGACGCGACAACCAGTCGCGCAGATGCCGCGCCTGGGCACAGAGCAGCCCGGTGTTCACTTCGCGAATATGGCGTTCATCGGCGGTGGTGTCCTTGTCTTCGACGATGCCGACCACGCGGTTTTCGTCGTCGCGACGAATACGCCCATAGCCGGCCGGATCGTCGAGCACCACGGTGAGCAGCGCCAGCGCATCGCTGGCGGCCGCGTCCACCAGATGCGACAGGGTGGCCGCGCGCACCAGCGGCACATCGCCATAGAGCACCAGCACGCTGGCATCGTCGGGTACGTCGTCGATCGCCTGACTGACGGCGTGCCCGGTGCCCAGCTGCTGCTGCTGGTAGACCCAGTTCACCTCGAGATAGCCCAGCGCCGACTGCACCTGTTCGGCGCCATGCCCGTAGACCACGTGGATCTGTTCCGGATCGAGCGTTTGTGCGGCTTCCACCACGTGCTTGAGCAATGGCCGGTCACCCAGCGGCTGTAGCACCTTCGGCAGCGCCGAACGCATGCGTTTACCCTTGCCGGCGGCCAGGACGACGATATGCAGACCCATAACTAGAACGATTCGACGGTTTGTGGGGACTATACAGTCCGCGGCGAGTCCTGCGTAGGTGCCGCGGCCGGGCGTTCGACCAGCCAGGCGCGCCAGGCCGACGGCGCCTGCGCCCAGACCTGGGCATGCAGCCAGCGCATACGCTGCGGATCGGCAAGCAGGCGGCGCTGTTCATCGGTGCTCAGTACATCCGGGCCGTTATCCAGCGCGCGCTCGGCCAGCAGCTGGCGATACTCCGCAATCACCCCGGTCAGCGAACGGTCGCGGCCCTGCATGCCGATATGCAGGGCATTGATCACCGGATTGACCACGGCCTCGGCAAAACCCGCCTCGGGCGCGGCCGCGGCTTCGAGTTCCACCACCCGTGCCAGCTCGTCCGGCGCGTGGCGCTCTTCGGGAATCAGCTGCAGGTCGTGACGACGCAGCCAGATGCCCAGATCGGCACGCGAGGTCAGCACGGTAATCGCTGGCGCAATGATCAACGGCACCAGGATGGGCGCCAGCCAGGGCGCGAACCCGGGCGTAAACCATAGCAGCAATGCGCCCCAGCCGAGTGCCAGCAGCATGCCCCAGATATGAAAGCGTAGCGCGCGCGACCAGGGCACCTGCGCATCCGCGCGCTGTTGGCTATCCCACTTCACCTGCTTGCCGATGAGCGTGGTGAAAACAAAGCGCGTATGCGCCAGCATGCGGATCGGCGCGAGCAGCGATGTAAGCACGATCTCGATAAGCGTTGAGGCCACCAGGTTGCCCACGCCGCCGAACTCGCGCTGCGTGCCCTTGGCCACGATCATCACCACGCCCAGAATCTTGGGCAAGAACAGCACCACCAGGGTGGCCACGAACAGGCTCACCGCCCAAATGGGTTGCCATACCGGCCATGCCGGGAACAGCGCGCCGGCCACCGGAAAATAATCCGGCGTGCGCACCGCTTCCAGCACCGCTTCGGTGCTCGATAACAGCAGGAATACGAACCAGATGGCGGCCGATGTATAGGCCATGACGCCGTTGGCGAACAGTGCCCGATGGGCCGGCGCGAGGTTGTCGGAAAACAACAGCCGGATATGCTGGATATTGCCCTGGCACCAGCGCCGGTCGCGCCCGAGCTCGTCGAGCAGCGTGGGCGGCACTTCTTCATAGCTGCCGGGCAGGTCGTAGGCAATGAACACGCCCCAGCCGGCGCGGCGCATGAGTGCGGCCTCGACGAAGTCGTGGCTGAGAATATCGCCGGACAACGCACCGCGGCCGGGCAGACGCGGCAGCGCACAGTGGGCCATGAACGGCTCGATGCGGATGATCGCGTTATGGCCCCAGTAGTGGGCATTGTCCAGATGCCAGAAATGCAGCCCGGCCGCGAACATGCGCCCGTACACGCGGGTGGCGAACTGCTGTACGCGTGCCAGCACGCTGTCGCGATTGACCGCCGTGGGCGGCGTCTGAATCAGACCCACACCCGGGTTGGCCTGCATACGATCGACGAGCGCGACCAGCGTATCGCCGGCCATGATGCTGTCGGCATCGAGCACGATCATGTAGCGGTAATGCCCGCCCCAGCGCCGACAGAAATCCGCCAGATTGCCGCTCTTGCGCTTCACCCGGGCCCGACGGCGGCGATAGAACAGCCGGCCGAAGGCATCGAGCGTACGACAGCTCTCGGCCCAGGCGTTTTCTTCCGCGATGACGGTATCGGGCTTGACCGAGTCGCTGAGCACGAAGAAATCGAAATCCTCGAGGCGGCCGGTGGCCTGCAGGGACTCGTAGATCGCCCGCAGCCCGGCAAAGGTCCGGGATACGTCTTCCTCGTAGATCGGCATGACGATCGCCGTGCGCGCATCACCCTCGACAGGCGGCTTGCGCGGCGGCGGGTCGTGCGGCGGATCGCTGCGCACCAGATAGCGGTCGCCCCGCCAGAGCACGAAGAACCCGGACAGTGCCGTCCAGAACCCCACCAGAATCCAGGCGAACAACATGAACGCCGCGCCCAGAATGAACGCTTCGAGCACGGTTGCACCGCGGTGTGGCAGTACCGTGGCCATATAGGCCGCCGCCCCGGCCGCGGGGAACGCGACCATCAAGGCCAGCAGGGTCTGGCGCCAGCGCACCACGCCCTTGAGCCGACTGGGCACCGACTTGGGCAGGCTGCTGCTGCGGCGCCGGCCGAGCCAGGGCAGCAGCCGCCAGGGCCGGCGATCAATATCCGCCGGCGACATCGGCCAGCGATTGAGCGGCGGCATGGCCGCACTGCGCAGCGCGCCGGCTGTAGGGGGTCGTGTTTCTGCGTCCTGGCTGAGCTTCGGGTAGCTGTCGTGCAGCCGGCCCAGCAGCTCGCGGTCGTCGTCTTCCAGCTCCGGCTCGCTCGGGGCTTTTTCGAGTTCGCTCTGCAGGCGTTCGATCGCGGCGCCGCGATCGACCGGCCCGGCATCGAGCACGCGCGCGCGCAACGCTCGACGGCGGTCGTCCGACAGGCTCAGATACGATAGATAGGCGTCGATTGCATCGACGACCTCGGACGCAGGGTTAGAATCGCTCACGGTGATAGCGCATAACTCCAGGTCTCGGTCAGCGCGCCGCCGTCAGAGCCGGCGAGATAGGCGCGCAGCTCCAACGGCGTCTTGAGCGAATCGGTGGGCACCAGAAACGTCAGTCGCCAGCCGCCGGTATGCGGATTGCGCACCGCCTCGATGTTATTGATGGTCGCATCGCGCATGGCGTTAACGCGGGGCTGGACGCTGCCTGGGTCGGTCAACTTGCCCAGCTCGCCGCCTTCGAATTCGATAGCCACCTGAATGGTGTTGCGCGGTTGACCCGGGGTAACCGCGGCACGGCCGACACGCGAGGCCGTGGTATGGGCAAGAGAGGCCGGGCTGGCCAGTTCCTTACCCCAACGAATGCTGTAGGCATAGTGCAGCCGCGCACCGGCTTCGACCGGATCGTTGGGCACCCAGTAGAGCGCGATGTTGTCGTTGACTTCGCTGTCGGAGGGAATCTGGACCAGTTCCAGATGCCCCTTGCCCCAGTCCCCCTCGGGGGTGATCCAGGCATTCGGGCGCTTCTCGTACTCGTAGTCCAGATCCTGATAATGATCGAAGTTGCGATCGCGCTGGAGCAGGCCGAAGCCGCGCACATTGTCGGCCGAGAACTGGTTCATCGACAGTTTCTGCGGGTTACGCAGCGGCCGCCAAAGCCATTCGCCGTTGGTGGCGGAAATGAGCATGCCGTCGGAGTCGTGCGCTTCGGGACGATAGTCGTCTAGCCGGGCCAGGCTGTTCTCGCCCCACATGTACATGCTGGTCAGCGGCGCTACGCCGAGTTTGCCGATTGCCTTGCGGGTGAACAGCGTCGCCTCCACGCGGGTGACGGTGGAATCGCCGGGGTTGATCTCGAACTTGTAGGCGCCGGCCGCGCTCGGCGAGTCGAGCAGGGCATAGGCGGTGACCGTGCGCGCCTGCGGGCGGGGACGGACCAGCCAAAAGCTCACAAACGCCGGGAACTCTTCACCCTTGTCGCCGCCCGTGTCGATGGCCAGCCCGCGTGCGGACAGACCGTAATGCTGCTCCGCGCCCAGCGCGCGAAAATAGGACGCGCCCAGAAACGAGGCGATCTCGTCGAGCTTGCCGGGCGTATCGAGCTCGTGCATGAACTTCAAGCCCGCATAGCCGAGATCATCCGGGATACGGTTGCGCAGATCTTCGTTCGGGTACTGGAAGCGGTTTTTGTCGAACCGGAACTCGCCGACGCCATCGTCGGTAACAAGATGTATCTTCACCGGGTGTACGTAATAAGAACCCGGGTGATAGAACATCACCTCGAAAGGCAGTTGCCGTTCGTGCCAGAGCGCGTTATCCGGCTTGTACTTGATCTGGTCAAGCGCGGCAAAATCGAAGTCCTGCAGAAACTGCGGAATCTTCGGCGGCTCGGAATAAGGCTTGGCCGCCAGCGCCTCGGCTTTGTCGACAACGCGGTTGTAGTCGAACCGACGGCTGGTTTGGGCAGCGTCGCTGTCCTCGGTGGTCTGCGCGTCGGCGTCGGGGTTGTCTTGTGCCTTGGACGCGTCTTTTGCTTTTGCATCGGACGCGTCTGCTGCTGTCGTCTCGGACGCATCCTTTGCTTTTGCCTTGGACGCATCCTGTTCCGTTGCCTTGGACGCATCTGCTGCGGTGGCCTCGGACGTACCCTGTTCCGCTGCCTTGGGCGCATCTGCTGCTGTCGCCGGAAGCGCGATCGCGGCGCTCAGTACGACGAAACCGGCAAGCACGCCGGCAGGCCAATGCCTTGTCATGTATCACTCCAGTGTGAGCCGGCCCACGCCGTCATGCTGCTACCGACCGCGAACCGTGCGGGCGAGTTCCCCCTCGTCCATACGTAATGATAACCGATCAAAACACCGGCCACGCGGGCGCGCGGTACGAGACTCAGCGCCGACGCTGCCAGGGCAGGCGCAGCGTCTCTGCCATGTTGCGGATGCCGGGCATGATCGCGCCGGTGCTCTGAGTGAAATTGAGCGTCATCTGTACGTCGTCGCCCGCGTCCGCCGTGGGCGCCCATCCCGCCGACAGATAGTTCACGCTCAAATCGATCCGGTCGCTGAGCTGGGACAGCCCCAGATTCAAGCCGGCACGGGCGCCGCCCACGCCCGGCTGATAGCGGCTGTCGCCGAGGGCGAATGTGGGCGACAGCTCTGCCTCTAGCCCACCGATATTCAGCCCCCGGGTCGCCGACAGTCGCCACAGGCGACCGTCCACCGGCAGATTCAACGGCGCATCCATGCTCGCGTCATACCAGCCCAGGCTGCTGTTCATGCGCCAATCACGCCACTGTAGCGTCTGGGCGGCGATTTCCAGTGCCATTGGGCTGTTGCCCGCGGCCTGGGCGTCGGTGGGCGCGCCGAGTTCGGCGCGGATCTGCCAGGGCCGGCCGATATCAGTGAGCCGGCTATTGCGCGCCAGCAGAAAGGTTTGCGAGATAGCCGCATCGCTACGCAGCGGCGAGGGTTCGTGCAGGCGCACGTCATGGGACAGCTGCCAGTCGTTGCCGAGCGGCCGGCTTGCCTGCAGCCCAAAGCCGTTGTCGCCGGGCACGATCGAACTTCCCAGGGCATCGAACTGTGCGTCGGCCTGAAAATAGCTCAGGGTCAGATCGTTGGCGCCCAGCGACTGGGCCAGGCCGATGCTTGCAGCGCGACCGCCCAGCACGTTGCCGTCGTTCATTGTATTGCTGACCTGCGCGACTTCGGTCGCCAGATCCGGCATATACCACCGACCGCCGAGATCAAGGCGGTGCTCTGCGCGTACCAGCGTCTGACCACCGCCAAAAGCCGCGCCCTCGCCCTCGGTACGAATCGCGGCCGCGCGCAGCGTCGACGCATCGCTTGCCCCGCCCTGCCACTGAAGACCACTGGTCAGATAGCGTTGCTGCGGTGTACTCAGCGCATCGACGCCGAAGAACGCCTCCGCGCGGCCGAGCCCTTTTCTGACCTCAGATAGATCGACTTCCCGCTCTTCGCCGTGAATCGTCCGATCGAAGGACGACGACATGAACGGAGAAATGGATTTCGTGGGCCCGGCAAGCGACGACGCGGGCCAAGCGAGTCCCACGCTCACGGCGAGCACGACGACGATTGGAATTGAATGGCCCTGAGACAGCATGCCGGGTGTTTATGCGAGTGTGAGTGTCGCAGTGCAACAACCTAGACGATCGCTGCCAATACGGCAAGTTAACCGTTCAACATCGCGCGATGGATGAACTCAAGACGCCCAAGCACACGTCCTGGGGGCGTTAGCGTCCGGCGCGAAGTTTTTTGACCATGGTCAGACGTGCCGCTGCTTCGGCCAGCTCGGCCTGCGCACGAGACACGTCCACGCGATCACCCGCCTGGGCCAGACTCTCTTCAGCGCGCTGTTTGGCCTGTTCGGCCGCGGCCTCGTCGATATCGGCGGCGCGTTCGGCCGTGTCGGCCATTACGGTCACCAGATGCGGCTGCACTTCCAGAATGCCGCCGGAAACGAAGAACTGCAGTTCCTCCTGGCCTTCCTGCTGAATACGCACCTGGCCGGGGCGCATCCGGGTGAGCAGCGGCGCATGGCGCGGGGCAATACCCACGTCGCCTTCTTCCGCGGCCACGACCACCATGGTCGCCGACCCCGAGTAGATCTGGCCTTCGGCACTGACGAGATCAACGTGTAGTTTCATATCGCTGCTCTAGGGAAAGGAAAAGACCGGCGCTCTATGGGCGCCGGTCACGCCTTGAACTCGGGCGCCGTTCAGGCCGCCTTCTTGGCCATGTCTTCGCCCTTCTTCACGGCCTCGTCGATGGTGCCGACCATGTAGAAGGCCTGTTCGGGCAGGTGATCGTAGTCGCCGTCGACGATACCGCGGAAACCACGGATGGTCTCGGAAAGCGGTACATACTTGCCGGGCGAGCCGGTGAAGACCTCGGCCACGAAGAACGGCTGCGACAGGAAGCGCTCGATCTTGCGGGCGCGTGCCACGACCAGCTTGTCTTCTTCCGACAGCTCATCCATGCCGAGAATGGCGATG
>DJIE01000146.1:0-552 GCA_002433465.1 Salinisphaera sp. UBA6602
GGTATCGCCGATTCTGGCGGAAACGCTGGAAGGCACCGCACCCGCACTCGTGATCTCCGCCGGGGCCGATGTGCTCATGGACGAAGGCGTGCTCTATGCCGCACGCCTGGCGGACGACGGCGTCGACGTCGATCATGCCCACTACCCCGGCGTGATTCATGGCTTTATCGAAATGCATGCCTGGCTGGCAGCGACCGGCGACGCAATGGACCGCGTCGCCGCGGCGGTGCGTGCGCGTCTGGGCATCGTCGGCTAGACCCTTCATCACCGGGCCACCGTCGGTTTCGTTCGCGACAACTTGCGCCCCACGCCGCGGCTCGGCTTTGCATGGCTGCCAGGCCGCGACCCATTGCGACGCGCTATCTGTGCCGCCTAGACGGGGCGCGCATGGCGCGGGTTAAGATCGGCCTGCCGATCCAACCACCTCGATTGCCGATGAGACCGCACGCCCTGTTTCGCGCGAGCCTGTTCTTGGGCCTGCTGTTCGCTGCGTGCCAGGGGCTTGCAGCGGAATACGTCATCGAGCGGATGAAGGACAACGTGTATCGCTTC
>DJIE01000146.1:819-22791 GCA_002433465.1 Salinisphaera sp. UBA6602
CAGGGGCTTGCCGCGGAATACGTCATCGAGCGTATGAAAGACAACGTGTATCGCTTCACGGCCGGCAACTACCGCTCGGCCTTCATGGTGACCGATGCCGGCATTATCGCCACCGATCCGCTCAACCCCCGGGCCGCGGCCTGGCTGAAGGACGAACTGGACCGGCGCTTCGATGTGCCTCTGCGCTACGTGGTTTACAGCCACAACCACGTCGATCACAGCTATGGTGGGCAGGCGCTCGATGGTGACGGCGTGCATTTCGTCGCCCATCGGCTGGCCCGCGCCGACCTGGTACACACCCGGGCGGATACACGCATTCCCGATATCACCTTCGACAACGAAATGACTTTGTACCTGGGCGAGGCCCGCGTAGCGCTGCGCTATCACGGCGTCAACAACGGCCGCGGCTCGGTGAGCATGCACTTTCAGCCCGCGAACGTGATGTACGTTGTCGACTGGATCGTACTTGGCCGCATGCCCTACAAGAACCTCAAGGGCTACGATATTCAGGGCATGATCGACAGCACCGAGGATATTCTCGCGACCGACTTCGAGCTGTTCATCGGTGGCCATGGCGACGCCGGCGACAAGGCAGACGTTGCCCGCTATCTCGCTTATCTGAACGCGCTCTACGACAGCGTGCGCGACGGCATGCTCGCAGGCCGTTCGCTGGCGCAGCTGCAGGACGATATCCGCCTGCCCGAATTCAACGATCTGCGCATGTACGACGCCTGGCTCAAGCTCAATATCGAAGGCGTGCACGACACGCTCATCGATAAGTCGTATTTCGATATGCGCCCTGATGTGCCCGCCAATTGAGCCCACGCCGCGTGCGCATGGCAACGGCCCTGATCGGCCTGATGTTGATCCTGGCCGGTACCGGCTGCGTGTCGGTGCCGCCCACGCGTGCGATCAACGGCGACGGGTTTTCTGCACCGGCCTTGGCGCCTGAGCACATCGCGCTGATCAGCTGGAACATCCAGAAGCACAAGGGCGCAGGCTGGCCCGCCTTCGCCAGGCGGGGCACGGCGGCACAGCGGTTCGAGACGACCAGCCTGCTGTTGCTGCAGGAGGCCTGCGAGCCCCGGCAAAACCCACAAGACGCGCTCGGCGCGGCCTTTGCGGCGGCCGACCTTGGCTGGGTGTTTGCACCGAGCTTCCGGTCTCGCTTTCTCGGCTGCGGCGGCGACCAGGCAACGGGCGTACTGACCGCTTCCTCGGCACGGCCGGTCTCGCGTACTGCCCTGCTGAGCCAGAATCGAGAATTCGGGATCACGCCCAAGTCCACGCTCGTTACACGCTATCGATTGGCCGGTTCGGCGGATACGTTGCAGGTGGTCAATACCCACCTGCTCAACTTCGAGTGGCGCAGCCTGAACGATTACACACAACAGGTCGGCGCCATTGGGCAGGCGATTGCGGCACACGACGGGCCCGTCATCCTGGCGGGCGATCTGAACACCCGCAACGCCGCACGCCAGGCCGTCGTGGACAGGATGGTCGCCGCGCACGGTTTGAAGCCCGTCTTCGGCAAAGCCCTCGCGGGCCGCACGAAAGCCATCATCGGCGGCGATCTGGCGCTGGACCATATCTATTATCGCGGTCTTCGCGTGGTCGAAAATGGCGTTGTGGGTCACGAGTCCGACGCGGCCATATCGGACCACAACAGACTGTCGGTTGGTTTTACGGTCGATTAGCAGCGCGACTAGAGAGCACGCCCCGATGCCCACAAGCAAGCTACCGCTCGCTGCCAGAGAGCCGGCGCCGATCTACGACGCCGTAAACGCGCTGGCGCTGGGTTACTGGATGGTGATCGTTGTCAGCGTTTTCGTCGCCACCGCCTGTATCTGGCGAAGTCGAAGCAACCCGCTTGCCAAGATGATACTGACGTTGCTGCTCGCCGGTGCGATACAGCTCGCGGTTGAATTTCGCCCCTGACGCATCCGAGCGGCTTGTATACCCAATGTCTGCCGGGGATTTCATACCCAACGCTATGCCTTCTCCCCCTGCCCTCGCTTTGGCTTTGGCTTTGGCTTTGGTTTTGGCCGCGCGCGATTCAACATTTTAGGCTCGTTTACGTGCCGAGCCGAGTCGGGCTTAGTGGCAGTCTTCTGCCAGAACCACGCGATTGCGCCCACCCGTTTTGGCGATATAAAGCGCAGCGTCGGCCTGGCTCAGGAGGTCGTGGCTGCGGCGCCGGTTGGGGCCGGCCACGCTCACACCGATGCTTACCGTCACCCCGGGCGTTTCGCCAGGCTTCGCCTCGAAACAGACTTCGGCGACGGTCTTGCGTAAACGTTCCGCGACCGTAAGTGCCTGCACCGCGGTGATGTCGTATAGAACCGTGGCGAATTCTTCGCCGCCGAGTCGGGCGAACAGGTCACGACGCTTGATACGCGCACCGCAGGCGCTGGATATGGCACATATCACCGCGTCTCCTGCCGGATGTCCATAGCGGTCGTTGATCGTTTTAAAGTGATCGATATCCAGAAGCAGTAACGCTATGCGGCTGTCGTGCGTCTCGTATTGGGCCAAGGCTTCGTTGAGTGCGGCCATCAGGCGACGACGGTTCGGAAACCCGGTCAGTTCGTCGGTTTCGCTCAAGCGCCGCAGCCGCTGCTCCATCTCGTGGCGGCTGGTGATATTGCTTGCCAACCACAGCACCGCGCGCTCGCCGTTGACGAGCGAGCGTAGCGGCTGCACCCGCCCTTCGAAGCGAATGGGCGCAGCCGGTCCTTCGCTTGGGTCAACGCCGGCCACGTCGGCGGCTGCCAACTCGTATTCGACGATACGCAGACAGTCCGCGGCCAGCGTCGCCCGGATTTCGGCCAGAAACCAGTCGGCCCGGGCCGGCGGCAACACGTCGTAGAGACTGAAGTCCACGAGACAGGAGCCGTCGTGATAATGATCGCGATCCTGTCCGCCAAAGATCGCGGCATAGCGACCGCTCTCGGTGAGCACAAAAACAGGGTCCGGCAGCGCGGCAAGCGCCTCCTCCATGAGTTGCGTCGTCCGCCGGTCGAGATTTTTGATGTGGATACCCCGAAGGTTCAGATACCTGAATCTGCCCCCTCTTCGATCCGTCTGCAAGTAGCGCGCCCGCTCGCTTTGCTCGGGCGCGCCTCCACACCGTTGCGGGGCATGCGCTAAGCGACGACCCGGTTGCGCCCGCTGGACTTGGCTTGGTAAAGCTTTTCGTCGGCGATGTGCAGCATGGGGTCGAGCTGTTCGCCCGGGCCGGTAGAGCTGGCGACGCCGATGCTGGCGGTGAGATAAAGCACGCAGTCGTTTTGCCGACAGCGCAGCGCCTCGATCGCCTCACGCAGACGTTCGGCCAGCTGCCTTGCCGCGCCGTTGTCGGTATGCGCCAGCAGGACACAGAACTCCTCGCCGCCCAGACGGCAGGCCACATCTTGCGAGCGCGTGTGTTCGCTTAGCGTCCGGCCGACCTCCCGTAGCACCGCGTCGCCCGTGGCATGGCCGTAGTCGTCGTTTATGCCCTTGAAGTGGTCCAGGTCGAGCATCAATACCGATACCGGATATGCACCTGCGTTTGCCAGGCGCCGGAACGACTGCTCCAGCTGCGCCCGGTTGGGCAGCCCGGTCAGTGAATCGGTGAGCGCCTGCTGCGAGAGCTGTCGTTCCGCGGACTCGCGGCTCGCCTCGTAGAAGTAGGAGAACAGGTAGGTCCAAACCGTCACCGCCGCGATATTGGCCGTGGCGCCGGGGGCCTCCAGGACCGAATCGACGCCGAAACGCCACAGGAACAGGCCCGCCGCAATCGCCAGATACAGCCCGGAGGATAGGCCGCCCAGCCGGCGACCGAGCAGCAGATGGGCGGTGAGCGGCATGACCATCACCCAACTGAATACCGTAACCGACGTGGTGGGCAAAGCCAGCGCATACAGCGTAGCCGCGTAGATGGATACCAGATAGCAAAGACACCAGCGGCGCAGGTGGTGGGTAGTACGAACCACGGGCAGCATGGCCACCGCCAGCACAGCAATGGCCAGATCCACGGCCATCAGGCCATAGCGGCCGGCGTTGAGGTTCACGACAACGAAAACCAGACCGAACAGTGCCGTAACCGTTAATAGCAGGCGCAACAGATGACGGCGATGGCGATACGACAGCGGCATGCCGTAATCGGGCGAGGCTGGGCTCATGGCTCTCACTGGCGATACACGGCGCATATGCGCGTCCCGGTATAACGCGTCGGTTATCGGCCGTCGGCGCGATTGTTTAAGTTTTTCATCGGTAAGGAACAATGCCCGCTGCGGGCAACGCAGACGGCGATTGCGGGTGTGAATCGCCCGCAAATGCCGGAAGCGACGTTTTGACCTACCGGAAAACGGCACGAACGCGGCGATCGCCGAGCATGTCTATCGCCAGATCCGGCCCTCGCCGTTCAGCCGGCCACGGACCATCATCGAAGCGTCGATGCTGATGCCGTCGGCGGACGCTGGGGTGGCCCACGGCGAAAGAAGAGCCGGTAGAATCGCGCCATCGCCCGCCTGCCCCGTATCCCGACCATGCCTTACCGCCATTACCCTGTCTGGCTCACCCTGCTCGTCGCTGCGAGCCTGCTTGCCGGCTGCGTGGGCATTCCCAAGGGCACAAGCGCGGTTGAACCCTTCACGCTGGATCGCTATCTCGGCCGCTGGTACGAAATCGCGCGCCTGGATCACGGCTTCGAAGAAGGTCTTGACTGCGTGACGGCAACTTACAGCACCCGCGACGACGGCGGTGTCCGGGTCGTGAACCGCGGCGTGGACCTCGACGAGGGCAAGCCCGACGAGGCGATCGGCCGAGCCTATTTCGTGGACGGCGAAGACCGGGCGCGCTTGAAAGTCAGTTTCTTCGGCCCGTTTTACGCCGGCTACAACGTACTCGCACTCGACGAGGGCTACCGAACCGCCATCGTGGGTGGGCCGAACCGCGACTATCTCTGGATCCTCGCGCGCCGGCCGGAACTGCCCTCGGCCGAACGCGACGCCTGGGTGAGCCGTGCCCAGGCGATGGGTTTCGACACCGCCGCGCTCGTCTACCCTGAACAGGGCGAGGTCTGTGCGCCCTATCGCGAGTCCTAGGGCGTGCACTCGCGCGACGACGACCGACCGCAGTACGCGGCGCCGCGCATGGGCTCGGCCGGCCACATCCGGTAATCGTCGCCGCTAGCCGCCGTAGACAATGCCCGCGCCGGGCCCCAGCGGCAGGCCCAACGTCATCCAGACGATGAGCAGCAGCGTCCAGAACACCAGAAAAGCCAGCGAGAACGGCAGCATGATCGATATCAGCGAGCCGATGCGTATGTCTTCGTCGTAGCGCTGCGCGTAGGCAATGATCAGCGCGAAGTAAGGCATCAGCGGCGTAATGATGTTGGTGGAAGAGTCGGCGACGCGATAGGCCATCTGGGTGAGCTCCGGTGAATAGCCGAGCTGCATCATGATCGGCACGAACACCGGCGCGAGGATGGCCCACTTGGCTGAGGCACTGCCGATGAACAGGTTGACGAAGCCCACGATCAGCACGAACAGAATCAGCAGCGGCGCCCCACCCAGGCTGATCGCCTGCAGCGCCTGGGCGCCATAGACGGCCATGAACACGCCAAGATTGGATTCGGCGAACCAGGCCACGAACTGGCCGGCGGTGAACGCCAGGGCGATGAACATGCCCATGCTGGCCATGGTCTGCGACAGATTCTCGGCCACGTCGCGGTCGTTCTTGATCGCGCCGATCACGATGCCGTACACCAACCCCGGCACGAAAAACACGATCATCAGCACCACGGCCAGCGAGTCCATGAACGGCGAGCGCACGATGCCCCCGCCCTCGCCGCGCAGCGGCGCGCCAGGCGGCACGACCAGCAACGCGAGCAGCGCGATGGTGACGAGCAGCGCGATACCAGCCCACTTCATGCCGCGCTTTTCCTCGGCGGTGATGGCCGTGCTGGAGCGGTCGTGCCCGCCCTGTTCGTCGTTGCGATAGTCGCCCAGCCGCGGCTCGACCACGAACTGGCTGACCAGCGTGCCGACAACGGCGAGGAAGAAGGTCGAAACGATGATGAAGTAGTAGTTCATCGCCAGATTCATCGCATCCGCATAGGTCGGGTCGATGGTGCCGGCTGCTTCGATGGTGAGCTGGCCGAGGTTGACGTCCACCGCGGAGAGCAACAGGTTGGCGCTATAGCCGGCCGAAACGCCGGCAAAAGCGGCCGCCAGCCCGGCGATGGGGTGGCGCCCGAGGGCGAGAAATATCATGGCACCGAGCGGCGGCAGCACCACATAGCCGGCGTCGGCGGCGACGCTCGACAGGATGCCGGCGAACACAAGACCGAAGGTGATGAGCGATTTCGGGATCGACAGGATAAAACCGCGCAGCAACACGCTGATCAGGCCGGTGCGCTCGGCCATGCCGATACCGATCATGGTGGCCAGCACAACGCCCAGCGGCGCGAAGTTCATGAAGTTGTCGACCAGCGACCCGAAGATATAGCGGATACCTTCGCCGGAGAGCAGGTTCTCGATCGCCACCGGCGCGCCGCCGCCGGGCGGCGATACCGTCATGCCCAGCTGCGACAGCAGCGCCGAGACGATCGCCACAATCAACGCCAGCAAAGCGAACAACGGCACCGGATGCGGCAGACGGTTGCCCGTTCGCTCGATTCGGTCGAGCATCCGCTGGAGCAGATTGCTCGGTATTCCCCGCTCGTTCATCGTTTGATCCCCCGATGCGTTGGCGATATCGCGCTGACGGCGCCGTGACTGTGGCAACCAAAGCAGCGGCGCTGTTAGACATTACCGCGAGCGCCCGCTGGGCCCAAGCGCCTTCGCCACTACGGCTCGTGGGTCGCTCGCGGTTCGCCGTGACGCCACGTCCAACCAAAGCGAGCACAGCATCGGCGTGCGCGCAGGCGCTAATCAACCCTGAAAATCATCTATGTTTATAGTCGATTGATAATAGCGCCATTACGGCAGCTCGCTGTTGTGGCGCTTTGAATCAACAGCTTGTGGCTCCTCTGGCATCATGAGCTTTGATCGATTTATCGCCCATGCCCAATCTGAGGAAGATACGTCATGCTGATGGCCGCAGCCGCCGTCCTCGTCGGCCTTGCCGTACTGATCTGGAGTTCGGAACGCTTCATCGAAGGTGCGGTGGGTACGGCCCATCACCTGCGCCTGCCTTCGTTCATCATCGGCACCGTGATCGTGGGTATCGGCACCTCGGCGCCGGAGTTCCTGGTGTCCGGTCTTGCGGCCTGGCAGGGCCAGCCCGGGCTGGCCATCGGCAACGCTTACGGTTCCAACATCGCCAATATCGGTCTGATTCTCGGCGTCGCACTGTTGTTATCGCCCATGGCGGTCGGCGCGGGCATCGTACGCCGGGAGATGGCGCTGCTGATTGTCGTTACGCTGATGTCGCGCTGGCTGATCGGCGACGGTTCGATCAGCCGCTTTGACGCGCTGCTGCTGGTGCTGCCCCTGATCGGCTATATCGCCGTCGTCGCCTTTGAAGCCCACCGCAACCCGGCGCACGCAACGGCCACGGCACCCACGCCTGACGATACGCCCAGCGACGTGCCGCCATTCGGCCGCTCGCTGGTTTGGCTGGCCGTTGGTTTGGTGCTGCTTCTGGCCAGCTCGCGCCTGCTGGTATGGGGTGCAAGCACCATCGCGGGCGCGCTCGGCGTGAGCGATCTCGTCATCGGCCTGACCGTCGTGGCCATCGGCACCTCGCTGCCCGAACTGGCCTCGTCGATCAGCGCGGTCCGTCGCCGCGCTTACGACCTGGTACTGGGCAACGTCGTCGGCTCCAACCTGTTCAACACGCTGGGCGTGGTCGGCGTGGCCGGGCTCATCACTCCCATCGACGTGGATCCGAGCGTGCTTAGTCGGGATTGGCCGATCATGCTGGGGCTGACGCTGTTGCTGCTGGTCTTTGCAATGCGCTTTGGCAGCCGCCCCGCCCATCTGAACCGTATCGAGGGCGGCGTGTTTCTACTCTCGTTCGTCGCCTACACCGCATGGCTTGTGTTCGGCGCATTCACCGCCGCCGTTTGAAGCCGGATGCGAGGTAAAACCGCAGCGCGCATACCGCTTGTGGCCGCGCCACATACGCGCCACGCTAAGCAGGCCTTTTTGCAATCGCCCGGTATATCGTGAACTGCCCCTGCCAATCCGGCGCGCATTATGACGAATGCTGCGCGCCCTACCACTGCGGAATGCCGGCCCCTACGCCGGAGGCGCTGATGCGCGCCCGGTATAGCGCCTATGCGCTGGGCAACGCCGCGTACGTCAAGACCAGCTGGCATCCCGACACGCGGCCGCAGACCCTGGATCTGGCCGGCGGCGATCGGTGGCTGGGCCTGAACGTACTCAGCAGCGATGCCCATGGCGACACCGGAGAGGTGCATTTCCGTGCCACCTGCCGGAACTTTGAGGGCTTCGCCGTGCTTGAAGAGCGCTCGCGCTTTTTACGCGAACACGGCCAGTGGTTCTATCTCGACGGCGACCACGCGGTACATGCACTCAGGCCCGGGCGCAACGACCCCTGCCCCTGCAACAGCGGCCGCAAGTTCAAGAAATGCTGTGCCGCCTGAAGACGGTGAGCCACCGCCCAGTCGAATTACCCATTCGCCAGGGAGACAGGGGATCGTTCGGCGTTAACGCACCTACGCGAACACACAGCCGCCTCGGCTGACGGCGAAGACGCGCTTGAGAATAGACGACGCACGGCAAACTGCACCCCTGCGACGCGGCTGAACACAGCGAACCCGGTCACCTGATCTGCTAACCGATGCATACGTCGTCTATCCAATCAGCAGGCAAGCCAGTTGGCCTGCCGTATCCTATTGCGCGGTCACCGAATACCCGTCGCGCGGGAAATGAACGTGCAGCAGACCGAAGTGGTCGGTATCGCGGGCAAGTACCACCCGGTCCGCGGTGACCGCGACCAGTCTGCCCGTGACCGGCACCTTGCCGTAGTCCGCGGGTGCTACCTTCACGGTCGTACCGATCGGCGCGGGCGTATCGGCCACGCTCTCCGGCAACGGCCGGGGTTCGGCGTCACGTGCTGCGGCAAAGGCTCGTTCCTGCGTGATTTCTTCACGCTGTCCATGGCCGATTTCGCCCACACGCTGATACCAGGCCTCGACTTTCGGCCCTGCTTCGAGCGGGCGGCGATTGCAGGCGGCATAAAGCCATAGCGGGTGAAAAGTCGCAAAATCGGCGACCGACGGCGCATCGCCGCCGACCCATGCATGCGTTTCCAAGCGCGTTTCCAGATTGTCGAGCAGCGAATTCAATTCCGCTCGGGCCTTGTCGCCCTGCGGCGCGCGCACCGTGCCGCCCTTGACGAGATCCATGCGGTCCTTGATGAACTTGACCGCGCCAATCGGCCCGAACTTGAGCAGCATGGTCCCCAGCAGACGCGGCGTGGGAACCGCGCCGATAGCGGCGAAGAACGCTTTTTTCTGGGCCTGCTCCATGAGTGCGGCGGCCTCGGCGTCGACGTTCGCCGGGTCCAGCTCGGGGCAATCGAGCATCTCGGCCAGTTCGGTTGCGATGAGCGCGGTATCGCAGAAGATATCGGCACCGACCTGGGCCACGGGAATACGGCGATAGCCACCGGTGAGCGGGTCGAGATTCGGCCGTGGCGGCTGCACCGGCGACAGCATCGACGACCAGCTTGCGCCGGCCAAACCGAGCATCAGCCGGACCTTTTCGGCATAGGGCGAGCTGTCGTAGTGATGCAGGATCAGAAAATCATTCATGACGGGCGTTTCTCAGTAGTTGCAAAGCGCGCGGGATGGCAATGACCGCTGTGTTGCCGAGTGCCGCGTGGCACTCGGAACGTTAACACGCCATCTATGGTGACGCCCGCGCGCCGCGAACACGAGCACGCACCCAATCGGCATCGGCTCGCAGCAAGCAGGAATCCAACCTTCGACATGAATACCGGGCGTTTTTTTTACCTGCAGCCACAGCACAAGACAGCCGCTTGAACCGCCGATGGCAACGCGCTTTAAACCGATAGCCGGCTGTTACGGCTAGGCCGCCACCGGTGCGTTTGGCGGCCGAAGGCCGGACTCGTTCGCGGCGACCGCCGGCTGCACGTACGCCCAATCACGCTCGGTAAGCGGCGCCAGCCCGTGCGCGCTACGGGCCCGGTCGCACTGCGGGCTGGGCTGGCCGAACTCCCAGCTGGCGGCGACGTCACGGCATACGCTGGGACGCTGGTCATAAATCGTACAGCGGGCGTGCTGGCCGATATCCGCAGACAGCGCGACACAGCGCACCGGGCCATTGCGCGTTCCTTTCATTACCAGGCGATGGGGATCGAGCGTTTCCGTAAGCGCGGCCGGTACGCCGATGCCGTCGGACCGCTCCGTTTCAAGCCAGTGAAACGCCACACGAAAATGCGCACAGCACGCGCCACAACTCAAACACGGATGCATGATGATGGGTACCCACGCTGCCCCGGCAGCGTCTCGATTGGCCGAATTATGAGCGACTTCCAGGCGCCGGTCGATAGGCCCGCGCGGTCGCCGGCCGCAAGACATCAAGAATCGGCAGAGGACCGGAGAGCGCGGCGCCGACAGCGCTCGGCGTTTGCACCCGCTGTCGTGGCCAACGCCTGCCGGTCGGCCCCGGCCCGCGCATCCGGATTTGCCCTATTCGACTGCGCCCACCGCACGGCTCACGGCCGCGGCGTCGCTGTATTCAGCGTCGGGCAACGCTTCGATCACGGTACGCACACCCAGGGTGGCCCCCTGTTGTTCTGCATGCTCGGCGAGCTGCTGCTTGCTGGCGGGATACGCCACCCCGCTCAGATAGGTCTGAATTTCTGCCGCGCTCGCGTGGTCGGGACGGGCCATGGGTCACTCCTCGGGAATAAAGCGACACCTTGCCAGCCATGACCACGCCAGAGCCAGCCGAACCCGCCGTGCCGGCCGCCGAGTACCGTTTGCCCCTGGTCCGCGTCTCGCCGCCCCGCCGATCACGGGCGGCCCAGCAGCATGCGCAGCGTATCGCCGTTGGCAACCAGGTCGTTCAGGTGATAACCGTCGAGCACCTCGAGGAACGCCTGCTGGGCCTCGGCGAGCGCGCGCTTGAGCGTGCAGGCCGGATCGATCGGACAAGTGGAACCCGGGCCGAAGCATTCGAGCAGACGCAGATTCTCGGTCTGGCGCACGAGCGCGCCGATATTGATCGATTCTGCGGGTACGGCCAGTGCGATCCCACCGCCACGCCCGCGAAAGCTGTCCAGATAACCCAGCTGGA
This sequence comes from Salinisphaera sp. UBA6602, assembly GCA_002433465.1. Taxonomy (GTDB): domain Bacteria; phylum Pseudomonadota; class Gammaproteobacteria; order Nevskiales; family Salinisphaeraceae; genus Salinisphaera. The sequence continues at coordinate 12,102 of DJIE01000146.1, forward strand.
CAAGCGTCTGGGCCACCTTGGCTAGATGATTGGCGGAAATGCCGTAGCGCGCGGCCGCATCCTGTACCCGCGCCGGCGATTCGTCCCGGCGTACCGCCACGAAAATGAGCAGACGCAGCGCGTAATCCGTATGCGTGGTGAGCTGCATGTGCTTGACCCCAAATCGGTAAACTATATACTTATTTTAAACAGGTAAATCAGATGCCACTTTAGGAGTGCAGCCATGCTCAGCGAACAACAGACGGCAACGATCAAGGCCACGGCCCCGGCCCTGGAGGCCTGCGGCGAGACGCTGGCGCGCGACATGTATGCCCGCATGTTCAAGAACAACCCCGAAGTAAAACCCTACTTCAATCCCGCCCATCAACAGTCCGGGCGCCAACAGCGGGCCCTGGCGTCGGCGGTGTGTGCCTATGCGCAGTACGTCGACAACCCGGCCGCGCTCGCGGATGCGGTGGAGCTGATCGCCAACAAGCACGTGTCGCTGGGCATTCTCCCCGAGCACTATCCGATCGTGGGCAAGAACCTGTTGGAAAGTATCGAAGCCGTCATGGGCGATGCCGCCACGCCCGAAGTGCTCGATGCCTGGGCGGCCGCCTATGCCCAGCTGGCCGATATCTTCATCGCGCGCGAGCACACGCTTTACGACGCGCAACAGCAGCGCTATGGCTGGACCGGTTTGAAGCCGTTCGTGGTGGCCCGGCGCGAGCCAGCTTCGGACAATATCCTGTCGCTTTATCTGGAGCCGGAAGACGGCGCACCGCTGGCGGCCCAGCGGCCCGGGCAGTATGTCGCCGTGCACAGCACGTTGCCCGATGGCACTACGGCACTGCGAAACTACAGCCTGTCGAACGCGCCGGGTACGCCCTACTACCGGATTAGCGTCAAGCGCGAGGACGCTCCCAGCGACGCAGCGCCGGCCGGCGTGTTCTCGCACTATGCCCACGACCAACTCGCCGTGGGCGATCGCGTTCGGCTAAGCCCGCCCTGCGGGGAGTTCACCCTGGCGCCGGTCCCCCAGGACGGCCGCGCCCTGGTGTTGCTGGCGGGCGGCGTAGGCATTACGCCCCTTCTGTCGATGCTGCATGCTGCCCTCGCCGCGGCGCCGGATCGCCGCGTGGTTCTCGTTCAGGCCGTACGTAACGAAGGTCTGCGCCCGTTCGCGGCTGAACTGGCAACGCTGGTCGAGGCCCACCCCAACTTCGAGCTGCACGTTCGTTACAGCGAGGACGCACCCGAGACGGTACCCGCAGCAGCACAGGCGAGCCCGGGTTTCATCGACGACGCGCTAATGGATGCCGTGGTCGGCGATAGGCCCGCCGAATACTACTTCTGCGGGCCGAACCCCATGCTGGCGCATGTATGCCGCATGCTCGACGCACGCGACGTTGGCCGCGAACATATGCACTACGAGTTCTTCGGCCCGGCCGATTCGCTGGCGGCCGCCTAACGTCAGCGCTGACGGGCGCTTCGCCTCGGATCGCGGTCGGCGCGTACGGGCGACGTACTCGACAAGAAGCCATTGATCCATGGGGTATGCCGATGCGTGGATTTGGCCGCGGTGGGCGATCGACTGCATCGGCGCCCTGGCCCTTGGTGGCATCAGCGGTAAGGCAAGGTCCGCTAAGGGCGTGTCGAACCGGCTGCCTGGGGCGCGTCGTCGGTATCCCGTGCCGTATCGTCCAGCCCGTGTGTGCGTCCGCTGCGGTCCTGCTGCTCGGCGTCGTTTTCCGGCGGGTTGGCGTAGTACCCCGAGTCCTCGCGGCCGGGATCCAACTGGCTGCGATCGGCCGCAACACCGGTATCCGGCGTCGGCGTCGTTGTCGCGCCGGCGCCCTCGGCCATGACCGCTGGGGCATCGGCGGCTGGCGAAGCGGCGGTTTCGGCGGCATGCGCCGCGCCCACGGCCAGCGATGCGCCCAGGGCAAGTAGGGTTGTACGAGCGATCATGGATAGCCTCCCGGAGTAACAAGGAACGCGCGCACGCGTCGGGCCTGGGCCGCCCATGAAAAAGGCGGTCACTGAAGACAATGACCGCCTTTCGCTGAAGTTGCCAGCCCGGTCGGGCCGGCGGCTTCGCCGGAAGCCGCGTTTATGTCTGCGGCTCCATCGCATAGCGCAGCACCGCCGCCACGCCCGTGTCCGTGGGCATCATGTGGCCCGGCACGAACTTCACGTCGCCGTCGCTGGCGATGACGAACTCGGCGACCTTGTCGAGCACGTCGTCGGTGTAGCCGTCGCCCGCCCCGCCGTATGCGATACGGCCGTTGCTATCGACCGAGCCTTCGACGCGGGCAGTCTCGTCGATCAACAGCGTATCGATCTGGCCGATGGTGGCCGAGTAGGCGACATCGTCGAGCGCGCTGGCGCCTTCCTCGTGCGCGGCGCGTTCGTTGTAGCGTTCGATGACCTGTTCGATGTTGTCGCGGGTCGCACGCTCGGCGATCTCCCAGGCCTGTTCGCCGAGATTGCTCTGGCGGATGGCCTCGAACGGGTCGTGATTCAGCCCGTTTTCGAGCAGATTGGGGTGCTCGCTGACTTCGCGATACAGCCCCTGATGCTCGGCCACGGCGGCCAGCACGAGCGGGCGAATCGTCTTGCCGTGGTAGGCCCGGATCGCCTTGTCGACTTCCTTGAAGTAGTTCTTCAGATCGGTGCTGTTGCTGCCGGCGCTCTCGGAATCCTTGCGGTTGGGCGAAGTATCGGGCTTGCCGAGTGCGTCGCCCATGCCGCGCGGCACCTCGCTATGCAGATCCACTTCGACGATCGCGTCCTGATTGGCATCGTAGAGCGCCACATCCTGCACGCTCACGCACAGCACCTGATAGTCCATCCAGTTGGAGGCTGCGCGCAGCGCCGGACGCAGATGGAACGAATCGGCCACGATGCCCTGGGCTTCGGCCGGACGGGTCATCATGCGGCGCACGGTAAGGCGCTCGGGCGAGGCGAATACGGCCAGCCCGTATTGCTGGTGCGTCCAGAACACCTCGTTGGCGCCGACGGATTCAAGCTGTTCGAGCAGCGCATCGCGTTCGTATTTGTCCATGTCGCGCTGTTCGAGCGCTTCGCCTACCTTCTTTACCTGGTCCTTGTAGAGGATGCGGTTTTCTTCGCGGTAGTTGGATACCGGCGTGGTCGGCACATAGATGGTCACGCAGGGCGATTCGTCGGCCAGCGTGAGCGCGCTGATATCGCGCCATTGCAGCATGGGCGCATGGGTTTCCGGGCTTTCGTTATATTTGGCATCGGTCATGATGATCGATCGGTCTCCAGACGTTGTTCGTATCGTGTCCTTGCTTACAAGGCCGTCGGTGCTGGTCCGCTGCGCTTTTTTCAACCGTTGATTTCGGTTCCCGCACTGGCGGTCAGCCGATAGCCGCGGGCAAACGCGGCACCGACCCACGTTTTTGCAACCGCTTCATGGCAAAGTAAGCGCCGTTTTTCCGACCCGGCGCGTTGAATGAATCGCTTCTCCGATACCGCTTCCGCCTCGCCGCTGACCAATCCCCTGCTGCTGGTGATGGTGCTGGCCGCGTTCACGAGCGTGCTCAACAACAGCATGGTGAACGTCGCCATTCCGACCATCAGCACCGGGCTTAACGTCTCGCCCAGCCTGTCGGGGTGGGTGATCACGGCGTTTTCGATCGTGTTTGCCACCGGCGTGGCGCTGTATGGGCGGGTGTCCGACAGCTACAGCTTCCGGCTGACTTTTCTCTCGGCGCTGGTGATCTTCGGCATTGGCTCGTTGACCTGTGCGCTCGCCCCTAGCTTTGGCTGGCTGGTCGCAGGTCGAGCGGTTCAGGCGGCCGGTGCCGCCGCGATTCCCTCGCTGGCATTCGGTTCGGTCGCCCGGCTGTTCGCGCCGGGCAAGCGCGGCGTGGTGTTCGGGACGCTGTCTTCGGCCATCGGGCTCGGCGCGGCTACCGGGCCGCTTATTGGCGGGCTTGGCGTGAGCGCCTTCGGCTGGCGCGTGCTTTTCTACGGCACGTTGACCGTGATCTGCCTGCTTTTCGTTGCCGCCTGGCGTTTCCTGCCCGACCTGAACGCCGAACGCGCACGCCAGCCCCATCGCTTTGCCCGTCTTGACCTGCCGGGCGGCCTGCTGCTCGCACTCGGCGCGGCCGCGCTGCTGTTTGGCGTGACCGCGGCCAACCATTCCGGGCTGGCCGCGCCCCAGGCCTGGGGCGCGCTGCTGCTGGCAGCCGCTCTGATCGCCCTGTTCGTGTGCCGTATCCGCACCGCGCGCCATCCATTCGCCCCGCCTGCTCTTTTCGGCAACCGCCAGTTTCTCTCGGCCGCCGCGATCGCCCTGCTCTCCCAGGCTGCGTTCATCGGCGGCGGTCTGTTTCTCACCCCGCTGCTGCTTATCAACCAGCTGGGCCTGAGCGCATTCGAAACCGGCCTGGTCGTTGCGCCGGGCGCGATTGCCGTTGCCCTGCTGGCGCCCACGATCGGGCGTCTGTCCGACAAATTCGGCCCGCGGCCGGTGCTGGGCATCAGCCTGACCTGGCTGCTGTGCGGGCTGTTATTCATGTCGTCGTTCGCCGTGGGCGCGGCGCCCTGGATGGTGACCATCGCGCTGGTGATCGCCAGCATTGGCTATGCGGGTGTCACCTCACCGGCGGCGAATGCGGCATCCAAGGCGTTGTCGCCCGAGATCGCCGGGGTGGGTTTCGGCATCTATCAACTGTTCTTCTTCATGGGCGCTGGCAGCGGTGCGGCGGTGTTCGGTTCGGTGCTCACCGCGCGCCAGCAGCAGGCCGCGCCGGCGTTGAATCCGCTCTACGAAGGCGCAGCGGCCACCGCCGCATTCTCGGATGCGTTCCTGGTCGCCTGCACGGCCGTGCTGATGGCCATGGTGTTGCTGGTCGGGCTCGGGCGAGGCGTAGCCGCCACCCCGGCGTCGACGTAGGCCAGGCGTTGCGGCGACGCTGCACTCGGGACTGGCTTTATGCCACCACGTCAGTATCCGATCGATCGTAGTAAACCGTCTGGTCGCGCCCCCGGCATTTGGCTTCATAAAGGGCATGGTCGGCACGCTCCATCCAGGCCTTGATGCTGGTGGCCGGCTCGAACGCAACGCCGCCGCTGACTCGGACCGGGCCATACTCGAGGGGTTGCGCCGCAAGCTGCGCGCGCAGGGTTGCATCCACTTCTTCCACCTCGGCCTGTCCCGCGCCGGGCAGCAGCACCGCGAACTCCTCTCCACCGCAACGCCCGGCGGTGCCGCCGCGTGCGTCCACGATCTCGCGCAGCACGCGCGAGAAAAACTTCAGCGTGGTGTCGCCATAAACGTGGCCGTGGCTGTCGTTGACGTTCTTGAAGTGGTCCAGATCGTAAATGATGAGCGCGCCATGCTCGGCCGGCGTCGGGTCGGCCTTGCGACAATAGGCATCGGCCAGAGCATAGAACGACCCGTGGTTGAACAGGCCGGTCAGGCTGTCACGCAGACCGGCCTCACGCAGTTTTTCTGCATACTCGTTGAGCAACCGGTGCTCGCTTTCGAAACGGCGAAAGAACCCGGTCACCATCACCAGCAGCAGGATCACACAGATCGAGTAGGTCGCTGCAGCATCGATGGCATGGGCCGCCTCCGACGGATAGGGCTCGATCCAGTCGGGGAAGCGATAATCCAGCCAGATCAACACATACGGCACGACCAGGAACAGCATCGCGATCAGCAGTCGTTGGACGGGGGCAACCAGCAGCAGGCAGAACGCATAGCCGCCCACCGCCAGGAAGAGCAGCAGGCTCGGCCCCTGGGTGCCCTGGTTATAGAACCAGTTGAGCGGGAGCAGGCCGATGGCCACCAGGCAGCTGGTCACCATCGCCGAATGGCGGGCATTGCGCCCGCGCCGCAGATGCGCCCACATGGCAAGCATGCCGGCCCCGATGATCGTGACCAGCACGACATAGACCATGTCGGTCAGACCGGCAGAATAATTGAGTATCGCCCCGCTGAAGCAGCCGACCGCGGCACAGAATAGAAAGCTTCGATTCATGCGCTGCTCGGGCGAATGCGTATCGCCTTCGATCAGCCGATGCCAGTGATCCAGTAACCCATGCCCCGATCCGTTTTCCGATCGCACGTCAAACCGCCCCCCGCCTGTGCCGTCGCTCGTCCCCTTCCCCTGCCGGCCAAAACACCGACAACGCAATCATACCGGTGCTGACTTTTTGGCGACGCGACGCAATCCTGCCCACGGCTGCGCCGATCGGCAAGACCCGGGCGCGAGCGGGTTGCCGCGCTTACCCACGAAGCACGCGAGCGGATCGCCCGTCCGATAGCGGATGCGCTCTCAGCGCGCCTATAATCGCACCGTCAATAAACAAGCGGCGGATGCCATGCATACCGATCGATTCGCTCTGTCGACGGCCGGCCTTCTTGCGGGCACGCTCATGCTGGCCCAGGCCGGGTGTGCAGGCACCGGCATGAGCACCGCCCAGTCGCCGGCGGTGCCGGCCGTCGAAATCGCCTGTAGCGACACGCCAGCCGCTGAATTGGCGGACGATGCCCGCAGCTACACGCTGCCCGACTCCGGCGGCAAGCTGTGGCTGGTGCCGTGCATACGCGGCGCCTACCAGACGAGCTACAACGCGGTATGGGCCCCCGCCGATGGCGCGCCGCGCCGCCTGCTCTTCGCGCAGTGGCGCAACGACAGCTGGACCGGCACGGCGGACCTGTTCGATCCCGAGTTCGACGCCGAGTCCGGCGTGCTTTCCGACCGATACAAGGATCGCGGCATCGGCGACTGCGGCGGCGCGCGCCGCTGGCACTGGGACGGCTACGACTTCCGGCTGGTGGAATATCGTGCCCGAAGCGAATGCAACGGTTCGGCCGCCCCCTTCCCGGTCATCTTCGAAGCCCCTGCCCAGCCTTGATAGACCGGCATGAAACCGATGATTTTTCGGGCTGATCACGCGTGTGTGCGAGAGCGCGCACGCTCCGGCCAACGGTTATGAAGCCATTGGGCCAAAGCACGCACAGGTACCGGCGTTTCTTTCGATGGCGTTGCAACAGCTCACGCATTCAGCTGGATTGGTGCCGGATCAATAGTCCCGACCGGGTGGCTGCGCGGGGTGCCAAACGTTAGGGCCACTCCGCCGCGCAGTTGGGCGTTTCCCACACGACGATCCGCACCAGGCGGGCCCGGCCCGCGCTGCGTACGGCCACCCGCGGCGCCAGGCGTTCGAACCAGTGGCGCGCCAGGTTTTCCGCGGTTGGCGGGACGCCGATTACGTAGAGCTTTGTGCCCAGCGCGGTATCGTCCGGCAGGGCGAAGCCCTGTTCGCGTACCACGGCTTCGAGCGCCTGCGCGAATTCGGCCGGGTCGGTGCCGGCCGGCGTAAACAGGGCCAGCAGGTCGGTGTCCGCCACTTCGGCGATGAAGCCGTGATCGCAGGGGCTATCGATCTCGCCGAGCATTTCGTCCTTTAGAAAGGCGAAATCCAGCACCATGCCGGCCTGCTCGCCCGTATCGGCCAGCTCACCGGCCTCGCAGACGGCTTCCACGGTATAGCGATGCCCGTGCAGATGACGGCACTTGCTGCCGTGCAGGCGTATGCGATGGCCGGCGTCGATGCCGATCTGGCGACGGATACGATAGGCGGCGGTCAAGACGTCTCCAAACAGGTACTCGAATGACTGCGGGCGGCGACCGTATCCCGGCTACGGCTGTAGAAGAATACGGCGCCCTGGGCGCTGTCATTCTACGCAAGCCACGGCAACCACGGATGACGCGACAGGCCTGCTACCGATGTCGCCCCGGTACGAAAGCGCCTTATCCGACGGCCCGGCCGAGGCTTTGCGCGGCCACGACCAGCGCTCAGGCGATGCCGATCATCTTGTGGGTCTGTAGCGACAGCCGCCACTGCGGCCGGCTTAGCGCGGTTTCGATACAGGTGGCCACGTTCGCTTCGCGGGCCGGGCCATCCATGGGCTGCAGATAGAAGCGATCGAAGGCCAGCGTTTCGAACTCTTCCAGGGCGAAACCCGGCTGCGGCCAGACCAGCTTGAGCTCGTTGCCGTGGGTCTGGACCAGGGTACTGCCCGCCTTGGGACTGACACAGACCCAGTCGATGGCCGCCGGCGCGTTCAGGGTGCCGTTGGTTTCCACCGCGATTTCGAAGCCCACTGCATGCAGCGCGTCGATAAGCGGTTCATCGAGCTGAAGCAAGGGCTCCCCACCGGTGCAGACGATATAAGGCGTACCGCCCGCGTTCGCGGTTTGGTCCCAGAGTTCGCGCGCGCGCTCGGCGAGCGCTTGCGCATGCTCGAAACGGCCCCCGCCGGGCCCGTCGACGCCGACGAAATCGGTATCGCAGAACTGGCAGATCGCCTTGTGCCGATCCTTCTCTCGCCCGGTCCACAAGTTGCAGCCGGCAAATCTGCAGAACAACGACGCGCGGCCGGTCTGTGCGCCCTCGCCCTGCAGGGTGAGAAACATTTCCTTGACGGCGTAGCTCATCGCTTATCGGCCCCGGCAGGCTCGTGGTGTCGCGTTTTAGCGCGGCGGGCTCGGGCAGGCATGGTGAATCTCTGGACAGCGTGACCGGCGCGCAGTGTAACCCGGCCGGGTTCGCCCGCTCGACGCCTGCAGGCCGTTGTGCCGCCGCAGATCGCTGAAGCGGCACCGGCCCGGGCAAGCGTGTTCAGGACCCGCAGGCTCGATTGATCCGCGACGCGCTCGAGCACCGCGAATCAGACAGGGCTGTTCGAACGCGAACGCGGCGCACGCTTGCGACGCCTGGTTCCGGGCAACGCCGTGAACAAAATCGACCGGCGAGCCCGACCACGGATCGTAATCGCGGGCATTTCAGCCGGCGGGCCGGCGCAGGATGTCGGCCACCGCATCGCTGCGGTAGAAGTCCTCGAGGTGGCGGCGCAGCATCGGCTCCAGCATGCCGCGTGCCTTGAGCGCATGGACCACCTGGGGCACGAATCGCATGCCGTCGCGCAGGATCATATCGCGGGTCACCCCGATATCAGCCAGCAGGTCGGTCAGCGTTACGTCGCGATAGGTCTCGAAGAACACTTCCACGCCGTTTTCGATGAGTTCGCGATAAATCGGCGTGCGGCGCAGGCGCTGCCAGTATTCGTAGCCGATCACGAACAGTTCTTCGATATCGAGCTGACCGGCGAAGTCGCGCACCGAGGCCACGGAGCGATGCTTGTGGTCGTCCCAGAAATCGAGCACGGCCTGGCGCAGTTCGTCGGACTCGAACGCCGCGCGCAGATAGGCCTCGCTAAGCCGGATGCCGCTGCGCGTATAGCGCTCCACATAGGCACGAATACCGCGCTCGACGGCCGCTCCGAGCCGGGCCGGCGCACGATCGAGTAACGCCCGCCCCGCCTTCATCGCAATCCCCGACCCTGGCACACGCCGAGCCATACGCTGGCCCTCGGCAAGATAGCCGCGCAGCCCCGAATACAGCAGCTGGGCCACCAGATTGGCGAACACCGGGTTGGCAACAGAGTGATGGATGACCTCTTCGCGCAGCCGCTGCATTTCCAGCAGCTTGTCGAGCAGCTCCTCGAACTCGCGATCGGGCAGCAGTTCTGCCAGCGTGGTGCGTTCGTGCACCGGATGTTCGTAGATCGCCGCGGCGATATCGCCCACCAGCACCGGAATACCGCCGCCCAGTTTCATATCGGCGGCGTAGTCGATCGCGGTTTGCTTGACCGCGGCTTCGCTGACGACATCGCCCAGGCGCAGCCGTGCGGCATCGGCGAGTACCCAGTCGACGCGCCGCTGGTACTCGCGTTCGAGCGTTTCGCCCTGCAGGTGTGCGGCCAGATACGCGACGTGGGCGTCGAGCAAGGCCTGGGCCCGGGATCCTGCGAATTCGTCAGCGTCCATTGGTGTCGTCCGTGTCCTGCAGGAGGGTCGCGGCAATGTTATCAGCAACGGCTGACACGCTGGCCCGGGCCCGACCACGCCGCAACCTGTCACCGATAATAAGCCGCCACCGACGTGTGCTGCGCCAGGTTGGACGGTCGATACGGCTTGACGACATCGGCATGGGCGACCGCCGGTGCTTGAAATCGCTTCAGGACGCTGTCGTGCAACGGGGCGCCGACGGGCACTTGGCGTCGCTTTTCCGGCCAGGTGAGCCGATCGTTCGTCCACCGCCGCAGCCAGCGAGGCTGCATGAATAAAAGATGCTTGCGTTCATCGTGCTGCAGCCCCAGGGCATCGGGAAAGCGAAACAGCAGGTCGTGTCGTATCGCGACGGCGCCGGGCATGGCGGCTTCGAGTTCCGACACCATCCAGTCGAGCGTTATATCCGAAAGCCGTGATTCATGTTCGGGATAGCTGCCACCAATATCCGAATGATTGCCGGCAAACCAGAGCTGTCGCATCCAGTCTTCGCGGCCCTGCGCACGATGCCATGCCATATCTTCCGGGCGTCCCCATTCGACCCGGGCAAAGTTCGCTCTTGCTTCGTCGATCGACTGTGCGTGCCGCAGAAAACGCACGTCGCGGTCGATATAGCGGTCGTAGTGCTTTCCTGTCCACAACGCGAAATGCCCGTGGCGAAAGGCGTCTACCCAGTCGATCGGGTGCCACCAGCGCAGGCGCCGGTTCGGGTCCTCGTAGAAATACTTGAACTGGCGAAACAGCACCCGCACCGCCAGCAGGCTGGCCAGCAGCGCGGGCACACTCATCAGCAGCGCCGCCCAACCACC
>DJIE01000146.1:23102-32214 GCA_002433465.1 Salinisphaera sp. UBA6602
AGCGCCGCCCAACCACCCAGCCATAGCCAGCCGGTAACGGCCGTTGCCATGAGCAGCAGCGCAAACCCTGCCGCGAGTGCGATGGCAGACCGGCTCTGCAGCGCGGCCACGGTATCGAACACGCCCACAAAACACGGCTGCACGTTGCCCTGCGGCTCGCCGCCCGAGCCGCGGCCGTTACAGCCATATTTGTCACGGAACCGCTGTGCCTTGGTTTCGCGCTCGTACTGATAGCGCGCGCGTTCCTTGCCGGCGCCGTGGTTGTACACATAGCGCACCGCATCGGCGGCGATCTTGCGTAGTCTCGGCCCGTAGCGCGGCACCGCGTGGCCGTCGCCATCGCGGGTCGGCACGCCACAGAGATTCATCACGTTGGCGAGCGCGCGCACGGTATAGGCACCGCGACTGAACCCGAACAACAGCACCCGGTCGCCCGGCTCATACTGGGCAATGACGGCCGCATAGCAATCGATGACGTTGTCGTCGATGCCGGTACCCAGCGCCGACGACAGCACGTCCCGTATGCGCTCGCGCTTGCTGCCGCGGCCCTCGCTTGCCCCCAGGCCCGGATCGTAGAAGGCGAACTGCTGGTTCGGGTCGATGGGCGAATCCGGCCCGGCCCGCATGGCCCGATACATCTTGTAGACGTTGGACAGCCGCTGATCGGGGCGTAGCCCGCCGATCTGACCGGTCCCGTCCGAAAAGATCAGTATGTTCTTTGCCATGCCGTCCCCCTTTCAGGCATGTCGCCCCACCTACGGCGGCATTCAACTCTAGCGCAATCGCGCGCCAAGGATCGCTACAACGGCCACTGTCCACGCCGGACGCACCGCGCTAGGCTGGCTTTCGCCGATTCCCGGGGGGTATTCGATCCGTGCCGACCATCATTGCCATCAATATCTGCGTCGTGGCGCTTGCGGTGTTCATCCACTATGAATTTCTCTACCGCATGACGCGGCTCATGCCGCGCCTGCCGGCCGCCCACCGATTTCGTATCGTGTTCGGGGTGTTCGGCGCGCTGTGCGCCCACGCGGTAGAAGTCTGGCTGTTCGCCCTGGCCTACTACGGCATGTTGTCCTGGGGCGGCTTCGGCCACTTTGAAGGCCAGTTCAACGGCAGCCTGCTCGACTGCGCCTATTTTTCCTTTACCACGTTCACGACGCTGGGCTTTGGCGATATTCAGCCGCTCGCCGGGCTGCGCTATCTCACCGGCATCGAATCGCTCACCGGACTGATGCTGATCACCTGGACGGCGTCCTTTCTGTATATCGAAATGCAGCGCTACTGGCGCACAAACGACCCGGCCGACGGGTGATACCGGGCCGTATCCGGCGGCGCCGGCGATCCTCGACCTTGGAGGCACGGATGGCTGTATTCAGCATCGGCTCATATTGGCTGCGCATACTCGGGCGATCTTTCGATGCTTCGAGGTGTACTCATGCGTAGACTCGCCACTTTCGTCACGATCGCAACGCTCGCCACCGCCAGCCTGGGCATGCAGGGCTGCGTGCTGGCTGCCGCGGGTGCCGGCGCGGCCGGGGGCTATGCCGCCCATGAGGAAGGCTATCGCGTCCAGTCGCCGGTGAAGGAAGACGAGGTCGGTGGCTACAAAGGCCAGAACCCGGTCGTCCACGACGAAAGCAAGGACAAGACCCCGGAGTCGAGCAAGCGTCAGTAAGCCGTCGCACGTCTATCCGCCGCGGGCTGGCCCGCGGCGGATCGTGGGCTGCGACAACGACTGCCGATCGCGGCCCTAGATACAGGCTGGCGTTGCGGGTCAGTCCAATACCTCGACAGTCTGGCCGACCCGGATTTCGCCTTCGTTCTCGGCCACGAGATTCTGGCCGAAATACACCTGGTTGTCCTCGCCCTTGCGATACCGCAACAAGCTACGCATGGGCTCGCCGTCGGTACGGCGCTCACCGCGTGCCGGGTCGACCGTTATCATCACGCAGCGCGAACACGGCGCGTCGACCCGAAATAGCACGTCGCCGATACGGATACGCTGCCAGCCATCCTCCGCGAACGCGTCGGTATCGCTGACCACGACGTTGGGGCGAAACTGGGCCATCACGTGCGAGCCATCGGTACGCGCGTTGATGTCGGCGAGAGACGCTTCGCTGGTGAGCAGCAACGGATAGCCGTCCGCAAAGCTCACGCGAACGCCCAGCTTGTCGCGAAAACGCGATGACTGCTCGCCCAGCCACAGCAGATGAACGGGCTCGCCGACGATGCGGCTCACCCAGGCATCCAGGCGCAGAGTGGTTGTCCACGCGGGGAAATCGTCGGCCCACACGCCGGTCTCGAAACGCTGGCGTGCGAATTGCACGACCGACTCTGCCACCGCGACCTGGTCGTCGTGAACCAGGGTCAGCCGGCTGCCGTCGAAGCGGGCCGTGATCGTCTGCAGAACGGGATACCGGCGGGCGGTCACGAATGCGCCGTCGGGTTTGACCACCATGAAGCGCCGATCATGGGCCAGCCCTTCCTGCTCCACGCGGGCTGTAGCGAGGGCTTGCGCGGCGGTCGATTTCACTGGGTAGCGATAGATTGCAGCAAGGCTGGGCAAGGTATGTCTCCGTCGGCCGGCACGTGCAACAGCAATATGGCGCGCGCCAGCCACGTCGCGGTTTACGTAGCGCAAATGATAGAACACCTGCCGCCTGGCTCAAGCCATGGGCACAGGCGGCGGGCATGGCCCGGGTGGCCAATACAGGCATAATTGAGCGGACGCTTTTCCTGCAACAAGACTGTAGTGGTCGATATATCCCGTAACGAACGCGCGCAGGGCCGATTCGAACATCTGGCGGCCCGTATCGCGCCGCATATCAGTCGAGACGGTTTCACGCCCACCGCCCTGGACGGCCTGTCGCTGCTCGGCTATGCCGGACGCACAATTCGTCAGCCGGAGGTCTACCAGCCGTCGCTGGTATTCGTCGCCCAGGGCGAAAAGACGGCCTATCTGGAAGATCGGGTCATCCACTACGGCGCCGGACACTATCTCGTCCAGGCCATGCCGGTGCCCTTCGAATGTGAAACACGCGGCGATAGCAAAGTGCCGGTGCTGGGGGCTTCGCTGCGCATTGACCCGGACGTGCTCGACGAGTTGGTCACTTCAATGCCCGAGCATGTCTGGCCGGCGACCGACCCTACCGCAACCGAATCGCTGCCGATGGCGGCCGTGGCGCTCGATTCGAACATGAGCGACGCACTGACACGGTTGCTCGACTGCCTCGATGACGAGCTTTCTGCGCGGGCGCTGTATGCGGCTCGCGTGCGCGAGGTGATCTTCGAAGCCATGCGTGGCCCGCAGGGGCATCTGCTGCGACGGCTCATCCACGAGCGCGGCGCCTACGCGCGTATTGGCACCGCCATCAACCAGCTGCATACCGACTATGCCAGCTCGCTGTCGGTGGCCGATCTGGCGGCGAGTGTGCACATGAGCGCATCGAGCTTTCACCACCACTTCAAGCGGGTCACGCGGCTGTCGCCGTTGCAGTATCAAAAGCGTATTCGCCTGCTGGCCGCCCGCGACCTACTTGCCAGCCAGGTGGAGAACGTGGCCGGCGCGGCGCATGCGGTGGGCTATGAAAGCGCCTCGCAGTTCTCGCGCGAGTACAAGCGCTATTTCGGCGTCGCGCCGACCCACGACCGCCCGCGCCAGGCTCATACCGGCACCCTGGCGCTGACCGATTCGGCCCGGGGCATCTCTACATAAGCTCTCGCGATTCGACGATCGCGACCATCGTCGGGCGTAGGTTGGATTAGCGCAGCGTCATCCAACAGGCAACGCCGCCCGGTAGCGCGAATCGCTTCGCGCAATCCAACACCGCCGCGAGTTGAGGTCCGGCCAACTTGCGGCGTACGGCTCACGCCAACCCACCGGCAGAACGAAGCAGTCCGTCCGAAAACAAACGCGAATGACCGCCAATGACGGGCGGATGCGGGAGCGGCGTTTGTTAACCGACGTGCCGTTACGCGTGGCCAGTTCTACCAGAGCACGCCCAGTACCCCGCTCGATTTGCGTGTATTCGCGTTCATTCGCGAACTGCCTTCGAGAACAAGTTGCCGTCGTACGAACACAAAAAAAGCCCCCGGCACAACGGGCCGGGGGCTTTCACGACGTCACGCGGACGACGTTCGGGCAGAGACGCTATTGCGCGATCATCAGCGATTTGCTGTTGACGAACTCACGCATACCGAAGCCGCCGTGTTCGCGACCATAGCCGCTGTCCTTAACGCCACCGAAGGGCAGGTTCGGCTGGGCGATATAGTAGCCGTTGATGCTGACCATGCCGGTATCGAAATGATCCCGGGCCAGCAGTTCGGCACGCTTTTCGTCTTCCGAGAAGATGCCGCCGCCCAGACCGTAGACCGAATCGTTGGCGATACGGATCGCATCCGCCTCGTCCTTGGCACGGATGAGCGAGGCAACCGGGCCGAACAGCTCGCCGTCATAGGCCGGCATGCCGGGGGTGACGTTTTCGAGCACGGTCACCGGGTAGAAGTAACCCTCACGATCGGGCACTTCGCCGCCGGTGAGGCAGGTTGCGCCCTTCTCGATCGATTCCTTGACCTGGGCATGCAGGTTGTCGCGCAGGTCTTCGCGGGCAATCGGGCCGAGCTGGGTGTTCTTGTCGCTCGGGTCGCCGAACTCGATCTGCTTCATCTTGGCGAGATAGGCATCCCGGAACTGCTCGTAGACCGCGTCCACCACGACGAAACGCTTGGCCGCAACACAGGTCTGGCCGTTGTTGTTGATACGACCGGTCACGCAGGCATCCACGGCCTTGTCGATATCGGCATCCTCGAGCACCAGAAAGGCGTCGTTGCTGCCCAGTTCAAGCACGGTCTTCTTGAGATGCTCGCCGGCGGCCGAGGCGATCTTGCGGCCGGTCGCGGCACTGCCGGTGAAGGTCACACCGCGTACGAGTTTGTGCTCGGTGACCTGGCTGGCCTGGTCTTCCTGGATATAGAGCACGTTGAACACGTTCTCGGGGACACCGGCTTCACGGAAGATGTCTTCCAGCGCTTCGGCACAGCCCCAGACGTTGGGCGCATGCTTGAGCAGCACGGTGTTGCCCGCCATCAGGTTGGCGATGGTGTAGCGAATGACCTGATAGAACGGGAAGTTCCACGGCTGGATGCCGAAGATCACGCCGATCGGCTGATGGCTGACCAGCGCACGCCCGCCCGGCAGGTCGCGTTCTTCGTCGGCGAGGAACGTCGCCGCATTGTCGGCGCTGTAGTCGCAGATGCCCTTGCACAGCTTGAGCTCGCCGGGCGCCTGGCTGATCGGCTTGCCCATTTCCTCGGTAATAAGGCTGGACAGACGATCCTGGTTCGCAACCAGCAGTTCGCCGACCTTACGGATCAGCTTGCCGCGTTCGTCGAAGGAGCGCTGCTTCCAGTCGAGAAAGGCCTCGTGGGTCTTCTCGATCTTGTCTTGCAGCTGCTGGTCGGAAATCGTGTCGAATTCCCGGATGACCTGACCGGTCGCCGGGTTGATGGTCTTGACGGTGTTAGCCACGTAGCCTCCATACAGGCTATGAATGAACACCCCCGAGCATAGTGGTATTCGCAAGCCGTTGCTTATCGCAGGCTGTCGATTGTTTGCCCGATCCTCCAACCACGCGGTTAATGACGGTCGGCGCCGATATCGAGCAGGGATACGAACAGCGAAATCACGATCAGGCTGAACAGGAAACTGAACGCGCTCTGGGCCATTACGAGCATCCATGTATCCAGATCCAGTGGCCGGTAGGCACCGCTCATCGAGAAATGGACGGATAGCGACTGGACCAGCGCATGACCGCCCTCGAGCATGCCGGATTGTCCATGCGACGTTTCAAAGCGGCCCATCTTGGTATACACGAAAGCCATCAGAAAGGCCGCCGTCGCATAGTTTTCCAGCGCCAGCACGATGGTCCGACCGGTGGCGGCCACGATACGGCCGGGCGTGATCTTGCAGCGCCCGAAAAGGATGACGCCGATTTCCTTGTTGAGTATGCCGGCCACGCGCAGCAACGCCGGCACGGCGAGCCATGCCGCCAGCTGTTCATGCTGCCACCACAGCAGTACCGCCAATATCAGCCAGCCGACGATATAGGCCTCCGAGGCCACATAGCGAGCCCGTCGCCAGCCTGCGCCCTGCGCGCGCTCCAGGCGCGCCATACCCGCATCCAGCCAGGCATAGGGCGACAGCCGGTAGAGGGCGACCACCAGCCACTCGATCAGACGAGTACTGTTCATGCGGCGCCCGAGCCCAGCGCGACCGCGTCGCCCGGATAGATCGGCGTCATGCTCGCCGGCGCCTGATCGGCGCGCCCGTAGCCGGTAATCCATACCCGATGTGTTGGCCGGCCCGCGATATACGCCGCGACCGTGTCGAAATCGGCGTGCTCGTTGTTGCCGGTGGCACGGGCATCGAGTATTACGTTGGGCGCGGCGAACAGCCGGTCGTAGTAGTCGCTATCGACCGCCGAGTCGCCGCCGTAGCCCAGAATCGGCTCGCCGTCGAGGCTGGCAACGAAACCGAAGCAGGGTTCGCTGTGACGCGCGCGCAGCAAACACAGCGACAACCGTGGGGTTAACGGCCACGCCTGCCCCGCTGGCGTATCGACCCAGTCGCAGAACGCAGCCAGCGGCTCGCCCGTACTTTCCAGTTCGTGCAGGCGGTGTGCTTTAAGGCGTACCCCGACCGCCGGCTCGGCGACAACGCGCAGGCGGCGCCCAGCCGCCGCTTCGGCGGCGAGTACCACCGGCAATTCACCCGCGTGATCGCTGTGGTTGTGGGTGACCAGAATCGTGTCGGGAATCGCGCCCAGCCATCGCTTGCAGGCCTGCACCACGCCAAAGCCGATATCCACCAGCAGCACGTCATGGCCGTTCATTCTCAGGGTGATGGCACTGCTGGGCTCGCCGTCGTAAACGGCGGTCGCGCCGCGCCCCGTGCCAAGGCACAGGAACGACAGGCCGGCATCTTTGCTGGACATGATCACTACTCGGCAACGCAGTCAGCCGCGCATGATAGCGAACACGTGCCCCGCGCAGGTTGCCGGCGTGCGCGGCGAGCGGGCAACGGTCGCCGCATGCAGTCAGCTCGCTTCGATCAACGCCTCGACGATCGTGGCCTGGCGGGCGAAATAGCGTCCGTTCGACGGCGGCGTCGGGTCGGAGGTCATCACCACCGTCATGTCGCGCTCTGGCACCACGAACAGAACCTGTCCGCCATACCCGCGCCCGTAGTGGGCCGTCACGCCTGCGAGCCTGGTGGTGAACCAGCCGTAGCCGTAGGCATCCCCGGTATAGACCGAACGGGTTCGCCCGCGCCAGCTGGCTTCGATCCAGTCGGCCGGAATGATCTGTCGATCATCGATCCTGCCACCACGACGGATCATTTCGCCGAAGGCCAGCAGCGCGCGCGGCGTCATGCCCATTTCGTTGCCGCCGAAATAGATGCCCTGGGGATCGCGCGTCCAGGGCGGAATATCGATACCCAGCGGCTCCCCGAGCCAGTCGCGCATGAGTGCCAACGTACTGCGCCCGCTCGCCCGGGTAAGAATCGCCGACAGAACGTGGCTGTTGCCGGTCGAATAGAGCATGCGCGTGCCGGGTTCGGCCACGATCGGGCGCTGCAGCGCGTTGGCCACCCAGTCGCGACTGGCGACCCAGCTGCCGTAGTTCGCGCCCGAGGTGCGCTCCAGCCCGGACTGCATCGACAGCAGTTGGCCAACGGTGATCGTCGCCACCCGGGCATCCACGTTCTGCGGCATGCGCGGCCCCAGCAGGTCGCCGATCGGCTGGTTTACACCGTCGATCACGCCACGGTCGATGGCCGCGCCGACCAGGGTGGCGATAAGCGTCTTCGACAGCGACTTGATATTCGCCTTGGCATCCACCGAATGGCCGCGGTAACCCTGTGCGAGCACCGTCTCGCCATCGATAGCTACCAGAAAACTGTGGGTTCGTGGCAGCTGTCCGGCCCGTTCGGCGATCGACTCAAGCGCTGGCGTATCGATCGCGGCATTCGCGATGCCCGTGTACAGGATCAGAGCGCAAACAGCGCCGGCGCGCTTGAGCCCCGGCACGGCCCGTTGCCCGTTTGTGTAGATGAATTTCAGCATGGCCTTATCGTAATCGCTTCTCGGCCGCACAGGCTGCATCGTCCACGCCCCGGCGCGCGTTTTGTTCAGTGCTATGGTGCGTACAACCGCCGAGGCGTATCGCCGCATACGCGCATGCGGCGCGACGATCGACGCCCTCAGTGATTCAGGAGCTTGCCATGGAACGTGTATTCATCAGCCGTGTGATCCGGGCCGACGCCGACGTGGTGTGGACCCTGCTGCGCGACTTCAACGGCATGCCGGACTGGCATCCGGCGATCATCGACAGCGAGATCGAGCACGGACGCGAAGGCGATGCCGTGGGCTGTGTGCGCAGCTTTCACCTCGCCGACGGCGGTCATATCCGCGAGCGGCTCACCGCTCTATCGGATGCCGACCGGCATATGCGCTACGCGATTCTCGAATCGCCCATGCCGGTGAGCGGCTACGATGCGACCATCGACGTGATCCCGATCACCGAAGAGGCCGCCAGCCTCGTGGTCTGGAAGGCCGAGTTCGAAGTGGCGGCCGAAGACGCCGCTGCCACAATCGATACCGTGGCCGACGGCGTATTCCGTACCGGCCTGGACGCGGTGGCGAAACGCCTGGAGTGAGAACGCTCGACCCGTGACCGCCAGCCCGGCAGACGTACGGGCCGGTTCCTGCAATATGGGCTTTCACGCGTCGAATCGACTACGCCGCGCCCGGCCTTCGATTGCGCCTGGCCCACCCCGGCCGGCTAGTCCTGCGGCAGCGCGTAGACGACCACCTGGTCGCCGACCTGATCCTTGAGGATCGTATTGCCACCGGCAACGAAGGCCACGTACTGACGGCCCTGGTATTCATAGACCGACGGATTGGCCACCGCCGGCGCCTGGGCCTGATCGGACCAGAGCTGCTCGCCGGTGGCCAGCGAGAAGGCACGCAGCTTGGCGTCCATCGATGCACCGATGAACACCACGCCCCCGGCGGTGACCGCCGGGCCGCCGATGGTGGGCGAGCCCCCC
>DJIE01000146.1:32518-35322 GCA_002433465.1 Salinisphaera sp. UBA6602
TACCGCCGATGGTGGGCGAGCCCCATTTTTCCGGCATGAAGAAACCGTACTTCTGGGAGGCACCCACGGGGCGGCGCCATTGCACGTCGCCGGTATGCATATCCAGGGCCACGAGTTCACCAAACGGCGGCTGCCAGCACGGCATGCCCAGCCAGTTCATCGCCACTTTCAGGCGCATGCCGTAAGGCGCCCCGCTCTGGGGCGAAAACCCGCTCTCGTTGCCCGAGCCGGTATCGGCCTGTTCATACGCTTCGCGCTCGTAGAGCTTGACGTACTGCACGATATGCGAGGTATTCACGATCGCGGTCTGGCTGGCGGGGTCGAAGGCCACACCGCCCCACTGCACGCCGCCGGAACTGTCCGGATAGGCCATCGCGCCCTCGCCCTTCGTTGTGGGCGGCGTATACATGCCGCGGTAGTCGAGCTGATCCCACAGCCGCGAACACTGGCCGCCGCCGACGATGTCGGCGAGTTTCCAGACCGGCGGTTTTTTCGTCTGGTCGAGCAATGGTGCGGGCTTGGTGGGGAACGGCTGGGTGGGCGAATAGATCTCGCCGGCGACCGAACCGTCGCCGGCGGGCACCGGGCGTTCCTCGATCGGCCATACGTCTTCGCCGGTCTTGCGATTGACCACGAACAGAAAACCCATCTTGGTCGCCTGGACCAGGGCCGGGATGTTTTCGCCATCCACGGTGATGTCCATGAGCGTGGGCGCGGCGTTGATATCGTAATCCCAGATATCGTGATGCACCCATTGGCGCGACCATACGACCTCGCCCGTATCGAGATCCAGCGCGGTGGTCGAGGTCGCCAGCGGCGCCTTTTCCTGGCGATTGCCGCCCCAGAAGTTCGGCGACGGCGACGATACCGGCACATACACCAGCCCGAGTTCTTCGTCGGCCGACATATGCGTCCACACGTTGGCCGTGCCGCTGTTCTTGCGCATCTCGTCGGAAAGCGCCTGGAACGTCCATTCGCGCTCGCCGGTACGGGCATTGATCGAGAACACCGTGCCGGGCGGGGCCTGTTCGAAGGCCCAGTCCTTGCCGGCCCAGCCCAGCAGCAGATGATCGCCAACCACGGTGGGCGGCTGCAGCAGCGACAGCGGCCACTTGGCGTGGGTGTCGTTCCACTGATTGACGTTGAGCACGCCGTGATCGGCAAAACCCTCGCATTTTTCACCGGTATCGGCATCGAGCGCGAACAGGCGTGCGTCCATCGTGCCCATGTAGACGATCTTCTGGCAGGCCTTGCCCGGCACCGGCTGTTCGGCCGCCCAGTAGGATACGCCCCGGTTCTTGAGCACCGGCTGGGTCAAGGCCTGCTTCTTGGTGTGGGTATCGAACGTCCACTTCGGTTCGCCGGTGGCCGGATCGAGGGCGATCAGTCGATAGAACGGCGTGCCGATATAGAGCGTGTCGTTGGCAAAGATCGGCGTCGCCGACCAGACCGTCGCGGGTGTATCGCCGCTGCCGTCGGAGACGTCGCCGGTATGAAATTCCCAGACCTTTTCGAGCCCGGCGACATTGTCCGCGGTGATCTGGCTCAGCGGGCTGTATTTCTGTGCGTTGAGCTGGCCATGAAAACTGTCCCAGGTGGGCTCGGCGGGCACCAGCGACGAGGGCGTGTTCGCAGCAACCGGCACGGTGCCCGAAGCCTGACCCTCGGGCGCGCCCGTCTGGCGTGTCGCGGCGTTGTTACCACAAGCTGCAAGCAGCGCGAGCGCCGCGCCGATGGCTGCGGCACGCAGTACGGCATACACCTTGGTACTCATGAGTGCACCGCCTTGCGGCCACGCTGCGGCGCCAGCGTATCCACGAGCAAGCCGATCAACCCGACGCCCATGTCCATGCACAGCCACCATTCGTGAAGGAGCGCGCCAGCAAACGCGTTGCCGACCAGTCCGATCAACGTCACCGCCACCAGAACGCCCTGGTCGGGCCGCCGAGCGAGCAGCAGCGACAGTACGACCAGCGCTGCGCTCACGCCAATCGCGGCAAGCGCGCCCAGCGTCTCTGTGACGCCGGTCAGCGGCGCAAAATAGGAATAAACCGCGACGCCGAACCCGGCGAGGACTGCGACAAGAAGCAGCACGGCACCCAAACGGGCCGTGCGATCGGGTGAGGACATGGGAACCGCCGTCTGCGAAAAGCCAGGGCCAACGCGGTCACGCCCGCCCAATAGATGCATAACGCATATATTACATCGGCGCGCCAGCCACTGGCCAGCCGGCGGCTAGCGCCGAGAGCGCCGCAGCTCGCCGCGCAGCGCGATCAACAGGCAGATCATCGAACAGGCGCCGGGTGGCTCAAGCCGACATGCGCGCGGCCGAGCGGCCATCATCGGGCATGGTCCGGCCCAGAAAGTGCCGCGCATAGCGCGGCGTCAGCCGGTTGAGATCGAGATGCATGAACACGTCGGCCACGTTGAAGTCCGGGTCGTAACACGGCGGCCCGCCGACACAGGCCCCGACACGCAGATAGGCCTTGATCAGCGGCGGCAGGCGCACGGCACGATCAAGCGGTGCCTCGGCGGGCGGCAGCGCGAGGCGCGGTCGCACGCAACGATGCCGCTCGGCCGGCTGGCGGGCCCAGATCTGGCGATAGGTCGCATGGGCGAGCGCCAGACCGTCGCGTAGATCGATACTCGCACAGCCAATCAGGTGATCGTAGCGATCGGCACGAATCAGATCGGCGATACCGCTCCAGAGCACCGCCATCGCCGGACTGCGCCGATACTCTTCGGCAACACAGGTACGGCCGATTTCGAGGAAGCGCCCCTGGCAGGCAAGCACCGCGTCGAGC
>DJIE01000126.1 GCA_002433465.1 Salinisphaera sp. UBA6602
GGTGCATGTTCGAGAGCAACTTCCCGGTCGATCACTTCACCTGCGATTACGCCACGCTCTGGAACGCCTTCAAGTATCTGGCACGCGGCTGTTCGGAAGACGAAAAGAACGCGCTGTTCTTCGATACCGCGGCGCGGGTTTACCGTCTGGATTCGATATCGAGGTCGTGAGACAACGCGCTATCCTGTCGCGTTTTTGCCGGGGGACAGGCCGTGGGTCTGCTACAGATTAGCGCCATCGTGGTATCGCTGGCCGCGGTGCTCGCGTTCGTCAATTATCGCCTCGTCGGCCTGCCGACCACCATCGGCGTGATGCTGCTCAGCTTGATGGTGTCGGCCGCACTGGTCGCCGCGGATTACTTCGGTGTTCTGGCGGTTCGCGAACAAACCGGCAGCTGGTGGCTGGCCATCGACTTCAATCGAACGTTGATGGACGGCATGCTCAGCTTTCTGCTGTTCGCTGGTGCATTGCAGGTCAACCTGGGCGATCTGTGGAAGCATCGCTTTTCCATCGGCGTGCTGGCATCGGTGGGGGTGGTGCTGTCCACCGCGATCATCGGCTGCGTGACCTATCTGCTCGTGCCGTATCTGGGTTTTGAGCTGAGCTTTGTCTATTGCCTGCTGTTCGGCGCGCTGATCACGCCCACCGATCCCATCGCCGTGCTCGCCCTGCTCAAGCAGGCCGGGGTATCGCAGGAGCTTGAAACCAATATCACCGGCGAGTCGCTGTTCAACGACGGCGTGGCCGTGGTCGTCTTTCTGGCCCTGCTTGGCCTGACCGGGGCCGGCCATGTGGAGGGCGCGGGCGAAATCGCGCTGTTGTTCGTCCAGGAAGTGGTCGGCGGTGCGTTGCTCGGTCTGGCCCTGGGCGGGCTGGCCTTCTGGATGCTGCGCCGCATGGACGATCACCAGGTGGAGATTCTGGTCACCCTGGCCGTGGTGCTGGGCGGCTATCAGCTGGCGCTGGTGCTGCATGCCTCGGGGCCGATCGCCATGGTCATCGCCGGCCTGCTGGTGGGTAACCACGGGCGCCTATTCGCCATGAGCGACACCACCCGAGCGCATTTGGACACCTTCTGGGAAATCGTCGACGAAATCCTCAACACCGTGTTGTTCGTGATGATCGGCCTGGAGATGGTTCATATCACCCTCGACGGGCGCTATCTGCTGGCGGGCGTCTGCGCGATTCCGTTGGTGCTGATCACCCGCTACGGCTGCGTAAGCATGGCCCTGCAGCTGGTGCGCCCCTGGCATCGTCTGGGCGATAACGCCAGCGCGCTGCTGACCTGGGCGGGGCTGCGCGGCGGTATTTCGGTGGCCCTGGCTTTGGCGCTACCGCCCGGCGAAGCGCGCGATACGATCCTCACGATCACCTATTGCGTGGTGTTGTTTTCGATCGTGGTCCAGGGCTTGAGCGTGGGTCGGGTTATTCGCCGCTTGAACCGCGATCTCTGACATATCTAATTTTTCGATTTAAAAGCCGCAGAATCCGCGCTTTTTATATTCGATAAGCGGGTCGATCATGAGGTTCGATTTCTCGACTACGGGATGGACCCCATGATCACCGAAGAATCTTTCGAATCCACCCAGCCGGATGCGCTCGCAGCCTTCGTCGGCCGCCATTTCATCTACACCTACGACAACGGCTGGCAGTACGAGATGTACATCAAGAATGCCCGCACGATCGACTACCGTATTCATAGCGGCATGGTGGGCGGCCGCTGGGTTCGCGATCAGGCGGTGCATCTGGCGCGTTTGTCGGACGACGTGTGCAAAGTGTCGTGGAACGAGCCGACCGGCACCTCGGTAAGCGTGGCGGTGAATTTTGCCGAGCGCCATCTGCACGGTGTGATCTTTTTCCCGCGCTGGGTCGCTGATGCGCCCGAGAAGACGGTCTGTTATCAGAATGACCACCTGGAAACCATGCTGGAATATCGCGACGCTGGCCCGACGTATCCCACCCTGGTCATCGACGAGTTCGCCACGGTCACCTTTCTGGAGCGCTGCGACGTGGATGACGAAAGCGTGGTTGCACAGGCGCCGGATCAACTGCCGGAAGGCTATGCCGACCGTCGCAACTAGCGCTGCTGCCCTAGGCGTCGCGCAGCAGCTGGGCGAGTGCACGGGTCGCCGTACCCGCGTCGGCTTCGTCGGCATAGCAGAGCGCCAGTGGGATCGGACGCCGGGCAGGGCCGGACACGGCCAGCGGCACCAGCTGCCCGGCGTCGACATAGGGCGCGGCCAGATGCGCCGGCAACCAGCCCCAGCACAGCCCGCTGGCCACGGCCTCGACCGCGGCTTCAAGAGTGTTGACCTGCCAGACACGGCCGTTCGCTGGCGCCAGCGTGGCTGCCTTGGCCGATGCGCCTTCGCCGGTAATCGATACACAGCGATGCCCGGCCAGGGTGGACGCCGACAGGGGGCGGCCGCTTCGGTGGTGCAGCGCATGTGCGGGGCAGGCCAGGGCCAGCATGTCGACATCCAGTAGATGGCGCTGGTCTGTCCGGGCAGGCGCCCATGCAACGATTGCCAGATCGAAACCCGGTTCGCCGTATGCGGCCAGCCTTGTCGCTTCGCGTAGATCGATCTCGACCTGCGGGTAAGCGGCGCTGAAGGCGCGTAGCGCGGCAAACAGTTTGCTGCGCGGATAGATGCTGTCCACATGCAGGCGCACGCTGGCCTGGGTTTCGGTCAGGGCCAGCGCGCGTTGTTCGATGCGCAGCAGTTCGTCGACCAGCGGCACGGCTTCAGCCAGCAGGCTACGCCCGGCATCGGTGAGTTGCGCTTTGCGGCCGTCGATTACGAGCAGGTCAACGCCGGCGCGCTCCTGCAAACGAGCCACGGCATAGCTCACCGCCGACTGGCTGCGATTGAGGCGTTCAGCAGCCTGGGCAAAGCCGCCGTATTCAACGATGGCCTGCAGTACACGCCACTGTTCCAGAGTGGTCTTAGGAATACGCATCGCAGATCGATTCCGAACGTCGTTGAGTTCGTTGCATGACTTTTAATCTCGCCTGGTCGCTGTTTCTAATGGCGTATTCTCGCAGCCGCCCGACGCGCTGCTGCGACTGTTATTGCCGGGCTGGGCTCGCGTACCGGCCGGTAATCTTGCCGCGCCGATGCAGGGTTCGACCATAAATAGGGAAGCTCTGCATAACCTCTC
>DJIE01000196.1:0-428 GCA_002433465.1 Salinisphaera sp. UBA6602
GTCATCGATATTCTCACCGCCAAGGATGGCGACGAGCCGCCGGTATGGCAGCGTATCTTCTGGGCCGTGCTGGAAGGCGTGGTAGCCATCGTGCTGCTGGCTGCGGGCGGTATCGGCGCGTTGCAGGCGGCATCGCTGGCGTCTGCGCTGCCGATCACCGTCATGCTGCTGGTGATGGCGTACTGCCTGTACCGGTCGTTGAGTGTCGAGCTGGTCAAGCAGGACAGCCTGCGTCATGCCATGAACACGCCCTCCAACGTTGCCGGCTTCGGCGGCGGCAGCTGGCAGAATCGTCTGCAGACGCTGGTGAGCTCGCCGCGCCGCAAGCAGGTGGACGCTTTCCTGACCAACGTGGTTCAGCCGGCCATGGAGGCCGTGTCGAAGCAGTTCGAGGAAAGCGGCATGAGCACCAAGATCAGCGTCGAGGA
>DJIE01000196.1:784-1447 GCA_002433465.1 Salinisphaera sp. UBA6602
GACCACGGCGCCGAGATCGACTTCGTCTACGGCGTGCGTGCGCGTCGCTTCACCGCGCCCACGTTCTACATGGGTGCGCTGACCCGCCGCGAAGAGCAGCAGAAGGCCAAGGAACGCGAGCACTTCCGTGCCGAGGTCTTCCTGCGTGAAGGCGGTCAGCAGTACAACGTCGTGGGCTATACCAAGGATCAGCTCATCGGCGATATCCTCGACCAGTACGAGAAGCATCTGCACTTCCTGTACCTGTTGCGGTAAACGCTCGACCGAGCGTGTATGGACCCGGCGCTGCCCAGTGCAGCGCCGGGTTTTTTTATGCGCGCGCGGGTGGGCGGAGTCGCGTGCCGTGCGCCCACAAAAGACGATGCGGTATGCTTGGCGGGTTTAATTGCCAGCCGAGCTTGCCTGCCGATGCGACAGGACCCGTTTGCCGTTTCCAGCGTGCCGCCGATGATCAAATGGCTCTTGATCGCGAACGGGCTGGGTTTTTTGTTGCTGATGTATGCGCATGAGCCGGTCATGCAGTACTTCGCACTGTGGCCTTTCGGCGACTATCCGGTGCGTACGTCAGCGGGGGTAGGCAGCGTTGGCTTTCAAATCTGGCAACTGCTGACCTACGGTTTTCTGCACGGCGGTTTTGGTCATCTGTTCTTCAACATGTTCGGC
>DJIE01000196.1:1769-2635 GCA_002433465.1 Salinisphaera sp. UBA6602
CATGTTCGGCCTGTGGATGTTCGGCCGCGTGATCGAACAGGTCTGGGGCGGCCAGCGCTTTCTGATCTATTACCTGGTTTGTGTCGTCGGCGCCGGCATCACCCAGGTTTTGACGCTGGCGGTGATGTCGCCGGGGCAGCCGGTGCCCACGGTGGGCGCCTCGGGCGGCTTGTTCGGCGTGTTGCTGGCCTTCGGCATGATGTTTCCGAACGCCCGGGTGATGCTGCTCATCCCGCCGATTCCAATGACGGCGAAATGGCTGGTGATCGGTTACGGCGCCATGGAACTGTTCTTTGGTGTGACCGGCACCCAGGCCGGCGTCGCCCATTTCGCGCATCTGGGCGGTATGGCGTTCGGCTTCGGGCTGATCACCTACTGGCGCAAGCAGGGCGGTGGCCCGCGTATCTGACGCCGCGCTGGCCGTGCTTATCGGCCCGGCATGAAAGTGGATGTTTTCCGGCTTGATAAATTGCCTGCAAGAAAGCACGCGCGCCACCGCCGACGGCGGCGAGGCGATCGGCAAACAGGCCACCACCGGGTGCCCGCCCGGTCAGCTTTTCTGGTTCAGGCATTAATGATGTCCGTGCTCGCGAGCACATCAACCCTTGGTCGACTTTTCGCGGGCCGGATTTTGCGGCAATCTGGCAGGATCGGCGCTTTTGCGTGATCGTGCAACGCGGTACGGGCCGAACATAACAAATTCATAAGCAGGCAAACGGCCGGCTCGTCTAACGAGCCGTGGCCGAGCAAAGGGGAGCCATGAGCATCAAACGTCGTCAGTTTCTAACCGGCGCGGCCGGCGCTGTTGCGGCCGCGAGTACCGTCTTTTCGCCCATGACGATCGCGCGCAACAAGAAGTATCGCCT
>DJIE01000087.1 GCA_002433465.1 Salinisphaera sp. UBA6602
ATTTGACGATTGGCCACGCCCGCAAACGCACCGAAACCGACCTGTCGACCAGGGCAATACGTCGATCTATCGTGGTTTGGGCAGGCGCGAATACGGTGTGATTCGGCGGCCGCTCGGAGAAATCACCGCCCGGATGAGGCAATAAAAAACGGCCCCAGCACCGATGTGCTGCGACCGTTCCACCCCGAACGAATCGGGGCCCGATATCCGTCAGACAAACGTATTGATTTGCGTGCCCACGGTACCGGTGGTGGCCAAAGCCTGTTGCGGCGACACAGAAGACATCAACTGCTGCATCTGTGCGGCCTGGCTGTCGAGCGTGTCTTTTAACAGACTCGCCTGAGCATCCTGGCTTTGGTTGTGTTGCTGTAACGCCATCGCGGTTGCGACGGTCGAACTCACACTTGACGCGTCCATAGTTCTCCTTATTTAAGACATGGAACCGCAAGGGCCTATCGGCGGGCAGCTACGACGCTTGAATTCACCCCTCGCCGTCAGCAACCCGGCCGTTCAGGAATGGAGCGAGTCTTGCTGCAGGACGCATGCTAAATTTTGCGCCCCAACCGACTGAAAACACGGGTGCCATGAGCCGCGAAACCGACACCAAACGCCCCGGCCCCGTGGCTGTTCTGGTCTACTTCCTGCTCGCCTTCCCGGCAGCGGGCATACCGGCCCTGCTATTCGGCATCGCCCAGTCCGCCGGGCCGCAGCAGCAGTTCGAAGGCTCGGGCGGCACGGGTACCATCGTTGCCATGTTGGTGGCCTATGGCGTGGCGCTTCTGGTTATTCTGGGCACGTATATATCGCTCCATGGCAAGGCCCGACCGTTGTACATGGCCAACGCAATCCTCGGCGCGATGGCGCTCGCCTTGATAATGACCCTCTCCTGGCAAGGGATTATCTGAGGACAGCCAGCCGCGGACGTTTTGGGCCAGAGCGTGGCCAGGCGCGCGCGTTCTGGCATGTCCGTTCTCGCGAACCCGATCTTCGCTCGTCGTGCCCGCAAGAGGATTTGTCGCGTAGACGCCTACGCCCCGCACGCGCGACAAGCGCTTCTTGCTATCGACTAATCATCCGCCACGCTCAGCAGCAGCGCCCGGGACATGAGGCTCAAATCCTCGATATGCGCTTGGGCCGTTTCCGGATCGCGGTCGAGAACATGGGCATATCGCATGCTGCCCCACACCGTTTGCACGAGGCTGTCGATCGTGCGCTTTGGCACCGGGGCGGGCAAATCCGGCCAGGCGTTGACGAGGGGATAGACGCAGCCGCTGCATCGTTCGAAGGCGTGCTGCTGGCGTCCGGCATTGGCGACCAGCGATTCCCGCGCCAGCATTTCCCGATCGAAGTACGGACTATTCGGACTGTGTCCGTAAAGCTGTTGCACGAGCAGCGTCAGCCGGGCCCGCCACGGCAGGTGGGCATTGTCCGTATCAGTCGCGACAAGCTGATCGCACAGCCGGTCGATACAGTGCTCGTAGTAGCCGGCGAGCAGCGCGGTGCGGTTGGGGAAGTAATCGTAAATGGTGCCGACGCTGTAGCCCGTTTCTGCAGCGATGGCGCGGGTGGTGGTCGCCGCCGGCCCGTCGCGCCGCCAAATCCGAACAAAACCGTCGTAAATGGCCTGCACGGTGAATACGGCCCGAGGCTGAGTGGGCTTTTTTCGCGGCCTGGGCAGGCCTGAGCCTTGTCGAGACGACTGCATGGTAAAACCGAACCCCCGTGCGGCAAGCCGCTGCTAGCATGACCGCCAGTTTATTTCAGTCGCCGGATGCGCCGGCAAGCAGGGGCCATGACGGACACGATCACACAGTTGATGACCGACAAGACGGATCTTGGACGAACTGTAAAACAGGACGTTCCTCGCCATCGGCCTCTGGCGGACGGCGCGGCCGCTCTCGCGATCGAAACCTTTGCCCTGACCGCCAACAACATCACCTATGCGGCCTATGGCGATGCCATGCGCTATTGGAATTTCTTCCCCTGCGAAGACGGCGGCTACGGCATGATGCCGGTCTGGGGCTTTGCCACGGTCAGCGAAAGCCGCGTTGAAGGGCTCACCGAAGGCACGCGCCTGTACGGCTATTTCCCGATGGCCGACGAGCTGATCGTACAGCCGGTTCATGTGACCCAGCGCGGCTTCGTGGACGGCTCGCGCCATCGCCAGTCGCTGCCCACACCGTACAACCAATACAGCCGCGCCACCGAAGCGTTGGGGTATGCGCCGGACCTGGCCGACCACCAGATGCTGATGCGGCCGCTGTTTTTCACCTCCTGGATGCTGGCCGATTTTCTCATCGACAACGCCCATTTCGGCGCCGCCCAGCTCATCCTGTCCAGCGCATCGAGCAAGACCGCCTACGGCTGCGCCTTCGCGTTGCAGCAGGCCGGCGTGCGCCTGATCGGGCTGACCTCGCCATCCAATCAAGCCACCGTGGAAAGCCTCGGCCTCTACGACCAGGTTTTGACGTACGACGAGGTCGACAAGATCGACTCGACAACGCCTGGCGTGTATATCGATTTTTCCGGTCGCGGCGCGCTGGCCGAAGCAGTCCATAGCCATCTCGGCAACCAACTCGTACACCACGCGTCGGTAGGCTCGGCGTCCACCACGGATACCGATGCGGTCGGCGATCAGCTTGAGCCCCGTCCAACGCT
>DJIE01000095.1:0-4990 GCA_002433465.1 Salinisphaera sp. UBA6602
GGCACGATGAGCACGGCCACGCCGCCTTCGTTGAGCGCTTTCTGTGCGGCGATCGCGGTCAGGCGACGCGCGTTTTCCGCACTGGAGACGTATTCGCAGAACACGCTGTACTGCGCGTAGATCGGCCGCTGGTCGACATCCTGGGGAAAGCCCACGCCCATTTCCGCGGTGGCCACCTGCGAGGCAATGAACACCACCGGCGCACCGTTGCGATGGGACTCGATCAGGCCGTTCACAAAATGGGTGCTGCCGGGGCCGCAGGTGCCCGCACAGCAGGCCAGTTCGTCGGTAATGAACGCTTCGCCGCCGGCCGCGAAACCGCCGACCTCTTCGTGGCGCACATGCACCCAGTCCATATCCGAGCGTCGGATCGCGTCGGTGAAGTGATTGATGGTATCGCCCACTACGCCGTAGCAGCGCTTCGCGCCGGCCTGGGTGAGTGTCTCGACAATGATTTCGGCGACGTTGCTGGCCATGGGGGCTCCTTGAAATAGGCGGCGCCCCGGGCGGGGCGCGATTGAATGCATGATACAGACTGATCGGCGCTACGCGACAGCTATTGATCCGGCGTCAGAACAGCCGGCTGTGTCAGCGGTTTTCAACGCCATTGAAAGAGACGCCGGGACTTGTTTTCCCTAGTTTCCTTCAACCGGTTCATGGGCGATGGGCGAAGCGAGCATGCTTTCGCACACGCGCCTTATCGACCCGAAAAATCAGCTATTTTCATGCTGGGTTAATAACGCGTCGCCGTACCGGCGCATGCGTGGTGGAACGGCATTCGACTCGGCCCCGGTGCGAACAGGGGCGGATCGCGGTCGGCGCCTGTCTGCGCTATTTGCCGGCGCGCGTGGCCAGGGGCGAGCGCTTGGCGGGGCCGTCCGCGGTCGCGGAGCAGGCTTGTATTGCACAGCTAGCGCGCAGGGCGCTGCTCCAGACGATGGCACCGCTGTGCGAGATCAGTGCGTTGCCAAGCGATCGGGCCTATCGGCAGGCCCACGCAAACTGGCCCGCCTCTTGCAACAGCTGCCTGACCGCCGTTCCAAAGGGCCCCGCGATGACAGCGACGATACTTCAAAGGCTTGTACGCCATTCGGCCATAACCGCCGCGCTTTGCGTATACGCGTTCGCCAGTACGGCGCTTGGCGCCGATGACCCCGGGTTCCAGCCGGAAGCCTTCACCGTGGAAGAGGCTATTGCTGAGGGCCCGGTCGTGCTAGTGAATCAGGCCAGTTGGGATGGCGCGAGCCGTATCCATGTCTATTCGCAGGATGAGCTGAAGTATCAGGGACTGCTGTCGCTGGGTCTGACGTCACAGTTCATCGTCAGCCACGACCATAGCAAGGTCTACACGCTCTCCGATTATATGGAGCGCTATACCTACGGGCCGATTCATAGCGTGGTTCAGGCCTTCGACCTGAACAGCCTGAAGCCGGTCGCCGAGGTCGAAGTGCCCAACAAGGCGGCAAAGGCCATCGGCATGGAACACCTCATCGAAATCAGCGCCGACGAAAAGTATCTGTATGTACAGAACGCTACGCCGGGCACATCGGTCACGGTGGTCGCGCTCGACGACATGAGTGTGGTCAAGGAAGTGCCCACGCCGGGCTGCTACGGCATCTACCCGAGCGTCGAAGGTCATCGCTTCTCGACGCTGTGCGGGCCGGGCACCCTCAACAGCTACGACGTGGACGAAAACGACCCGGGCGCCACGCCGTCGGACACGATGTTTGATGTCGATGGCGACGCGCTTTATTTGCACTCGGTACGGGCCAGCAACGGCTATCTTGTATTCACATCGTTCAACGGCAATCTCTACGTCGTCGACGACAGCGGCAAGAAAGCGAAACTCGTCAAAAAGCTGGCCGTTACCGCAAATGTCGACGGCGACTGGGCACCGGGTGGTTACGGCATCACGGCCTACAACGTGGCCAACGACATGCTGTTCATGATCGTGCACTCGAATGCCTATGAAGGCAGCCACAAGGATATGTCCGAACAGATCTGGGCCTACAGTCTGGCCGACGAGAAGCTCGTGGCCCGATCGGAGGCGCCGCACCTGGTGTCGTTGGCCGTAAGCCAGGGTGAAAGCCCGACGCTGTACGGCGCCAACGAAGAAGAATCGAGTGTGGACGTCTATACGCCCACCGCGAAGGGTGGCTTCGAGTTCGAAAAGACGAACACGGACGACCGCGTGGGCTGGACAACCTCCTTGATGACCGCGCCTGCGCGTGCATCGGCGAGCGCGCAATGAACGCCATGCTCGCACTCGCAAGCGCCGCAGCTGGCGTGTTCATTCTGCTCGTGGTGCTGCGCGCCGCGCTGCACAAGGCCATGGACTTCGTCGAGCTGCAGGGCTTTGTCGCCGACTACCGCCTCTTGCCACAGGCCTGGATAGCGCCAGTCGCCGGCGCATTGATGGGCCTCGAATTCGTGCTCGCGGCGCTGGTCGCGCTGCCCTTCAGCCGCGGCGCCGGCCTGCTGGGCTGCGCTGTGCTGTTCGCGGGCTACGCGATTGCCATCGCCATCAATCTTGCGCGTGGCCATACCCGTATCGAATGCGGCTGTGGCGGGGCGCCGCAGATGCTAAGTACGTCCCTGCTTTTGCGTAACGGCGTGCTCGCTGTTCTGGCGGTATTTGCTGCCTGGACCATGCCCAGCGCGCTGACATTGCCGGAGAGCCTTGTCGTGATCGGCGCCGGCGTGTTCGCACTCGCGCTCTATCTGCTGTTCGAACAGCTCAACGCCAACCGCATGTACCTGAAAAAACGAGGATCACTATGACCGCTCTGACTTTTGCCGTGGTGTTCCTCGGCCTGGCCTTTCTGGCCCTGTGCTTTGGCTTTGTCGTGCTCGCGCGCCAGATCGGCGTGCTCTACGAACGCATCGCGCCGATGGGCGCGCTCATGAACGACTCCGGCCCGAAGGTCGGTGAGCAGTCGCCGAAGTTCACGCTGGAAAGCCTCAACGGCGGCGTGGTTTCGATCGGCACGGTCAAGGAAAAGGCCACGCTGGTTTTCTTCGTCTCGCCGACCTGTCCGATCTGCAAGAAGCTCATACCCATTCTGCGCTCGATCCGCTCAAGCGAAGGCGACTGGCTGACGGTGGTGCTGGCCAGCGACGGGGACGAAGACAAACAGCGCCGCTTCATCGACAACGCCCGGCTCGACGACTTCGATTACGTGCTTTCAACCGAGCTGGGCCTGGGCTTTCGGGTGGCGCGCCTGCCCTATGCCGTGGTGCTCGACCGCACCGGCGCGGTACGCGCGAAAGGCCTTGTGAATACGCGCGAGCAGCTCGAAAGCCTGTTCAACGCCCACGACATGGGCGTGGCCTCCATCCAGAACTATATCGGCGAGGCGCAAGACGGCGCGCCGGCCCGTCCCTAACCGGGTGATGACCCTCCACGAGGACAGATCATGAAGCGACTACTCGATGCATTGACGGCCCGCACGGATGCCGGCGCCGAACGCATGGTGCGCCGGACCGCCCAGCGCTATAGCCGGCGCAGTTTCATTGGCCGTGCGGCTTTGTTCATGGCCGGTACGGCTTTGCTGCCGGTGTTGCCGTTCGACCAGGGCGGGCGCGCGATCGCGGCCACCCCTAACGGGGGCAAGTTGCAGGACGACGATCCGCTGGCCTGTGATTATTGGCGCTACTGTGCGATCGACGGCAACCTCTGCAACGATTGCGGCGGCACGCTCACCAGCTGTCCGCCCGGCGCCGAAGCATCCAAAGTGTCGTGGGTGGGGACCTGCCGTAACCCGACCGACGGTAAGGACTACGTGGTGTCCTATAACGACTGTTGCGGCAAGGCCGCCTGTACCGGCACGGAGTGTGTGAACAGCGCGCGTGAACGCCCGGGCTACCAGATGAGCCTGCATAACGACATCAACTGGTGCATGGCCAACAAGTCCATGGGCTACCACTGCACCGTGGCGGTACTGGTGGGCCAGGTGGACGATGCGCCGGCGGGCTGACGCGTTCGACGCGGGCGCTCGGCGGTGGCGCGTAAAGTCTGCGTTACGCATTTCGAGAGCATGCACGCTCGCGGTTGGCCTGGTGCTGTCGGCGGGCGTCCAGGCTGGCGTGCCAGCCGCAACGCAGTATCTGATTCACTGCAGTGGCTGCCACCGCGCAGACGGCTCGGGGAGCCTACGCGGCGGCATACCCGACCTGCGCGGTTATGTCGGCTCCTTCGGGCGCTTGAACGAGGGCCGAACCTATTTGATGCACGTGCCGGGCGTGGTCGGCTCGGGGCTGGATAACGCCGAGATCGCAGCGGTCATGAATTATATCTTCGACCGTTGGGCCGCTGCGCCGGCGGGCGATCCGGTGCCGGTATTTACCGCGGCCGAAGTGGCGCGGCTGCGCGAGCTGTCGGTGCCCGACGTGGTCAAGGCGCGGCGGCGTGTGGTTCGCGAGCTCGAGGCCCGCAATCTGCCGGTCGCTGCCTACCCCTGGGAATAGGGGCTATTCAAGCAGCGCTTGCTATTAAGCTGGTCCTACAAATAGATCATGCGATTGGCGACCTACGGCTTGATAACGCGCGTGTAAGAATGCAGGCGCGCCATGTCCAACGGCATTATCGAAAGTAAAGACGGACAGGCGCCGGCACCTATTCATCGACGGCGTTGATAATGGCCGAGCAAGTGAAGTGTTCTGGTGTTGGATCGGCAGGATCGGCCGCGGGTTTGTTGCGTCGCGACAACGATAGTGCGCGATTAGTCAACATGGCGCTAAATCTGCGACTGTGCACTGTGAGCTGATACCATCCACAACGATCGCAAAAGCCGTGATCGCTGAACGCAATTTTCGGAGACCCCATGCGCAATATTATTTATCTCGTTGGCCTTGTGGTCATCGTCGTGGCCATTCTGTCTTTTCTAGGCGTAATGTAGCCCGGCCACAACGCAGCGAACGAAAAAGGCCGATCGCTCAAGGCGATCGGCTTTTTTTTTGCCTCGCGCAGGCGCGCGTGGTCGTGCGTTCC
>DJIE01000095.1:5346-5497 GCA_002433465.1 Salinisphaera sp. UBA6602
GCCGCCAAGCCAGTCGATGGGTCAGGTTTTCTAACGGTTTCGTCGGTGCGGCGCGAATGTAGGCGTGTAGCGCTGTGCCAGCCTTCGGTGCCTGCCGCAGGTTTTCTCTCTCTCTCGAAAGACCTTCCTGCCGGTGCGACGCCCGCGGCGC
>DJIE01000082.1:0-4185 GCA_002433465.1 Salinisphaera sp. UBA6602
GTTGCCGACGGCCGTAACCAGTACCCGCCCGGTATCGGCGTGGCCGCGCTGCGTGAACAGATCGCGGCCAAGACGAACGCCCTGTACGGGCGGGCCACCGACGCCGACACCGAAGTCACGGTGACCTCCGGGGCGACCGAGGCGATATTCGCTGCGATTGCGGCCACGGTGGGCGCCGGCGACGAGGTTATCGTGCTCGACCCGGCCTACGACTGTTATGTGCCGGCCATCGAACTGCAGAATGCCCGCGCCATCCGGGTGCCGCTTACCCGGCCCGATTTCGCGATCGACTGGCAGCGGGTCGCCGATGCCATCGGCCCGCGTACCCGGATGCTCATCGTCAACTCACCGCATAATCCCACCGGCGCGGTGTTGAGTGCGGCTGATCTCGATCGGCTCGCCGCGCTGCTGCGCGATACGTCCATCATCGTGCTGTCGGACGAGGTGTATGAGCACATGGTCTTCGACGGCCAGGCCCATCAGAGCGTGGCCCGTCACGACGAGCTGGCCGCGCGCAGCTTCGTGATCAGCTCCTTCGGCAAGACCTATCACTGTACCGGCTGGAAGATCGGCTACTGCGTGGCGCCGCCGCAGCTGACCGCGGAGCTGCGCAAGGTGCATCAGTATCTGACGTTTGCCAGCTTTGCCCCCGCGCAATGGGCGCTGGCCGACATGCTTGCCGAAGAGCCGTCTCACCACCTGGAATTGGCCGATTTCTATCAGGCCAAGCGGGATCGGTTCCGGGCGCTGCTTGCCGACACGCCGTTGACTCTGCGCGACGTGCCCGGCGGCTATTTTCAGCTGGTCGACTATTCCGCGGTGCGCGACGTCGATGATGCAACGTTCGCGCAATGGCTGGTCAAAGAGGTCGGCGTGGCCGGGGTGCCGCTGAGCCCGTTTTTTCAAACGCCTCCGGACACGCGCCTGCTGCGCCTGTGCTTTGCCAAGAGCGATGCCACGCTCGTCGCCGGTGCCCAACGGCTTGCCGCGATCGAGATATAAAGCCGGTTTGCATGCCCATAAAAAAGCCCCGGCCGAGGCCGGGGCTAAAGTTCACGAGGGGCGCCCTCGTTGAACGGGTATGGAGGTTTTATTTCGCGGTTATAGGAATTCAGGTCGTGGTGTTGCTGCTTTGTGTGGCACCGCCGCTGGCTTCCAGCGCCTCGGCAGCCGCGATATTCGTGCCTTCCGGGAAAAAGCTCGTCGACGGCACGTTGTTCGCCATCGGGCTCACGCTGTTGGGCGTCAGGTAGGCGATATTGTGGATCTGTGCCGGCGTGCGCGAGAACGTGATGCCGCTACCGTCGGTGGGGACGATGTTGGTTGCATCGTAATTCATGCCGTAGATCGAAACGCTGTTAACGCCGTCACCGGTGATGCCCTGGTCGAGATCGTCTTCGCCGTCGAGGCTGTCGCGAGCCCCGGAAATGGCGTTTATCACGGCGCCGAGCGGCAGGGTCTGGTCGCCTTCGCTGGTATTGAAGGTCACGGTTTCGCCGTCTTCCGCACGCGCCGTAAGAATCGTGCGCACCAGGCCCGCGTGATAACCCTCGACCGAGAGTATGCCGGCGGCTGCGGTCAAAAAGTCGCGATTACGCAGGAACTGGGCGCCGCCCTTGTAAGCCGTCACGCCGACGTCCTCGAATATGAAGGCCCCGATAAGGAAGCCAAGCGGGCTGGCGTACGGGTTGAACGTCGCGGTCGCACCGCTGCCGATCACGCCGGCGCCGCGCAGGGCCGCGGTTGCGGCGAAGTCGAAGGAGCTGCTCAGGTTGATCGTCGGACGGGCGATCAGCCCGCCGGCCTGGGACAGCCCCGAGCGCAGGAACTGCACGTGATCGAGCTCGTCGGAGGCGATCTCGGCGGCATAACGGCCGATCAGGCCTTCGCCGGTGAAGTTGACCGCACCCTGCTGCGGGAAGGTGACGGTACCGGCGGGCATGCCGCCATCGCTGCCACTCGTGTCGGAGGCCTGCAGGCCGGAACCGGTCACGGCGCCCAGATAGTATTCGGCTTCCAGGTATTCGAGGTTGAGCGCGAACTGCAAGACGGCAGCGTCGCTGGGTGCGTTCGCGAACAGATCGTTATTGCCGGCGTTGTTGGACTGGGCATTCGCAAAGCCGTCGTTGTCGCTGCAGGCTGCCAGCAGCGAACTGCCGACCAGGCCGGCCGAGAACATGCCGGCATTGCTCAGAAACCGCCGCCGCGAGTTGCTGATGGGTTTGCCCGTCGTGCCGCTGATGATTTCGACCGGTTTTTGTTGTTCTGTCTTGGCGTTTTGGTCTGCCATGAGCTGAATCCCTCTGGTTTGTGGAAATCGGTGTTGCAACCGATGGACAAGGCATGGCCGACGTGCGCCGTGTTAATACTTGCTCTGGGTGTCAGCGCACGGTAACGGCAATAGCCCCATGACCGACGCTAGCACAGCCAATCCGCGAGTCGAGGGCAGGGCGGGATACGGGGGTGCTGTCTTTAGGCGATTCTACGCTCGCCCATTTGGGCATTATTTACCAAGCGCATGATAATTAAGATTTTTGCAGGCGCATCGTCAGGCATCTCGGCGTCGATTAAATATTCATGACGGGGCGTGGATTGCCTGCGGGATGGCTGCGATTGCGCGATTTATGCCCGCGTCCAGCGCCGGTGCAGGGCAAGGTGCCCGGCAATTCGTGCCCGTGCGGGCACTTAATCCTGTGTTGCCCACATGGGCGCTTTAATAGACAATGCACGGCCTTTGTCAAGCCGCGTCATAGGATTGTCGATGCCTGCACGCCGTGATCTCGCCAACGCCATCCGTATTCTGTCGATGGACGCCGTCCAGCAGGCCAACTCCGGCCATCCGGGCATGCCCATGGGCATGGCCGATATTGCTGAGGTGCTGTTCAACGACTACATGAAGATCAATCCGGGCAATCCGGACTGGGTCGATCGTGATCGTTTCATTCTGTCCAACGGGCACGGTTCCATGCTGCAGTACGCGCTACTGCATCTGACCGGCTATGACGTATCGCTCGACGACATCAAGAATTTTCGTCAGCTGCATTCCAAGACCCCGGGTCATCCGGAAAACTTCATGACCCCGGGCGTCGAGACGACCACCGGCCCGCTGGGCCAGGGTCTGGCCAATGCCGTGGGCATGGCGCTGGGTGAAGCCGCGCTGGCAGCGCGCTTCAATCACGCCGATGCCACGCTCGTGGATCATTACACCTGGTGCTTCGCGGGCGACGGCTGTCTTATGGAAGGCATCTCGCACGAGGCCTGTTCGCTGGCCGGCACGCTCGGGCTGGGCAAGCTGATCGTCTTCTATGACGACAACGGCATTTCGATCGACGGCGAAACCCAGGGCTGGTTCACCGACGACACGCCGGCCCGCTTCGAAGCCTATGGCTGGCAGGTGGTGCGTAACGTGGACGGCCACGACGCCGACGAGATCAAGACCGCCATCGAAACCGCGCGCCAGGAAACCGGCCGTCCCACCCTGATCTGCTGCAAGACCGTGATCGGCTGGGGCTCGCCCAACAAGCAGGGCACCGCCGGCGTGCACGGCGCCGCGCTAGGCGACGAAGAGATTGCCGCCGCGCGTAAGCAGATCGGCTGGGCCGACGAAACGCGCTTTGCCGTGCCGGACGATATCTATGCGGCCTGGGACAAGCACGATCGAGGCGCGACCGCCGAGAAGAACTGGCAGGACGCCCGTGCGGCCTATGCGGCCAAATACGCCGACGACATGGCCGAGTTCGAACGTCGCATGGCAGGCCAGATGCCGCGCGACTGGCCGGCACAGTGCCGTGCCTTCATAGAAAAGGTACAGGCCGAGGGCAAGCGTACGGCCACGCGCAAGTCGTCGAAGGCGGCTATCGAAGCCTATGCGGCGCTGTTGCCGGAACTGATCGGCGGTTCGGCCGATCTATCCGGGTCGAACGGCACCGATTTCAAGGGCCATGTGCCGATCAGCGCCGGCGACTACAGCGGCAACTACGTCTACTACGGCGT
Source organism: Salinisphaera sp. UBA6602 (assembly GCA_002433465.1). Classification (GTDB taxonomy): domain Bacteria; phylum Pseudomonadota; class Gammaproteobacteria; order Nevskiales; family Salinisphaeraceae; genus Salinisphaera. The sequence goes on from DJIE01000082.1 coordinate 3,994, forward strand.
ACGCGAGTTCGCCATGACCGCGATCACCAACGGCCTGAGTCTGCATGGCGGCTTTACCCCGTTTGGCGCGACCTTCCTGACGTTCTCCGACTATGCCCGCAACGCGGTGCGCATGGCCGCGCTCATGCGCTCGCGCAATATCCTGGTCTATACCCATGACTCTATCGGCCTCGGCGAAGACGGCCCGACCCA
>DJIE01000082.1:4490-4620 GCA_002433465.1 Salinisphaera sp. UBA6602
GGCGAAGACGGCCCGACCCATCAGTCGGTCGAGCATATCGCCAGCCTGCGCCTGATACCGAACCTGCATGTCTGGCGTCCGGGCGACGACGTGGAAACCGCGGTCGCCTGGCAGGCCGCGATCGAGCGCG
>DJIE01000038.1 GCA_002433465.1 Salinisphaera sp. UBA6602
GGTGGCCAGCAGGTGCTGGTTGAGCCGATCGACCAGATCCTTCAGCGAGGTGTCCCGGCGCGCGTCGTAGGGTGCGCCCAGCTCGTCGCAGATGGTCGCAACGAACTCGCGCACTTCCAGATGCGGGTTCCAGCACAGGGCGATATCGAGGTCGGGCATGTCGTTTTCGACCAGTGCCCGAATGAGCGTGGTCTTGCCCGTACCCACTTCGCCAATCAGCGCAACGAAGCCGCTGTGCTCGCCCGCGCCATACAACAGGTGCCCGAGCGCCTCGCGGTGGCTGGCACTCAGGTACAGGAACGCCGGATCCGGCGTGACCGAAAACGGATAGTCGTCAAAGCCGTAATAGCGCAGATACATGCGTAGGAAACTGGGAAGGCGGCAACCCGGCAAGTCTAACCTTCACCCGCGGTCGCGCAAACTGGCTTGTTCACTCATGAAATTCTTAGCGTCGCAACCGCAGACGCTTTCTGCTGGGGTAGACTTGCCCGCATGGCCGTTGAACTCTCACGCGACGCCCAGCGCTGGCTTGGCCGGCTGCCGGAAATCGTCAACATCCTGCTCGTGATTCTCATCGCGTTGTCGCTGGCGCGCCTGTTCTGGCTGGCCTGGCCGGCCGATGAAAACGAGCTCATGCCTGCCACCACCACGCGTGCCGATGCCGCGGCACAGGATAGTGCGGTGGATGTGGACACGATCGCCAGTGCCCACCTGTTCGGCGAGCAGTCGGTCACCGACCGTGCGGCCGAGCAGCGCGAGATTATCGACGCGCCGGAAACACGACTGAACCTGGTGCTCACCGGCATTATTTCCGAAGCCAACGGTAACCGGTCCCGGGCGCTCATAAAGAGCGGGCGCAACGATCAGGACAGCTACGCGGTGGGCGGCGACATCGGCAACGGCGTGAAACTGCATGCGATCTATGCCAATCGCGTGATCCTGGACCGCAGCGGCCGCTACGAGACGCTGACGCTCGAAAGCGTGAAACAAGCCCGTAACATGACCGGCGTACAACGCACCCAGGCCGTCTCCAGCGAGCTGGCCGACGACCTCGGTGAAGTGCGCGAGCAGATCCTGGCAAACCCGGCCAACGCGCAGCGCTACATTCGCTTGCAGCCGGAACGACAAAACGGCAACCTCGTCGGCTACCGGATCTATCCGGGGGCCGACCGAGGGCTTTTTGAAAAGGCCGGCCTTAAATCGGGGGAACTGGTCACCGCCGTTAACGGGCAGCCGCTCGACAACCCGGCCGCGTCGCTCAAGCTGTTGAGCAACCTCGCGTCGGCGAGCAGCGCGTCCGTAACGCTCGAACGCGATGGCCAGCAACGTACCGTTACGGTGAATTTCTAGATGACAGCTATTGTTCTGCGCCGGTTCTGCCTATTGGCATTTCTGCTTCTTGCCGTAAGTCAGGGTGCGGCGGCCCAGTCGGCCAGTACGGGCTCGGGCGATGCGTTCACGCTCAACCTCAAGAACGCCGATATCACAACGCTGATCGCCACAGTGAGTGAGGTCACCGGCCGCAATTTCGTGGTGGATCCGCGGGTCAAGGGCGATGTCACCGTCCTGTCGACCGAGCCGATGACGCCGGCCGAACTCTACGAGACCTTTCTGTCGGTGTTGGAAGTCCATGGCTTCGCGGCGGTGCCGTCCGGCGAGATCACCAAGATCATCCCCCAGATCAACGCCAAGCAGGACGGTGGCTTCGGGCGCAGCGGCGGCTCGACCCGCGAAGATATCGTCACGCGCGTGATCTCGGTGTCGAACGTGCCCGCCGATCAGCTGGTGCCGATCCTGCGCCCGCTGGTACCCCAATACGGCCACCTGGCGGCCTACTCGGCCTCGAATACGCTGATCATTTCCGACCGCGAGGCCAACGCGCAGCGCATCGCCGAAATCGTCAACAAGATCGATCGCAACGGCCTGCAGGACGTGGAAACCATCCGTCTGCAGTATGCCAGCGCGCCGGAAGTGGCTCGGGTGATCGACCAGCTCAAAGCCGGCTCCAGCGGCAACGCGGCCGCGGTGAATTTCAGCGTGATCCCCGACGAGCGCACCAACAGCGTGATCATCAGCGGCGGGCGCAAGGAACGTCTGCGCCTGCGTGCCATCATCGCCGATCTGGACACGGCCACCGAACAAACCGGCGGCACCCAGGTCGTCTATCTCGACTACGCCGACGCCGAATCCCTGGCCCCCGTCCTGCAGAACTTCGCCAGCGGCAACGGTGCGACGGCGAGCAGTGCCAGCAACCCGGCCTCGGCCAGCGGTAGCAGCGCGGCCACGCGCTCGGCCGGCGGCGCGAGCGCCAACGGCGTCACCGTAATCGCCGAGCCGGCGTCCAATGCACTGGTTGTGACCGCGCCGGCGGATATGATGCGCGAGATCAAGCAGGTCATTAATCAGCTGGATATCCGCCGCGGCCAGGTGCTGGTCGAAGCTATCATCGCGGAAGTCACGCTCTCGCGTTCGCGCCAGCTCGGCGTAAACGTCGCGGTTTTCGAAGACGGCGGGCCCGCTGCCGCGAGTATTCTCGATTCGAACACGCTCAACGTTGTGCCCTCGCTCGCACTCGACGGCACGCCGCTGGAGCTCGTCCAGCAGGGCATCAATCTGGGCATCGGCAGCATCAGCGACAGCGGCACCAGCTTTGCCGTGCTCGTGAACGCCCTGTCCGGCAATACCAACACCAACGTGCTGTCCACGCCGTCACTAATCACCCGCGATAACGAGGAAGCCGAAATCAAGGTCGGCCAGGAAGTGCCGTTCGTGACCGGCAACTACACCAGCGGCACCACCGGCGGCGGCGCGACCAACGGCCTGACCAACCCCTTCCAGACCATCGAACGCAAGGACGTGGGCCTGACGCTGGGCTTCACCCCGCAGATCAGCGCGGGCGATACCATCCAGCTGACCATCGACCAGGAAGTTTCGAGCATCGCCCAGGGCTCGAGCCAGACCGGGGCGGTGGACCTGATTACCAATAACCGCACACTCACCACCTCCGTAGAAGTCGAGAACGGCCAGATTCTGGTGCTCGGCGGCCTGATCGACGATCAGGTCGTCGAGACGGAACAGAAAGTGCCGGTGCTCGGCGATATCCCGATCCTTGGGGCGCTGTTCACCAATCGCACCGTGCAGAAGAACAAGCGCAACCTGCTCAACTTCATCCGTCCGACCATTCTGCGCGGCGGCGGCGAAGCCGACTACTTCACCCGCAAGAAGTACAACTATATTCGCTCGCTGCAGGAACAGCAGGCCGAAACCAGCATTCCGCTGATGGGTGAAGAACAGCGCCCGCAGCTGCCCCCGATCGAGGACTACGACGATCGCGACTCGTTCTCGCGGGATTCCGGCGTCAGCAGTAATGAAAGCAGCGTACGCGACAGCGAGCGCGATAGCGGCGGCGAAAAACGCCGCGGTGACGATTTCTAGGGCTGTTAACACTCACGTCAATCGCCGCGTTGCCTTTCAGAAATTCGCCAGGCAAGGCGCGAG
>DJIE01000070.1:0-2478 GCA_002433465.1 Salinisphaera sp. UBA6602
TTGCCCTTGTAGGGCTCCGGCGGACGGTAGTTGCGGATCTCGGCGGCGGCCTGACCGACCACCTGCTTGTCCGCACCCGTAAGCACGATTTCGGTATTGCTCGGCGTCGCAACGGTCACGCCCTGCGGCATTTTGTAAGCCACCGGATGCGACAGGCCCAGCGACAGGTTCAGGGTGTCGCCCTGGGCCTGGGCACGATAGCCCACGCCCACCAGCTCGAGCTTGCGCTCGAAGCCTTCGCTGACGCCTTTAACCATGTTCGCGACCGTCGCACGCACCGTTCCGGCCATTGCCATATTCGGCTTGCGGCCGGTGGGCTTGGCGGTGGCGGCACCGTCGGCGACCTCGACATCGACGCCGTCCGGCAGTCGAAAGCTGAGTTCGCCGTTCTTGCCCTTCACCCGCACGTCGCGCTCGGCGACGTTGCACTCAACGCCGCTGGGCAAGCTCACCGGGGCTTTAGCTACTCTGGACATATTCGAACTTCCTGTGCGTTGCTCGACGTGCCTTACGACACGTAGCAGAGAATCTCGCCGCCATGACCAGCCTCACGGGCCGCACGGTCGGTCATCACGCCCTGCGACGTGGACACGATCGAGATACCGAGGCCACCGACAACCGTGGGCACTTCCTTCTTGCCCCGATAGACGCGCAGACCGGGCTTGGACACCCGCTCGATGTGCTCGATCACGCCGTGGCCCTGGAAGTACTTGAGCGCCACGCGCAAACGCGGCTTCCCGTCCAGGTCGACGGTTTCGAATCCGGAGATGTAGCCTTCGTCCTGCAGCACCTGGGCGATCGCCAGTTTCAGCTTGGACGAGGGCATTTCGACGCTTTCCTTATCTGCCGACTGCCCGTTACGGATACGGGTCAACATGTCGGCGATGGGGTCAGTCATACTCATGCGTACCGATACCTTTTCTGTGGCCTACCAGGAGGACATAACGAGACCGGGCACTTCACCGCGCATTGCGGCTTCCCGCAATTTGTTACGCGAGAGCCCGAACTTGCGGTAAACACCGCGCGGACGACCGGTCGCCTGACAACGACGCGTCACCCGTGTCGGGCTGGCATCGCGCGGCAGCGCCTGCAGTTCCTGCGCAGCGGCGAAACGCTCTTCAGGCGTCGCCTCCGGGTCGTTGATACGTTCCTTGATCGCGGCGCGCTTTTCGGCGTACTTCGCCACCAGCTTCATGCGCTTGCGATCGCGGGCGATCATGCTTTTCTTTGCCATACTTGGGGTCTCCGGGGCCGGTTACTTGCGGAACGGGAAATTGAACCCGTCCAGCAGCGCGCGCCCCTCTTCGTCGTTCTTGGCCGAGGTCGAGATCACGATATCCATACCGCGAAGCGCATCGACCCGGTCGTAATCGATTTCCGGGAACACGATCTGCTCACGGATACCGAGGCTATAGTTGCCACGCCCGTCGAACGCGCGCGGATTCAACCCACGAAAGTCACGGATACGCGGCAGCGATACGTTCACCAGCCGATCCAGAAACTCGTACATCTGGGTGCGACGCAGCGTCACCTTGCAGCCGATCGGCCAACCCTCGCGGATCTTGAAACCGGCCACCGACTTGCGTGCCCGGGTCATCACCGGCTTCTGGCCGGCGATCTTGGCCATATCAGCCATCGCCGACTCGATCACCTTGCGATCGGACACCGCTTCGCCCACACCCATATTGAGCGTGATCTTGGTGACACGCGGCGCCGCCATCGGGCTGCTGAAGCCAAATTGCTCCATCAGCTTGGGTACGATTTGATCGGCATACACCGATTTCAAGCGCGCGGGATGTTTGCTCGTATTTTCCATGGCGTTTTCCATGTCGTTCACCTACGCGTCGACCACTTCGCCGGACGATTTGTAGATACGGACCTTGCGCCGATCCGAACCTTCGCCCAGCCACTTGAAACCGACCCGTTCGCCCTTCTGGGTGTCCGGGTTGTACAGCATCACGTTCGAAACATGCAGCGGCATTTCCCGCTCTTCGATGCCGCCCTGGATGCCCTGATTCGGGTCCGCACGGACATGCTTTTTCGCAATGTTGATGCCTTCGACAACGACCTTGTCCTCGAGTACACGGTTGACCGTGCCGCGACGACCGCGATCCTTGCCGCTGATCACGATGACTTCGTCACCGCTACGAATCTTTCTGGAGCTCATAGAACCTCCGGCGCAAGCGAGATGATGCGCATGAACTTCTCACGCAGCTCGCGCGTGACCGGCCCGAAAATACGGGTGCCGATCGGCTCGTTGTTGTTGTTGAGCAGCACGGCGGCGTTGTTGTCGAAGCGGATCAGCGATCCGTCGTTGCGACGAACACCGTGACGTGTACGCACGACCACCGCGTTCATCACTTCGCCTTTCTTGACACGACCACGCGGGATCGCGTCCTTGACGCTGACCTTGATGATGTCGCCAACGCGCGCGTAACGACGATGCGAGCCGCCCAGCACCTTGATGCACTGGACGCG
>DJIE01000070.1:2786-3977 GCA_002433465.1 Salinisphaera sp. UBA6602
CACCTTGATGCACTGGACGCGGCGCGCGCCGCTGTTATCGGCGGCATTGAGTACCGATTCTGTCTGGATCATGGCTGTCGTTTATCCTGCGGTATCGAATTCGCCGGCCTTCTCGACCACGCGCCGCAGCGACCACGCCTTGCGGCGGGACACCGGGCGACCCTCAGCGATTTCAACGAAATCGCCCACTTGGCAAGTATTCTCCGGATCGTGCGCCTTGAGACGCGTACTCCGACGGATGTACTTGCCGTACAGCGGGTGCTGCGTGCGCCGCTCGATGAGCACGACAATGGTCTTGTCCATCGCGTTACTCACGACCTTGCCGGCCAGAACGCGCTGACGCTTGTCCTGCTCGGCGGCGGTGCTGTTGTTTTCGCTCGTTTCGCTCATGGCTCAACTGTTCCTATTTGCCGGCTTCGCGCAGCACGGTCTTGATGCGCGCGATGTCACGACGAATGACGCCGAACTGATGGGTCTGCGACAGCTGGCCCGTGGCCTGCTGCATGCGCAGGTTGAACTGCTCGCGACGCAGCGAGAGCAATTCCTTTTCTAGATCTTCAGGCGATTTCTCGCGCAGTTCTTTCGCTTTCATCTTCGCCTCTACAGAATCTTGCGTTCGACAAAGGCCGTCTTCACCGGCAGCTTCGACGCCGCCAGGCGGAAGGCTTCCTGGGCGACTTCGCGGCTCACGCCTTCCATTTCGTAAAGCATGGAGCCGGGCTGCACCTTGGCCACCCAGAACTCGACGTTGCCCTTGCCCTTACCCATACGAACCTCGATGGGCTTCTTGGTAACCGGCTTGTCGGGAAACACGCGAATCCAGGTCTTGCCGCCACGCTTGATGTGACGGGTCATGGCACGACGCGCCGCTTCGATCTGGCGTGCGGTCAGGCGACCACGTTCGACCGCCTTCAGGCCGTACTCGCCGAAGCTCACGGCATTACCGCGCTGGGCCAGACCACGGTTGCGGCCTTTCTGAACCTTGCGGAACTTGACTCGTTTCGGTTGCAACATGGTTGTTTACCCCGCGGCCGCGCCGGTATCGGCGGGCTTTTCTTCGATCTTGGGATCGGTGTCGAACACTTCGCCCTTGAAGATCCAGACCTTGACGCCGAGAACGCCGTAGGTGGTCTTGGCTTCAGCCAGGCCGTAGTCGATGTCGGCACGCAGCGTATGCAGCGGCACGCGGCC
>DJIE01000140.1:0-159 GCA_002433465.1 Salinisphaera sp. UBA6602
GGAAATAGTGATCAGCTACGTAGGCGCGGCCGCCACCAAATCGGCCGCGCTCGGGCTGATCATCCTCGGCACGTCGTTTTTCTTCGTGGATATCAGCATCGCCCACCCGTTCATGATGCTGGTGTTCCTGGCGCTCACCGCCATCACCTTCAGCCTGTT
>DJIE01000140.1:470-2662 GCA_002433465.1 Salinisphaera sp. UBA6602
ACCGCCATCACCTTCAGCCTGTTCGGCTTCATCATCGGTATCTGGGCCGACAACTTCGAAAAGCTGCAGATCGTGCCGCTGCTGATCGTCACCCCGCTGACCTTTCTGGGCGGGACCTTCTATTCAATCGATATGCTGCCGGCGATTTGGCAGAAGATCACCCTGCTCAACCCGGTGGTCTATCTGGTGTCCGGTTTTCGCTGGAGCTTTTACGACGTGGCCGACGTCAACGTGTTTGTGAGCCTGGGCATGATCGGCGTCTTTCTGGCCGCCTGCCTGCTGGTCGTCGCCTGGATCTTCAAAACCGGTTATCGCCTGAAGTCCTGAGACGTCCGATCAATTCGCGTCGGCGACCAGATACTGGATCTCGATATTCTTGCGGCCCCATTTCAGCGCGCGCTTGCGCTTGGCGAAGAGGATATCGATCTTGTTGCGCCAGCGTCGGTGCATCTTGTCCTGCACGGTATAGGTGCCGGGCAGGCCTTCGACGCGGACTTTGGTGCCATGGGTCAGGCCCAGTCGAATGAGATCGCGGGATACGGCGATCGCCTTGTCGCCGGGCTCGAGCTGTTCGCCGAAGGCGGTCAGGCCGATGTTGCCCTGCTTGGTTTCTTCTTCGGCAAGGGTGAACGACGTGGCCGTGACTTCGAGGGTTTCCCAGTTCGCGGCGCTGTCGGCATACACGGGCGTCGTGCCCCCAACCGCCATGGCCAGGGCGATGCTGCCCAGCCAGCGCCAGCGTGAAGCGTGCGAAAACGTCTCTTTCATCGAGGCCTCCATCGAGGCGCCACACGAGTGTAACGCCAGTGAAATCACCCCATTAGTACCATGTTCTCAGCAAGATAGCCGCTATGGCTCATGCACCGGATGCAGAGTACGCGTCGCCGATGCGCGCTATATGACTGTCGTAAGGCGGTTTTTTGACATCTTTCAAACAACCCGCCGACGCCAGCCCCGAGGGCGAAGCGAACCGTGTTCTGCGGGTTGTTTGCCGACATCAATCGGGCAATAAACGCCAGCCGTTATCGCCTTCGTTGACGCGCACGGTCGTGGTTTCGACCTTGCGATTGTCGCCGGCCACGATGTCGTAGCGCAGCTGCAGCTCATAGTCTTGGTGCTCGAGTTCACGCGATTCCAGAATCTCGACGTTCTCGATATGGATGTCATCCGGATTCGGCGCACCCATGGCGCGCATGAACTCGACGCCGGATTCACCCCCCAACGCCCGCATCGCCGACTGGGCGTTTTCCAGGCTTGCGCGCACCTGTGTTTCCAGCAGCGGCTGTACGTCACCGGCATCGGGCGCACCCGAACAGGCGGCCAGGAAAGCCACTACAACGAACGAAACACAGGCCATTCGGACACGTCGTCCGATCGACAATCCAACTGTTTTCATCGGTATCTTCAAAACCATGAACATGATTACTAATCCCGCATGCAGACATCGTGATGCGGGGCCGATAACAACGGTATAAGCCAGGCACGACACGCCGACAAGCGTCTCGCGCTACCCAAGGCGCAAACAACTGATTAAGCTAATCGCGGCGAACCGATGCGGCGATAAAGTCTCCTGACCGCCTCAGCGGCCCACGGCCCACCGCCCTATTCCCAGAAAGAACAATGCTGGCTCAAAAGAAAGTCTATCTGGCGGTCGCACTGGCCGGCGCGCTCGTATTCGGTTTTATCGCAACCAGCGTGATCAGCTATTTTCTGGCCAGCGATTCGGTCAACGATCATATCGCCGAGGAAACGCTGCCGCTGACCAGCGATAACATCTATTCCGAAATCGAGCAGGACCTGCTGCGCTCGGTGCTTATTTCGTCGCTCATGGCACACGACACGCTGCTACGCGACTGGACCCTCGACGGCGAAGCCGGCCCCGACAAGATCGTGCGCTATCTGCGCGAGATCCAGAACAAGTACGACACGACCACGGCCTTCTACGTATCGGAACAGACGCGCAACTACTACCACGCCGACGGCGTTCTCAAGCAGGTGTCGGCCGACGACCCTCAGGACGCCTGGTACTTTCGTACGCGCGAGCTGAACACGCCCTACGAAATCAATGTCGATACCGACACCGCCGATCCAAGCCGCCTGACCATCTTTCTCAACTATCGGGTAACCGACTACCAAAACCGGTTCATCGGCGTGACCGGCATCGGGCTGTCCGTTGACTCGGTTGCCAAGCT
>DJIE01000019.1:0-23394 GCA_002433465.1 Salinisphaera sp. UBA6602
CAGACAAGGCGCGTGGCGCCGGCCCTGATATTGCTCAGGCGTGTTTCAACCTGTCGGCGTGCGCGCGTATGTCGGCAGTTTGGTTGCTAGCGCTGTCATGCCCAGAGCCGGCAGATGGCCGAGACAGGCCTGGGGGCAACCGGGCAAACGTTCGCCCGGTCAGTACTAGCGGTCGTCTGACATATTGGCTTCGTCGTTCAAGGCCCAGTCGTAGGCATAGTCGTCGATGGTGTCCCGCATATCCAGGCGCGTCGAGCGCGCGGGGTCGGCGAAGCGGCGCAAATGGCTGATGATGGCGCGATCGTTACCGCCGAAATCCTGCCCATACCAGTCGTAGATGCTCGACACCACCAGCTCGCCATCGTCGAAGCGAACGCCGGCAGGGCTGTTGACGTAGTCGCGAGCGTTCTCGCGCAGCAGGGTATACACGTTGTCGCCGGTATATGCCTGCGTACTCAGATCCGGGCAGCTCATGGACGCGCAGTTGACCCCGTAGTGGGTCAGCCCGTCGTGCCAGATGGGCCTCAGGATCCGGTGTTCGATATCGTTGAGGCTGAGTTTTTCGCCGTCGATCGTGAGATATCGCTTCTTCCAGGGCCCTGATGAAATCAGGCTGCCGCCGATATCGCGGATCGAATCGACGGGGTAGGCGTCGAGCACCCGATCCAAAGTGAGGGCGTTGTAGAGATTGATCCAGTAGGCGCGCTGCACATCGCGGTTATAGGCAGCGATGTCGACCTGCTGCATGGCCTCGATATAGTTCTTGAGCCGGGTATGATCGGCCGCGCTGACGTCGCCGTAGCGCACGCCGTTGGGCGCGTGTTCGTGGGCGACGACATATTTGCGCAGAAATGCATCGTAGGCGCTGTGGTCGATCGTGGCCGTGGCGTTTTCATCATGTGCCTGCCAATGGGGCCATAGATCGGCCTTCGGGGCTGCAAACGCCGCGGTCGTGATAAAAGACAGGGCGATGAACGCGGCGACGAGACGACGCATAGGCTTACTCCTATGAAACAGGGCGCTAATCGGGCGCGCCTGCCTCGGGGTGGCTGGCCCAGCGATCGAGCCAGGAACGCATGTCGGCCATAACCGTATCGGCGCCCGTGTCTTGCAGCAACTCGTGGCGTTGGCCGTCGTAAAGGCGCAGCTCGAGCGCGCGCTGGCCGTCGCCGTCGAGCGCCCGTGCCACGCGCTGTGGGCCATGGCCGAAGCCACCCATCGGGTCGTCGCGGCCGGCTATGATGAGTAGCGGCAGGCGTATCGGCAGCTGGCGTTGTCGATGCGCGCCGCTGCTGCGCGCGATACCGCGCAGAACCATGTGCCAGGCACCCGCGCGCAGGGGGAAGCCGCAGTCGGGGTCGCCGTTGTAGGCGTCGACAGCCGCGCTGTCGCTAGACAGCCATGCGTTCTCGCGCACCGAACCGTAATAGCGCGACAGGCGCCGGTCATAGGCACTTATGATGAGCGACTGTAACGGCTTGCTGACCCCGTCCGGACCGACGCGCGCGCACTCGAGGCGGGCGAGCAGTGCTGCCGCGCGGCACCGCATACGACCGGGTCGATCGGTGCCGCTGAGAATGCCACCGGCGTACGCATCGCCGTACTGCTGAAGTACGCTCATCGCGATAAACGAGCCGAGGCTGTGTCCCAACAGGAATATCGGAACGTTGCCCGCGTCGCGCGCAGCCCGCTGACGAACGCGCTCTACGTCGTCGACGAGCGTTTGCCAGTTGCAGCGCTCGCCGAGATTGCCGTGGTCCACGGCGGCGGTGGTCGCGCCATGACCGCGCAGATCGAAGGCGTGGACGTCGATACCGACCGCCGCGAGATATTCGGCCAGCCGCGCATAACGGCGGGCGTGTTCGGCCATGCCATGCACTATGACCAGAGCGGCACGCGTTTCAAGCTGGGCCGGCCAGCGATAGGCGACCAGGCGCGTGGCGCTGTCGGTGCTGACCTGCTGTGTTTCGTACGTCAATGGTTGACCTGTATGGCCTGGTACACGGAAGCTGCATCCTGTCCGGGAGGCAATCGCACGATCCGCTAGCGCCCGCTGCGAGGCTATAGTGCCCATGGACTCGGACGCTGCCCGATCTTAATCGCGTTTATCCTAAGCCCTAAAAGCGAAAGACGTATATGAACCAAGTCAAGGTCCTGTGCTCATGAGCGGTTCCCGTCACCTGTTGGCTATCGACCAGGGCACGACCAGCAGTCGGGCCATCGTATTCGACGATCAGGGCCATATTCGCGGCCGTGCCCAGCGTGAATTCCAGCAATACTTCCCGCAGGAAGCCTGGGTAGAGCACGACGCCAACGATATTCTTGCCGACGTGCTCGTGGTTTGCCGCGAAGCCATTGCCGAGGCGGGCCTCGAGGCGAGCGATATCTGTGCCTGCGGGATCACCAACCAGCGTGAAACCACGGTGGTCTGGGATCGAGCGACGGGCGAACCCATCGCGCGCGCCATCGTCTGGCAGGATCGACGCACCGCCGAGCGCTGTCGCGAACTCGCCGACGAGCGCACCGAAAGCTGGTTGCAGGACAAAACGGGGTTGTTGTTCGACCCGTACTTTTCGGCCACAAAGGTGGCCTGGCTGCTCGACAACGTGGACGGTGCACGCGCGCGGGCCGAGGCCGGCGAGCTGGCGTTCGGCACGATCGACAGCTGGCTGCTATGGCATCTGACCGGCGGCACGGTGCATGCCACCGATGCTACCAACGCCTCGCGTACGCTGCTGTTCAATATTCGCGATCAGGCCTGGGACGACGAACTGCTGTCGTTTTTCGACATCCCGCGCGCCCTGTTGCCCGAAGTGCGGGATACCGCCAGCGATTTCGGCACAATCCGCAAAGATCTGCTCGGCGCCGAGATTCCGATAGCCGCCATGGTGGGCGATCAGCAGGCGGCCCTCGTAGGTCAGGCCTGCTTCAAGCCGGGCATGGCGAAATCGACCTATGGCACTGGCTGTTTTCTCATGCTTAACGTCGGTGAAGAGGCGCTTGCTTCGCGGCATCGGCTGTTGACCACCGTCGCCTATCGCATCCACGGCAAGACCACCTACGCACTGGAGGGGTCGATTTTCGTCGCGGGCGCGGCTATTCAATGGCTGCGCGACGCCCTGCATATGTTCGAAAAGGCCGAGCAGACCCAGGCGCTGGCGGCATCGGTCGATCATACCGGCGGCGTCTATTTGGTACCGGCGTTCACAGGCCTGGGCGCACCGTACTGGGACCCGGAAGCGCGCGGCGCGATCCTGGGGCTGACACGCGATACCGGCATCGAACAGATCGTGCGTGCGGCACTCGAGTCGACCTGCTATCAGACCCGCGACCTGGTGAACGCGATCGGCGACGATGCCGAGCCGCCGCGCGAGCTGCGCGTGGACGGCGGCATGGCGGCCAACGACCTTGTGTGCAGCTGCCTGGCCGATATTCTGCAAACGCCGGTGGAACGCCCCGAAGTGATCGAAACCACGGCCCTGGGCGCGGCCTATATGGCGGGACTGCAGGTTGGGCTGTACGACTCGCTCGATGCGATCGCCGAGCTGTGGCGCGCCGAGCGCCACTTCGAGGTTGAGAAAAGCGCGGCCGAAGTCGATACGCTCTACGAAGGTTGGTGTGACGCTGTGGCGCGTGTTCGCTGCGTTGAATAGCCGCAACGCTAAAGGCTATGGCGTTTGCAGATCGCATGGGCGCAGGCGATAGCCGCGGGCATGATATGCACTTGCCTAGTTGCGCTGCTATGCGGCGTTAGTGGGGCTGATTAACCAGGCCCCAAATATAGATTATCCACTAGACGATTTTTCAGGCTGATGATAAGCGTGTGCGAACGCACGCGCGCGACGGCCGTCAAGCCTTTTAAAGAAATGACGGGCAGGCGCCCGCGTTCTTTTCAGTGGCTTTGGAAACAGCTGACTTGGCCAGCTATTTGGCTGCCGGATTAATAATCTGGACACCCGAACCACGGCCCCGCGGCGCATCAGAAATTCGCTCCTCGGGGATGCAAAAAATAAGGTTGTACTTGGCCTTATAGGGCGGTTTTAGCGGGGCGAGCTCAACCTCGTACTTGTTCGGAGACCAAAAGAGCCGGTACTCCTCTGGAAGGAGGTTCGTTAGCGCAGGCAAGCCTCCGTAAGGCTCCATGCTGGCGGTATGCCATTCCATGAAAAGAACGGGACGGTCGCGCTGAATCGTTCTGCGCAAACCTTCTACGACCGCGAGCTCGTGTCCCTCGACGTCGATCTTGATGGCAGCGACGGGCGTTTCGTTTGAGCCAAAGTATTCATCGCCCGGAATCACTTTCAGCGGGATCGGGTTTGCGTCGCTCCCGTGCCTTTCGAAGCCTGAGGCGCCTGAATTATTCGTATCGTCCGGATAGAAGTCGAGTGTGGCCGATACGGATGACAACCCATAAGGTGCTGCGGTAATTCTGAGACTGCTATTAAGTTTTAGGTTGGTCTCGAGAGCAGAGAAGCTAACCGGATTCGGCTCGAAAGCGGCGGTGTGGGCGTAGTGTGGCGCCAACGCAAGGCTGTAATTGCCAACGTTGGCGCCAACGTCCACGAATTGGCGTTCGCTATCGCCAAAGTACTTCCTGATGAATTCAACATAGGCGAGTTCATACCAGCCATGCTTGAACATCTCGCGGCCGACATGGTCGGACACATCGACCGCGATGCGCCGACCATCGTGCCGGTATTCAAAACGCTTATATCTCGATAGCGAGTGTTCGAGACCGAGTCGAGCCATATGCCTATGCAGGCGGGTACGGCGCTTCAAAGGAAGGTACCGGACCAGCCGATAAAGCGCTCGTATCATTTCATATCCCGAACAGGCGTAGCGTCTACGATTATCTGCTGCTAAAGCAGGCTTGCGACCGCTTCGCGCTCGCTGCGCAGCTCGTCTTCGGTGGCCTTCATGCGCTCACGGCTGAACTCGTCGATTTCCAGATCCTGGACGATTTCGTATTTGCCGTTCTTGCAGGTCACGGGATAGGAAAACATGATGCCTTCCTCGACGCCGTAGCTGCCGTCGGCGGGGATGCCCATCGACACGATGCCTTTCGAGCCATTCACCCAGTCGTGGATGTGGTCGATGGCGGCCGAGGCGGCCGAGGCCGCGCTGGAGGCGCCGCGGGCTTCGATGATCGCCGCGCCGCGCTTCTGCACGGTGGGGATGAAGTCGTTTTCGTACCAGTCACGGTCGACCAGATCCAGGGCCGGCTTGCCGTTGACGGTCGCCTGGCTGATATCCGGGTACTGGGTCGCGCTGTGGTTGCCCCAGACGATCATCTTGTCGATATCGGTGACCTGGGTGCCGGTCTTCTGGGCCAGCTGCGACAGGGCACGGTTGTGGTCCAGGCGCATCATGGCGGTGAACTGACCCTTGTCGAGATCCGGCGCGTTGCTGGCCGCGATCAGGGCGTTTGTGTTGGCCGGGTTGCCGACCACCAGCACCTTGACGTCGCGCGAGGCGTGGTCGTTGATGGCCTTGCCCTGCACCGAGAAGATATCGGCGTTGGCCTTGAGCAGGTCGGAGCGCTCCATGCCCTTACCGCGCGGCTTGGCGCCGACGAGCAGGCAGATGTTGGCATCCTTGAAGGCTTCTTCGGGCTTGTCGGTGCCGATGATGTCCTTGACCAGCGGGAAGGCACAGTCGTTGACTTCCATCATCACGCCGTTGAGCGCGTCCATGGCCGGCGGGATTTCCAGCAGCTGCAGGATGACCGGCTGATCCGGGCCAAGCATGTCGCCGGCGGCGATACGGAAGATGAGCGAGTAGCTGATCTGGCCGGCGCCGCCGGTAATGGCTACGCGTACGGGTTCTTTCATGGTGCGCTCCTTGTAAATGAAAAGGTTTGAAGACAGACGCGAACAACAGCTTGCCGTGTCTTATGACAGATACCGCGGCAACGATGCCCGAATTCGATAGACTAGAGGCGATCGCGCGGCGCCAGCGGCTTTTGTGCCCACGTCGTTTCAAAAGTCGGTCGCAGAGCATAGCCGAAACACCAAAACGGGTAAAAACACCGCGCATCTATGCACGGTCCGCAGGCGTAGCCATGCGTTCGACTTGCCCGTACGCTTTAATAAAAAGGACGACATGCAGCGAATCGCTATCGTGGGCAGCGGCATCGCCGGGCTGGGGACGGCATGGTTGCTCGATGGCAGCGCCGAGATCACCGTCTTCGAAGCCGCCAACCGGCCCGGCGGGCATGCCAATACGGTTATGGCCGGTGAACAGCCGGTGGACACCGGCTTTATCGTGTTAAACGATCGTAACTATCCGTTTTTCGAGTCGTTATTGGCCGAGCTTGCGGTCGAGACACGGGCCAGCGACATGTCGTTTGCGGTGTCGATCGGCGACGGCGCGATCGAATGGGCCGGCGATAGCTGGCGTACGCTGTTCGCCCAGAAGAGCCGGCTGCTGGATTCACGCCACTGGCGCATGATCGCCGATATCCTGCGCTTTAACCGCCAGACCCGCCAGCTCATCGAGACTGACGCGCTACCCGCGGTGTCGCTGGGTGAGTTTCTTGATCGTAATGGTTATAGCGATGCCTTTGCCGCGCGCTATCTGTTGCCCATGGCGGCCGCGATCTGGTCCACGCCGACGGCGGACATGCGCGCATTTCCGGTCGGCGCATTCCTGCGCTTTTTCGACAACCACGGGCTGCTGGAACTGTCGAACCGGCCGCAGTGGAAAACGATCGTTGGCGGCAGCCAGCGCTATGTGCAGGCTATTGCCAAGCACCTGGGCGCGCGTCTGCGCCTGGCCACGCCGGTCGAGCGCGTGCGCCGCGATCAAGATGGCGCCCATCTGACCCTGGCCAACGGCAAGACCGAGACGTTCGATCAGGTGGTGTTCGCCTGTCATGCCGATCAGACCCGCGCGATGCTGGCGGATGCCAGCGCGCTGGAATCCTCGCTTTTGTCGGCGTTTCGATTTCAGCCCAACCGCGCGATCCTGCACAGCGATATCGCGTTGTTGCCGCAGCGCCGGCGCGTCTGGGCGGCCTGGAATTATCTGGCCGATCGCGACGGAGTCGAGGATCAGCGCGTCACCGTGAGTTACTGGATGAACCGGCTTCAGTCCATCGGCGGCGAGCGCCAATACGTGGTTAGCCTCAACCCGCGCGTCGAGCCCAACGCCCGCCACGTCATCCGCGAAATCGAGTATCACCACCCTGTGTTCGACGGCGAGGCCATCGCTGCTCAGGGCCGGCTGGACGAGATCCAGGGCCATAATCGGGCCTGGTTCTGTGGCGCCTGGTGCGGCTACGGCTTCCATGAAGACGGCCTGGCCTCGGCGGTGCGCGTGGCTCGCGGACTGGGCATCGACGTGCCCTGGCGTGGGCGCGATGGTTAGTGCGGGCGCGCTCTATCGCTGTCGGGTCATGCATCGGCGACCGGGCCCGCCGCGCTATCGCTTCAACTATCGCAGCTTCTATCTGCTGCTGGATATCGACGCGATCGATGACGCCTGTGCCGTATCGCCGCTGTTGTCCCGCAACCGCTTCAATGTCCTGTCGTTCTACGATGCCGAGCATGGCCCGCACGATGCGCGCGTGAACCTGCGCGTCTGGCTGGATGAGCTGCTGGCCGAACACGACGTCGATCTGGCCGGCGGGCGTGTACAGCTGCTGACCATGCCACGCGTGCTCGGCTACGGTTTTCATCCGATCAGCGTGTTCTATTGCCACCATGCCGACGGCTCGCTGCGTGCCATCGTGGTGGAAGTTCACAACACCTTCGGCGAGCACCATTTCTATGTGCTGCACGAGCAGGGCGCGCCCATGAACTGGCGTGCGGCGCAACGCAAAGCCAAGGCCTTTCACGTATCGCCGTTTTTCGATCGCAGCGGCGGCTACCGGTTTCATTTCGCCGCACCGGGCGCGCAGCTGGGCGTGGGTATTCGCCTGTTCGAAGCCGACGGCCAGCGTCTGCGTATTACCACCACGCTGACCGGCGAGCGCCGCGCGCTGAATACGGCCAACATCCTGAAAGCGGTCTGCGGCGTACCGTTCATGACGATCAAGGTCGTCGCGGCGATCCACTGGCAGGCGTTCAAGCTCTGGCTGCGCGGCGCCGTATTCCACCGTAAACCCGAGCAGAACCGCGAGAATGTCTCCTGAAACGATGACCATGCAACGTGACAAGGGCGCGACAATTCAAGCCGGCGAACCCAGCAACTGGCGCGAGCGTCAGGTGGTAAAACGCCTGGATCGTTTGCATACGGGGCGTCTGGAAGTGCGCCTGCCCAACGGTTCGCTGGCGATTTTTGCCGGCGATCGCGAGGGGCCTTCGGCACGGCTGTCCATGCATTCTGCGGCCATGGTCACGCGTTTGTTCAAGGCCGGGTCCATCGGTTTTGCCGAGGGCTATATGGCCGGCGAATGGGATGCCGACAACCTCGCCACGCTGATTTATCTGCTACACCTCAACGAAGACGCGCTCGAGCCGGATTTTTCGCGTCTGCAGCATTTGTATACCTGGATGAGCGCGATCCGGCATCGGCTTCGGCGCAACTCCAAACGCGGCTCCCGGCGCAACATCGCCTACCACTACGATCTGGGCAACGACTTCTATGCCCAGTGGTTGGACGAGACCTGGACCTACTCCAGCGCGATTTTCCAGCAGGAAGACGAACCGCTGGAGACCGCGCAAAAACGCAAATATGCCCGTCTTCTGGCGCGGCTCGACGTGCAACCGGGCGATCATATTCTCGAAATCGGCTGTGGCTGGGGCGGCTTCGCCCGTTACGCGGCGACCCATGCGGATTGCCACGTAACCGGCCTGACCCTGTCCACCGAACAACTGCGCTTTGCCCAGGCGCGTGCGCAGGCCGCCGGTGTGGCCGATCGCGTGTCGTTCGAGCTGCGTGACTATCGCGATGTCAGCGCACAGTACGACCACGTGGTCTCGATCGAGATGTACGAAGCGGTGGGCGAAGCCTACTGGCCGACCTATTTCGCCGCCATTCACGATGCCCTCAAGCCGGGCGGGCGCGCGGCGATCCAGGCGATCACCATCGACGACTCGCGCTTCGACTACTACCGGGCCAACGTCGACTTCATCCAGGAATACGTATTTCCGGGCGGCATGCTGGCCTCGCCCAGCGTCTTCCAGGCCCAGGCCGAAGCCAAGGGCCTGCACGTACGCGAAACCGACTTCTACGGTGCAGACTATGCACGTACTCTGATGCGCTGGGACGATGCGGTGCGAGCCGCGTCCGATTCCATCATCACCGAGCGCGGCGCGTCTTTCTACCGCATGTGGCGGTATTATCTGGCCTACTGCGCGGCCGGCTTTACCTCCGGCAATATCGATCTGATGCAGATCGCCCTCCAGCGGGACTGATACGCCTATGAGTACACGTACCGGCATGGATCGCCTGGCCGCCTACGGGCTGCTCGGCTTGCCGCTGGCCGCGCTGGGCCTGCCCCTGACGGTGTATCTGCCCCCGTTTTACTCGCAGATGCCGGGCCTGAATACCGGCCTTGTCGGGGTCCTGATCTTCGCCGCGCGTCTTTTTGACGTGGTCACCGACCCGTTGATCGGCAGCGCCTCGGACAGGCTGCAGACCCGGTTCGGCCGTCGGCGGCCGTGGATCGCGGCCGGCGCCCCGGTGCTCATGCTCGCGGCGTGGTTTCTGTTCGTGCCACCCGACAACGCAGGCGCTGCCTATCTGCTGGTATGGAGCATGCTGGCGTATCTGGGCTGGACGCTGATCTATCTGCCCTACACCACGCTCGGGGCGGAAATGTCGGCCGACTACGACGAGCGCTCCCGAATCACCGCCTGGCGCGAGGGATTCTTCGTGCTCGGTACGCTGGTGGCCATCATGCTGCCAGCCCTCGCACAGCGCTTTATCGGCGGCGCAGCGGCGGGTCTGGCCGCGATCGCGGTATTTTTAATGATGGCGCTGCCCATCGCCACGGGGCTTTTTCTCTGGCGGGTACGCGAACCGGACGGCGCCAGTGCTTCGAAGATCCGTTGGCGGGAAAGCCTGGATCTGCTCAAGTCCAATCGCCCCTTTACCCGGCTGCTGATCGCCTACCTGCTCAACGGGGCCGCCAACGGCCTGCCGGCCGCGCTGTTCCTGTTCTTCGTGACCGCCATCCTGGGCGGCAGCGAAATCACCGGCGGCATTTTCCTGGCGATCTATTTCCTGTCGGCCGTACTCGGGTTGCCGCTGTGGCTGAAAATCGGGCGCAACTGGAGCAAGCACCGGCTCTGGTGTGCCTCAATGCTGTGGGTGAGCTTCGTGTTCATCTTCACGCTTACGCTGGGCGAGGGCGACTATATCGGCTACGGCCTGATATGCGTGCTGGGCGGGACCTGTCTGGGCGTGGATCAGGCCATTGCCGCCTCGATCCAGGCGGACGTCATCGACGAAGACACCGCCGCCGGCGGCGACGGCCGCGCGGGGCTGTATTTCGGGCTCTGGGGCATGGCCACGAAACTGGCCTTCGCGATCGCCCTCGGTATCGCCTATCCGGTGCTGTGGTTGGCAGGCTTCGACGCCGGTCAGGACAACGACGCCGTCGCCCTATGGACGCTGGCCGTGCTCTACGGCCTGCTGCCGGTGGCAATCAAGTTGGGCGTGGTCGCCATGATGTGGGACTTCCCGCTCGATCGGCGCCGGCATGCCGAATTACAGGAGCGCATCGGCCGCGGCGAACAGGCATGGGCTTAGCGGCTTAATCGAGCTGGTTGAGCAGCGTCTTCAGATCCGCAGTGAGTTCATCCACGCTTTCTTGCTGGTTCACCAGCAACCGCGCGCGGCCATCGGGGCCGAACACGAAGATCGCGCTGCTGTGCGACACCAGATAGAAGCCGTTGTCGTTGGGCTCGCCGTAGCCGTAGGTCACGCGATAACGCTTGCTTAACGCCTTGAGCTGCTCCTGGGTGCCGGTCAGGCCCACTACGCCGTCGCCGAAGCTCGATGTGAAGCGTTGCAGGCGCTCGGGCGTATCGCGTTCCGGGTCCACGCTTAAAAACAGGACATCGATATCGTCACGCGTGTCGGCATCCAGACCGCCCAGCGCTGCGCGAATGCGGGCCATCGTGGCCGGACAGATATCCGGACAGTTGGTATAGCCGAAAAACAGCAGCTTCAGGCGGCCGTCGTAATCGTCGGCGGTAACCGCCTCGCCCTTTTCGTTGGTCAGATTGAACTCGAGGTCCGGCATCACGCCGGTGATGTCGTGCGCGGTGTAATCGGGACCGCCCGAGCAGCCGCTCAAGGCGAGGCCCAGGCTTATACCAACAGCCAGAAGCACGCGGGGAAGAATCTTGTGCAGGGTCATGTCACGGGTTCCTTGACTGGCGAGGCGCTCGGTCGGTCAGCGGATTCGGGCTTGCTGCGCTCGTGGATGAAGCCGAAGCGCAACAGGATAAGCGTTGCCACAACGCTCATCATGGCGGCCGGTATCCAGGTAATCAGGCCGCCCAGCTGCTGGTCGACGATGGGCGAGATCGGAAAAGCCCGCCCGCAGACGGCATAGACGTCGTAGACGGTATCGGGCGCGAGCGCGATATAGGCACCCAGCGCGATCTGGGGCGGCATGACCGCCCACAGCACGATAATGCGCAGGCCGGTGGAGTAGGTGGTACGCGTGGTGCCCGGCGCGCGCGGGTCGAGCATGAACCACCAGAACAGCAGGCCATCGACCGCCATGGATAGGTTCATCAGCCAGTAGTCGCGGGCCGAAAGCATGGCAGTGAAATGGATCGACGGCGTAAGCCAGAAATAGATCAGGCCGACGAACAGCAGTGCACTGATGAACGGGTGCTGCACAAAGCGGTAGCAGGCCGCGACCGGTGGCAGTTCGCCGAGCCCGCGCACGCCGCGATTGAGCCAGGCCGGCGCGCCGGCAGCGAGCACGGCGGTGGGCATGGACAGCGCGATCAGAAACGGCCCGAGATGATGCAGAATCAGATGTTGGGCGCGATGGATGAAGAACATGTACTGCGCGTAGTAATCAACATGCGTCTGCATGACCACATACATGCTGATCAGCCCCAGGCCGAATGCGATGGCCGGGGCGATATCGCGCAGACGGCGTCGGCGCGCCAGCCCGCGGGCGTAGCAGCATGCAACGATCGCGAATAGCGCGATCAGCAGCGGCTGCGGCTCCCAGGGCGTGAGCCAGAGAATGATCTCGTCCATCATGCCGTAGCCGGTTAAAGGGAATGCGGAAAGCGTGAAACGCGGGCCGGCCCGCAGGTTAGTCGCTCATTTTACGCACGAGCGTCGGAAAACGATGAAGCCGCGCAATCGCCGCGGCGCTGGCGCCTATTACCAGTCGTCCTTTTCCCGTTGTTTTTCGCGCTCTTCCTCGGCCCATGCGTCCTTGTCGAGATCACGCAGCTTGCTGCGATCCACGTGCTTGAGATCTTCTCGGCTGGCGGCGATTTGTGTGCGCACCCAGTTGACGATGCCGAACGCCGCAGCGAGCACGCCGATTACGATCACGATCCAGATTACGGTGTTCATGGCTAGGGCCTGTTGACGCTTTATTCGGGTATGCGCCAAGCGCTGTTTGGCGGCAAGGTAAGGCGTAGTGGGCGCGGCGCCATGTGTTTTGCGCAACGCACCACGGCACTGTATTGCCCGAAAACAGCGCTTGTCCAGAAGTGTTGTGTCGCCCATGAAAATCGAGGGCCTGTTAACGCTAACGCCAATCGTCGCGTTGCCTTCCGGGAATTCGCCAGGCGAGGCGAGATGTCGGGTGAGCCTAATGAACGACGCGGCGCTGCTATGCCGGGCGAATGGCCCTATAACCTCGCCAATCGACGCATGATCGGGAAATAGGCGGCATAGGGCAGCCGCTGCAACAGCTTGACCGCGTAGGAAAGGCGCCGCGGGAAGGTTATTTCGAAACGCTTGGCCTCCAGCCCGCGTCGAATACGCCGTGCTGCGTCCTGGACGTCGATCATGAACGGCATGGGAAAGCGGTTCTTGTCGGTCATGGGGGTGCGTACGAAGCCGGGCGTAATCACGCTGATCGCGATGCCGTGACTTTCCAGATCGAGCTTTAGACCCTCGGCGAGCGCGATCATCGCGGCTTTGGAGGCGGAGTAGGGTGCCCCACCGGGCAGGCCGCGAAACCCGGCCACGCTCGCGGTCATGGCGATCTGGCCGCGGCCGCGTTCGAGCATGCCGGGCAACACCGCGCCGATGCCGTTGACCGTACCGCCATAGTTGACGGTCATGCGGTCCTGCACATCGGCCGCATCGAAGCGTGTGGCGTTGAACTGGCTGCCCACGCCCGCGTTGAGCACGGCGATATCGATCGGCCCCAGCTTTTGTTCGATTTCGACCACGACGCGCTCGTTGGCGTTCGTATCGGTGACGTCCAGAGCGAAGGCGTGAATGGCCTCGGGCGCGTCGGCGCACAGGGCATCCAGTCGCTCGCGGTTGCGCCCGCTGGCGGCCACTCGCCAGCCGGCCGCGGCCATCTCCCGCGCCAGGGCTGCGCCGATGCCCGAGCTGGCGCCGGTGATCCAGATCAGCCCCTGTCTTTTCATGCGCTCTTGCCGACCTGGCTGAACCGGGTAGCCGAACGCCGCGGGTCCTGCAGGGCCGCCACTTCGATATCCTTTTCGGCCCAGCGCTGTTCGAGCCACTGCTTGAAGCGCCGACGGTAATCGGCATCGCCCATGTAATCGCCGGAGAGCAGGTCGCGGGGCACGTCGAGACGGCGTACGCGAATGACCACTTCGTCGATCCGCCCGCAGAGCATGTCCCAGAACTTCGGCTCCGGCGTGTTCACATAGGCCACGGTCATGTCGAGCACGCCGTCGAGCACATCGTGCATGGCATTGAGGGTAAAGGCGGTACCCCCGGCCTTGGGCGGCATCAGCGCTTCATAGGGCGAGTTCACCGCCCGACGCTTGGCAGCGTTGGAGCGCGTGCCCTCGGCATAGTTGACGATGGTGACCGGCCAGTCGCGAAAGGTCTCGCAGGAGCGGCGCACGGTTTCCATGTCGCGGGTACGCAGGGCCGGGTTCTTTTCGATCTCGGCCCGGCTATGGCGTTTCATGAACGGAAAATCCAGCGCCCAGCAGGCCATGCCGACGACCGGCAGCCAGCGCAGCTGTTCCTTGATGAAATAGCGCGGGAAGGGCAGTTGCGGCTCGATCACATGACAGAGCAGCATCACATCGGCCCAGCACTGATGATTGGAAATCACCACGTAGCGCCCGTGCGGGTCGTCGGGCACCTGTTGCTCGTAGCTGACCCGGGTCCGGCCCATGCCGAGGATGCAGGCGTTGATGCCGCGTGCCCACCAGCGCGCCACCCACAGCACCGCGTGCGTGGCCGGTTTTTTCACCGCGGGCCAGGGCGCAAGCAGTTTGGCCAGGCTGGTCGGCAACAGGGGAATGAAGCCGAGCAGGGTGACCAGCACCATGCCGATGACGGCGATTACACCGCGAATGTTTTGTAGCGCGCGCTTCATACAGGCGTCTTAGACGAATTTCGGACAACGAAGTCGGCAATGTAACGGTTGCCGATGACAAGGCCAAGCCAGCGGCACGCCGGGGCGGGCGTTCAGCGCGCCGAAAACTCGTGGACAGCGTCGACCAGCGCGGCGACGTGGTCGGGATTGACCTGTGGCGTCACGCCGTGGCCGAGGTTGAACACGTGCCCCGGGTGATCACCAAAACGGTTGAGCACGTCAGCCACGTTTTCACGGATGACCTCGGGCCTGGCATAGAGCATGGCCGGGTCGAGGTTGCCCTGCAGGGCAACCCGGTCGCCGACGCGTGCGCGCGCTTCGTCGATATCGATGGTCCAGTCCAGGCCGAGCGCATCGCAGCCGGTAGCGGCCATGGCTTCCAGCCAGGGACCGCCGCCCTTGGTGAACAGAATCACGGGCACCTTGGTGCCGTCCGGGGCGTCGTTGAGCTGTTCGACGATGCGCTGCATGTAGGCCAGCGAGAATTCGCGATAGGCCGCGGGGGTCAGCACGCCGCCCCAGGTATCGAATATCTGCACGGCCTGGGCGCCGGCCGCGATCTGTGCATTGAGATAGGCCGCGACCGAGCGCGCGAGAATATCCATGAGCTGATGCAGCGACGCCGGCGCGTTATACATCAGCGCCTTGATGTGCTGATAGTTTTTCGACGGGCCGCCTTCGACCATATAGGTGGCCAGCGTCCACGGGCTGCCGGCAAAGCCGATCAGCGGCGTCTTGCCGTCGAGCTCGCGGCGGATCAGGCGCACGGCGGCCGGCACATAGCCGAGGCTGTCCTCGATATCGGGTACGCGCAGTTTCGCGATTTCGTCCGGGGTACGCACCGGATGGTGGAAATGCGGGCCTTCGCCGGCGACAAAATGCAGGCCGAGGCCCATGGCTTCCGGAATCGTGAGGATGTCCGAAAACAGGATCGCGCCGTCTAGGGGGAAGCGTCGCAGCGGCTGCAGCGTGACCTCGCAGGCCAGTTCCGGGTTCTGACACAGGTCGAGAAAACTGCCCGCCTGTTCGCGCAGCTTGCGGTATTCCGGCAGGTAGCGCCCGGCCTGACGCATGAGCCAGACCGGGGTGACATCAACGGGTTCGCGCTTGAGCGCACGCAGCAGACGATCGTGGGACATAAGGCACTCGCAACGCACGCGACGTTCGGCCGCGCGAAGAATGGGACGCCGCGCAGTTTAACGGCTTGGCCCGGCGGGGCATACCGCGCAGGCGGGCAGGGGAGGTTAACGCGCCGCGACCGCCCGGCTTATTTCGTCCTGGATCGCCAGCGCCGCGGCGCGTGGATCCTCGGCGTTTCGAATTGGGCGGCCGACCACCAGGTAATCCGCCCCGGCAGCGATCGCGGCGGTGGGTGTCATCACCCGTTTCTGATCGTCGGGCGCGCGCTCGTCGTTGGCCACGGGCCGGATGCCCGGCGTAACCGCGATCAGCCTGTCCGGGGCATGGGCGCGCAGGTTGGCGACTTCCATGCCGGACGAAATCACGCCGTCGCAGCCGGCCTCGAGCGCACGCTTAGCGCGCGAAAGCACCAGCGACTCGATATCGCAGGCAAAGCCCATATCGTCGAGATCGCCCTGGTCGAGGCTGGTGAGCGCGGTGACGGCGAGAATACGCGAGTCGCCGCTGCGTGCTTCGGCAGCTGCTTCCATGACCTGCTGGTTGCCGTGCACGGTGATGAAGTCGATATCGCGCGCGCACAGGCGGCGTACGGCTGCGGCTACGGTGGCCGGCACGTCGAACAGCTTCACGTCGACGAAGACCTTCTTGCCGCGGGCCTTGAGCCAGTCGACCAGCTCGAAATAGCCCGGCGCCATGGCCAGCTCGAGGCCGACCTTATAGAAGCTCACCGCGTCGCCCAGCTGGTCGACCAGTGCACGCGCGGCGTCGGCATCGGGCACGTCGAGGGCGAAGATCAGACGATCGGTATCGGCAATGGGGCGCACGGGCGTGCTCCGGTCAGCGGTCTAGTCTGCGGCGCGTGGCAGAGCCGACGCGCCGCGTGAGAAGGCGATCGATCAGGCCGCGTTGCCGGATTCGCCGACGCCCACCTGCAGATAGTCGAGGATGCCCTTGGCGGCTTCACGGCCCTCGAACACGGCGGTAACCACGAGATCGGAGCCGCGCACCATATCGCCGCCGGCAAAGATCTTCGGGTTGGTGGTCTGGTACTTGAAGCGGCCCTTCTCGGGGGCAATCACGCGCCCACCGTCGTCGATATCCACGCTGTGGGTATCGAACCATTCCTGCGGGTTGGGGCGGAAACCAAAGGCGATGATCACGCGATCGGCCTCGATGACTTCTTCGGTGCCCGGTACCGGCTCGGGCCGACGCCGGCCGCGCTCGTCCGGTGCGCCCAGCTTGGTGGTGACCACCTTGATGCCTTCGACCTGGGTGTCGCCGACGATTTCCACCGGCTGGCGGTTGAACATGAACTCCACGCCTTCCTCGCGGGCGTTCTGGAACTCCCGCGCGGAGCCGGGCATGTTTTCGGCGTCGCGACGATAGGCACAGATGACCTTCTTGGCGCCCTGGCGGATCGAGGTGCGGTTGCAGTCCATGGCGGTATCACCGCCGCCGAGCACCACCACGCGTTCACCGCGCATGTCGATGAAGTCGCGCGGGTTCTTTTCCAGACCCAGCTCGCGGTTGATGTTGGCCACCAGGAAGGGCAGCGCTTCGTGTACGCCGTCGAGATCCTCGCCGGGAAAACCGCCCTTCATGTAGGTATAGGTGCCCATGCCGAGGAACACGGCATCGTATTCCTCCATCAGGTCTTCGATCTGGACGTCCTTGCCCACTTCGCAGCCCAGACGGAATTCCACGCCCATCCCTTCCATGACTTCGCGACGGGTTTCGACCACGTCCTTTTCGAGCTTGAACGGGGGGATGCCGAAGGTCAGCAGGCCGCCGATACGCGGATACTTGTCGAATACCACGGCCTTCACGCCGCTGCGTACCAGGATATCGGCCGCGCCGAGGCCGGCCGGGCCCGCGCCGATTACGGCGACTTTCTTGTCGGTCCAGACGACGTTCGAGACGTCCGGGCGCCAGCCCTGCTTGAAGGCCTCGTCGGTGATGTATTTCTCGACCGAGCCGATGGTGATGGCGCCGAAGCCATCGTTCATCGTGCAGGCGCCTTCACACAGCCGATCCTGCGGACAGATACGACCGCAGATCTCGGGCAGGGTGTTGGTCGCGTGCGACAGCTCGGCGGCTTCGAACAGGTTGCCTTCGTTGACCAGCTTCAACCAGTTCGGAATGTAGTTATGGACCGGGCATTTCCATTCGCAGTAGGGATTGCCGCAGGAAATACAGCGTCCGGCCTGCTGCGACGCCGTTTCCTTGTCGAACTGGCCGTAGATTTCGGCGAATTCGTGGATGCGTACCGGCACCTCGACCTTTTTCGGGTCCTGGCGCGGCATGTCGAGAAACTGCAAATGATTCTTTGCCATTGCTAACCTTTAGTCGTTACGCAGCCCGCGCCGCGCCTGCCCTGGGGCAGGCGCGTCCGGGCCTTGTGTCTGCGGCGTGATCAGGCCGCGCGATTGAGCGTATCCAGAATCGTTTCCACGCTTTCGGCCTTGGGCTTCACCAGCCAGAACTGGCCGATGTAGTCGCGGAAATCCTCGAGGATTTCGGCGCCCCAGGCGCTACCTGTTTCGGCCACGTGGGCCTCGATCATCTCCCGCAGGTAGTGGCGATGGGCTTCCATGTTTTCGGAAACCAGCCGATGGATATCGATCAGCTCATGATTATAGCGGTCGACGAACTCGCGCTTCTCATCCAGCACGTACGCCAGACCGCCGGTCATGCCGGCACCGAAGTTCACGCCGGTATGGCCGAGCACGACCACACAGCCGCCGGTCATGTACTCACAGCCGTGATCGCCGATGCCTTCCACCACGGCCGTTGCGCCGGAGTTGCGCACGCCGAAGCGTTCGCCGCCCATGCCGGCAGCATAAAGCGCGCCGCCGGTGGCACCGTACAGGCAGGTGTTGCCGATGATGGCTGCATCGCGAGCCACGAAACCGGCATCCCGCGAGGGGCGGATTACCAGCCGCCCGCCGGCCATGCCCTTGCCGACATAGTCGTTGGCGTCGCCTTCGAGATACATATGCAGGCCGCCCGCGTTGAACACGCCGAAGCTCTGGCCGGCGGTGCCGGTAAGCTTGAGCGTGATCGGCGCGTCTTCCATGTCCAGATTGCCGTGGCGGCGGGCGATCTCCCCGGACAGCCGCGCGCCAAGCGAGCGGTTGTTGTTGTGCACTTCGTATTCGAAGGTGCCACCGGTCTTGTTTTCGATCGCATTCAGCGCATCCGCGACCATCTGTTCGGCCAACTCGCCCTTGTCGAAGGGTTCGTTGTGCGGATCCAGGCACTGCGTCGGGATATCGTCGGCCAGGCCGCCCTTGGACAGGATCGGCGACAGATCGAGACCCTGCTGCTTGGCGGTTTCGCCGGGCAGGATTTCGAGCAGGTCCGTACGCCCGATCAGTTCACCCAGCGAGCGCACGCCGATCTTGGCCATCAGTTCGCGGGTGTCCTGGGCGATGAAGCCGAAGAAGTTCTGCACCATCTCGGGGATGCCGATGAAGTGGCGCTCGCGCAGCACCTCGTTCTGGGTCGCGACACCCGTCGCACAGTTGTTGAGATGGCACACGCGCAGGTATTTGCAGCCGAGCGCCACCATCGGGCCGGTGCCAAAGCCGAACGACTCGGCACCCAAAATCGCGGCCTTGATCACGTCGAGGCCGGTCTTGAGCCCGCCGTCGGTCTGGACCCGCACCTTTTCGCGCAGGTCGTTGGCGCGCAGCGTCTGCTGGGTTTCGGACAGGCCGAGCTCCCACGGCGTGCCGGCATAGCGCACCGAGGTGAGCGGGGAGGCCCCCGTGCCGCCGTCGTAGCCGGAAATGGTGATCAGGTCGGCATAGGCCTTGGCCACGCCGGCTGCGATCGTGCCCACACCGGGGCCCGACACCAGCTTGACCGATACCAGCGCCTGCGGATTGACCTGCTTGAGGTCGAAAATCAGCTGGGCCAGATCCTCGATCGAGTAGATGTCGTGATGCGGCGGCGGCGAGATGAGTGCCACGCCCGGCTTGGAATAGCGCAGGCGGGCGATCATTTCGTTGACCTTGTGCCCGGGCAGCTGGCCGCCTTCGCCGGGCTTGGCGCCCTGGGCGATCTTGATCTGCAGTACTTCGGCGTTGACCAGATAATGCGGGGTCACGCCGAAACGGCCCGAAGCCACCTGCTTGATCTTCGACATCTTGTCGGTGCCGTAGCGGGCCGCGTCCTCACCGCCTTCGCCCGAGTTCGAGCGCCCGCCCATACGGTTCATGCCCTGGGCCAGCGATTCATGCGCCTCCGGCGACAGGGCGCCGAGCGACATGCCGGCCGAGTCGAAACGGGGCGTGATGTCTTCGATGGGCTCGACGTCATCGATGGAGATCGGCTCGATATCGTCGCGCAGCTTGAACAGGTCGCGCAGCACCGACACGGGCCGGCCCTGCACGATATCGGCGTACTCGCGGTACTTGTCGTAGTCGCCGGTGTATACGGCGTCGTGCAGGGTGGCGATCACGTCCGGGTTGTAGCAGTGGTATTCCTGGCCGTGCACGAACTTGAGCAGCCCGCCCTGGTTGATCGCCACGCGCGGATTCCAGGCGTTCTGTGCCAGGCGCGCGATATCGGCCTGCAGATGCGCGAAGCCGGCGCCCGAGATACGGCTGACCGTACCCTTGAAACAGGTTTCGGTGACCTCTTCATCGAGGCCGACGATCTCGAACAGCTGGGCGCCGCGGTAGCTGGTGACCGTGGAAATGCCCATCTTGGACATGATCTTGTACAGACCCTTGTTGATGCCCTTGCGATAGGTCGCGCAGAGCTCGTCCGGGTCGCGGCTGTCCACCTGGCCGCAGCGTACAAGGTCGTTGAGGCTTTCATACGCCAGGTACGGATGGATCGCGCTCGCGCCGTAGCCGATAAGGCAGGCGAAGTGGTGCGCATCGCGGGCGCTGGCGGTGTCTACCACCAGGTTGGCGTCGCAGCGCAGATTTTCGCGGGTCAGGCGATGATGGATCGCACCCGTGGCCAGCAGCGCCTGAATCGGCAGCTTGCCCTGTTCGATCTCGCGATCGGAGAGCACGATGACCGTCTTGCCTGCCTTGACCGCCTCCACCGCCTGATCGCATATGGCCGCGATTGCGTCGGCCAGTGCGGTGTTCGCGTCGTAGTTCAGGTCAATGAGGGTGTGCGCGTAGTCTTCGTCGTCGATCGACAGCAGGCGCCGGAACTTGCCTGTGGACAGCACCGGCGAGTCCACGACCAGGCGCTTGGCGCGTTCCTCGTTTTCCTCGAACACGTTGCGTTCGCGCCCGAAGCAGGTCTCCAGCGACATGACGATGCGCTCGCGCAGCGAGTCGATCGGCGGGTTGGTGACCTGGGCGAACTTCTGGCGGAAATAGTCGTAGACCACGCGGTCCACGCGCGAGAGCACCGGGAACGGCGTGTCGTCGCCCATGGAGCCCGTGGCTTCCTGGCCGGCCTCGGCGAGCGGACGCAGCACCTGGTCGCGCTCTTCGAACGACACATGGAAGAGCTTTTCGTAGACCTTGACCTGCTCGCGCTCCATCCAGGCTTCGTCGCGGGTGTCGGCCAGCCGCGATTCGAGCATGCGCGCGTTCTTTTTCAGCCACTGCTTGTAGGGGGCACGGCTGGCCAGGCGCTTGTCGATTTCCTGCGGCTTGATCAGTTCGCCGTTTTCCGTATCCACGGCGATCATGTCGCCGGGCTTGAGGCGGCCCTTGGCGACCACGTCGGCCGGGTTGTAGTCCCATACGCCGATTTCCGACGCCAGGGTGATGTGGCGATCCTTGGTGATTACATAGCGCGCCGGGCGCAGGCCGTTGCGATCCAGGCAGCAGGCGGCATAGCGTCCGTCGGTGAGCACGATGCCGGCCGGGCCATCCCAGGGCTCCATATGCATGGAGTTGTACTCATAAAATGCGCGCAGGTCGGCCGACATGTAGTCGACGTTCTGCCAGGCCGGCGGCATCAGCAGGCGCATGGCATAGAAGATGTCCATGCCGCCGGCAAGCAGCACCTCGAGCATGTTGTCGAGGCTTTGCGAATCCGAGCCGGTGGTGGATACCAGCGGCAGGATCGATTCCAGATCGGGCAGCTTGTCGGAGGCGAACTTGTTCGCGCGCGCGGTCGACCAGTTGCGGTTGCCGGTGACCGTGTTGATCTCGCCGTTATGGGCTAGATAACGAAACGGCTGGGCCAGGCGCCACTGCGGCAGGGTGTTGGTGGAAAAACGCTGGTGGAAAACACACAGCGAGGTTTCCAGGCGCTCGTCGGCCAGGTCCTTGTAGAACACCGGCAGATAGCTGGGCATGACCATGCCCTTGTACGACAACACATGCGCGGACAACGACGGCACATAGAACACGTCGTCGTCCGGCAGGGCGTTTTCGCTACGCCGACGCGAGAAGACCAGCTTGGACTCGAACAGCGCGTGGTCCATATCGGCCGGCGCGTTCACGAACAGCTGCTCGAGATGCGGCAGCGTCTCAAGAGCCTCGTTGCCGCAGGCGGACTGCGCATCGATCGGCACCTCGCGCCAGCCCGCAACCTTCAGCCCCTCGGCCTCGAGTTGGCGGCCCAGCTCGGCCTTGGCGGCCTCGCGCAGCTCGGCGTCGGGGTTCAAGAAGACGATACCGCTGGCGTAGTGATCCGCCAGTTCGATGCCGGCTTCGGCCGCGACGGTGCGCAGGAAGGCATCCGGCTTTTTCATCAGGATGCCGCAGCCGTCGCCGGTCTTGCCGTCGGCTGCGACCGCGCCGCGATGGGTCAGCCGTTCGAGCGCGCCGATGGTGGTTTCGACCAGCCAATGGCTCGGCTGGTTGTCCATATTCGCGATCAGGCCGAAGCCGCAGGCATCTCTCTCGAACTCCGGAGAATAGAGTCCGCCTTTCAACTGGTGCATTTTAAGTCCTCGGGTCAGATTCGGCGCGATCGAGGGCAATTCCCGGATGCCGAATGCCGTATCGGAAATCATGTGCCGCGGCTTTCGCCGCCTGGATGGTCACACTATACGGCGCAACGGGCCGTTCTGATGTGGCAGCCCGTTTCGAGCGCCGGTAACGAACCCACGTTGAACAAAAGTATAAAAGGCGGCCGATGCGCAATCAATCGGCCCGCACAGGCAACGACGAAGAAACGTTATAGAAACGGTTAATTTTCGAAATACCGTTTCAGGGTTTCATCGAGCGCGTCGCCGTAGTCGCGCGTGACCACGGCATGACCGATATCGCGCATGAGCACGAGCCGCAGCGTGCCGGCAGTGACCTTCTTGTCGCGCGCCATGAGCGCGCGAATACGCGCGCGCTCGAGTTCGCGCGGCGGTGCTGTCGGCAGCTGGGCAGCGGCGATGATGCGCTCGATGTGTTCGCACTGGCCCTCATCGAGCCAGCCCAGCCGGCGGGCGGTATCGGCGGCCATGCACATGCCGGCCGCGACCGCTTCGCCGTGCAGCCATTTGCCATAACCCAGTTCGGCCTCCAGGGCGTGGCCGTAGGTATGGCCGAGATTGAGCAGGGCGCGCTGGCCGGCCTCGCGTTCGTCCGCCGCCACGACTTCGGCCTTGTTGGCACAGGAACGCCGGATCACCTCGATCAATGCATCGGCATCCCGGGCATTGATCGCGGCCATGTTCGCATCCAGCCAGTCCAGAAACGGGCAGTCGCGAATCAGGCCGTATTTGATGACCTCGGCCATGCCGGCGGCGAATTCGCGGTTCGGCAGGCTGTCGAGTACGCCCACATCGGCGAGCACGCGGGTGGGCTGGTGGAAGGCGCCGATCATATTCTTGCCCAGGCGATGATTGACGCCGGTCTTGCCGC
>DJIE01000019.1:23699-24282 GCA_002433465.1 Salinisphaera sp. UBA6602
GACGCCGGTCTTGCCGCCCACGGACGAATCGACCTGGGCGAGCAGGGTGGTAGGCAGCTGCACGAAATCGACGCCGCGCTGGTAGCTTGCCGCCGCGAAGCCGGCGATATCGCCGATCACGCCGCCCCCCAGCGCCACGATGGTGGCATCGCGGCCGTAGCCGTTCTCAAGCAGCCGGTCGTAGATCTTGTCGAGCGTTGCCAGCGTCTTGTACTGCTCGCCGTCGGGCAATACCAGCGTATCGACGTCGTGTTCGGCCGATAGCGCCTTTTCCACGGCAGCCGCATAGAGCGGGGCCACGGTTTCGTTGGTCACGATAAGCACGCGCTGGCCGCGTATCGCGCCGGCGTAGGCACTGGCCTGTTCGATGATGCCGCGAGCGATGACGATCTCGTAGCTGCGCTCGCCCAGATCGACGCGCAGCTCGGCACGCTCGGTGTTTTCGATTGCGACGCTCATGCCTGCCAGCGCTCCGATTGTTGTAACTGACCGTGATCGGTTTCGTCATCGGCCTGGCCGCTGTCGGCCTGCTCGCGGATGACCACGGTCTTGGCGAGCTTGTCGTGCCAGCCCTGCTTGCGCC
>DJIE01000166.1 GCA_002433465.1 Salinisphaera sp. UBA6602
ATCTACGACATCATGAATGACAAGCAGCGTAAGGACTACGAGGAATTCCTGGAAACCGACTTCTCCTTCGAAGTTCCGGGCGTCGCCCGTTTCCGTGTTAACGCTTTTAACCAGAACCGTGGCGCAGGCGCCGTGTTCCGGACCATCCCTTCCAAAGTACTGACCATGGAAGATCTGGGTATGGGGCAGGTGTTCAAGGACGTGTCTTCAGTGCCCCGGGGGCTGGTTCTGGTGACCGGCCCGACCGGCTCGGGTAAGTCCACCACGCTGGCGGCGATGATCGATTACATCAACGACACCCGCTACGAACACGTTCTTACCATTGAAGACCCCATTGAATTTGTACACGACTCCAAGAAATGTCTGGTCAACCAGCGTGAAGTTCACCGCGATACCCTGGGCTTCAACGAAGCACTGCGTTCAGCACTGCGGGAAGACCCCGACATCATTCTGGTGGGTGAGCTTCGGGATCTGGAAACCATCCGCCTCGCGCTGACGGCGGCCGAAACGGGCCACCTTGTGTTCGGCACACTTCACACCACCTCTGCCGCCAAGACCATTGACCGTGTGGTCGACGTGTTCCCGGCGGAGGAAAAGTCCATGGTGCGGTCGATGCTGTCAGAATCCCTGCAGGCAGTTATATCCCAGACCCTGATGAAGAAAATGGGCGGCGGCCGGATTGCGGCGCACGAGATCATGATCGGTACGTCTGCGATCCGGAACCTGATCCGGGAAGACAAGATCGCGCAGATGTATTCGTCGATCCAGACCGGCCAGTCGGCGGGCATGCAGACCCTCGACCAGTGCCTGCAGGATTTGGTGCGCCGTGGCGTGGTGACCCGCGACGAGGCCGGCCGCAAGGCGGTCAATCGCGAGTCGCTGAGCAGCAATAGCTAGGGGCGTCGATCATGGATCGTGCACAGGCAACAAAACTTCTCACCGTCCTGCTCGAGCGGCTCGTAGCCGAGGGCGGATCGGATCTGTTCATCACCGCCGGCTTTCCGCCGGCGATCAAGCACGACGGCCAGATATCTCCGCTCATGGAGCGGCCGCTTACCCACGAGCAGTCGTCGCTGATCGTGCGCTCGATCATGAACGATCGCCAGGCCCGCGAATTCGACGAGTACAAGGAATGTCAGTTCGCGATTTCGCCACCGTCCGGGCGTTTTCGTATTTCGGCGTTCGTGCAGCAGGGCCGGGTCGGCGCGGTCATCCGCGTGATCAATACCGAAATCCCGGACTTCGATGCGCTGGGCCTGCCGCCGGTGCTCAAGGACGTGGTCATGGGCGAGCGCGGCCTGGTGATCATGGCCGGCGCGACCGG
This sequence comes from Salinisphaera sp. UBA6602, assembly GCA_002433465.1. Taxonomy (GTDB): domain Bacteria; phylum Pseudomonadota; class Gammaproteobacteria; order Nevskiales; family Salinisphaeraceae; genus Salinisphaera. The sequence goes on from DJIE01000166.1 coordinate 1,325, forward strand.
CTCGGGTAAATCGACCTCGCTGGCGGCGATGCTCGGCCATCGCAACAGCAACGCGGCCGGCCATATCATCACCATCGAGGATCCGATCGAGTTCGTGCATCCGCACAAGAAATCGATCGTGACCCAGCGCGAAGTCGGCGTGGATACCCAGTCCTGGGACAACGCGCTCAAGAACACGTTGCGCCAGGCGCCAAACGTGATTCTCGTAGGCGAAGTGCGTACCCGCGAAACCATGGAATACGCGATCAACTTCGCCGAAACCGGCCATCTGGTGCTGTGCACGCTGCACGCGAACTCGGCGAACCAGGCGCTCGATCGCATCATCAACTTCTTCGACGAAGCCCGGCGCGAGCAGCTGCTCATGGACTTGTCGCTGAATATGCGCGCGCTTCTGTCGCAGCGACTGGTGCGCAAGGAAGGCGGCGGGCGCTGCGCGGCGATGGAGATTCTGCTCAACACGCCGCATGTGGCCGACATGATCTTCAAGGGCAAGGTCGGCGAACTCAAGGAAGTCATGGCGCGCGGCAACGAGCAGGGCATGATTACTTTCGACCAGAGCCTGTTCAAGCTGTTCGAAGCCGGCGAAATCGACTATGGCGAAGCGCTTCGACATGCCGACTCGCAAAACGAGCTGCGCCTGAACATCAAGCTCAACAGCAAGCGTGTACGCAAGGATCTGCGCGACGACGCCGACGTAAACGCGCTGTCGGTGCATGACGATGAAGAACACGAAGCCGCCGACGAGGGGATGTACCGCGATGAGCGATAGCGCGCACGACACCGATCACGCCCTTGAGGCGGTAGAGCCGTATCTGCAGCTGGCGATCGACAAGAACGCCTCGGATCTGTATTTCACCACCCATGCGCCGGTCATGCTGCGCGTGGAAGGCGAAATCTATCCGGTCAAGAGCAAGACCCGTGAGCCGTTGACCCCGGATCGCGTGGAGGCCCTGGTGCTCAGCATCATGACCGACGATCAGAAGGCCCACTACGAACAGCATCACGAAGTGGACTTCGCCTACCGCTTCGGGCTGCAGGGCCGCTTTCGTGTCAACGTATTCCGCCAGCGCGGATCGGCGGCGATGGTGCTGCGCAATATCGGCAACGTGCCGGATTTCGACACCTTCGACCTGCCGCCCGTTCTCAAGCGCCTGTCCATGCAAAAGCGCGGTCTGATCATGGTGGTAGGCGCGACCGGCTCGGGTAAGTCGACCACGCTGGCGGCGATGATCAACCATCGCAGCGAGAACGCGAACGGGCATATCCTCACTATCGAGGACCCGATCGAATTCATGTATCGGCACAAGCGCTCGATCGTCAATCAGCGCGAGCTGGGTACCGATACGCTGGATTTCGCGCGTGCCGTGCGCAGCGCCATGCGTGAAGCTCCCGACGTCGTCCAGATTGGCGAAACCCGCGACCTGGCCACTGCCGAGGCGGCCATCCAGCTGGCGGGTACCGGGCATCTGGCGCTGACCACCCTGCACGGCAATAACGCCTATCAGGCGTTACAACGCCTGATCGCCCTGTTTCCGGAATTTGCGCGTGAAGCGTTGTTCATGGATCTGTCGCTGAACCTGCGCGCGATCATCTCGCAGCGTCTGGTACGCGGCGTGGGCGGCAAGCGGGTGGCCGCCTTCGAAATTCTGCTGAATACGCCCTATATCGCCGATCTCATCCGCCAGGGCCGTATCGACTCGGTGCGCGAAGCCATGTCGGAAGGCGACGGCGGCGAAGGCATGGCCACGTTCGACGATTCCTTGCTGGCGCTGGTGCGCGAGGGCCAGATCAGTCAGGAACAGGCGCTGGCCTATGCGGATTCGCGCGAGAATCTGCAAAGTCGCATGGCGTTCGAGCATCTGTAGGCAAGCTCTGCACAACCTGTCACGGTCGCGCGGGGTGCTTTGCGCGCGCTTGGCAGACAAGTGAGAGCGTAGCGTGCCCAAGCGAATAACAAGTGCACGGTAGCGAACGCTGGCGCCGATCAAACGCGCGCAAAGCCCGGGCCACGAAGGGGTTCGGCCTTACAGACGCCGCGACTGTGTTGCCGCGCTTGACCTGCCAATGAGGCAGGCGCTGCGCTCGCACGCCTTGTCGCAACGCATTTGAGCACTCGAACGCGAACCGCGAGAGGTTATGCAGAGCCTCTCTAGCAATGCTTGCCGCGACGGCGCCTTGCCAGAGTGGCCCTATTGCGGCGAGGATTGGCGCTCCTTGTTAAACGGGATGGTGGATGAGTTCGCAACCGCCCAACACGGGCGCCGCGTCCGAAAGCGAAGACAAGGCCGTGATCGGCTGGCGCGAATGGGTCAGCCTGCCCGAGCTGGGCATTGACTGGATCAAGGCCAAGATCGATACCGGCGCCCGCACCTCGGCACTGCATACCTTCCAGCTCGATGTGGGCCACGAGCATGGTGCCAAGCTCGCGCGTTTTGGCGTGCATCCGTTTCAGCGCGATAGCGACACGATTACCTGGTGCAGCGCGTCGGTGGTGGACGAGCGCAGCGTGCGCGACTCCGGCGGCCACCAGGAATGGCGGTTCGTCATTGAAACGCCGGTGCGCATGGCACAGCGCGAGTGGCCAATCGAGATTACATTGACCGCGCGCGATACAATGTTGTTCCGCATGCTGCTCGGTCGAACGGCCATGCGCTATCTTCGGGTCGACCCCCTCGCTTCCTTTATCACCGGCCGGCCGCCGGAAGGCTGATCGCTATGCAAATTGCAATAATGTCGCGTAACCGCAACCTCTATTCCACGCGTCGTCTGATCGAGGCCTGCAAGTCGCGCGGTCACGAGGTCACGGTGATCGACCCGCTGCGCTGCTATATGAACATCGTTCCGCATGCGCCGGAAATTCATTACAAGGGCAAGCGCCTGGAAGGCTTCGACGCGGTCATCCCGCGTATCGGTGCCTCGATTACGTTCTATGCGACAGCGGTGCTACGCCAGTTCGAGATGATCGGCGTCTATCCGCTCAACGAATCCGTGGCGATTTCACGCTCGCGCGACAAGCTGCGCTCCATGCAGCTGCTGTGTCGCAAGGGTATTGGCCTGCCGGTGACCGGTTTTGCGCATTCCCCGGACGACACCGACGATCTGCTTGAGCTTGTGGGCGGCAATCAGTACGTGATCAAGCTCACCGAAGGCACCCAGGGCAAGGGCGTGGTGCTCACCGAAACCCGCGGTGCGGCGGAGTCGGTCATCGACGCCTTTCGTGGCCTGGATGCGCACTTTCTGGTGCAGGAGTTCGTCAAGGAAGCCAAGGGCGCGGATGTGCGCTGTTTCGTGATCGGCGACAAGGTCGTGGCGTCGATGAAACGCCAGGGCAAGGAAGGCGAGTTTCGCTCCAACCTGCATCGCGGCGGTTCCGCGTCGGTGATCAAGATCACCCCGGAAGAGCGTTCGACCGCGGTGCGCGCCGCCAAGATCATGGGCCTCAACGTGGCCGGTGTGGACCTGCTGCGTTCGAACCACGGTCCGGTGGTCATGGAGGTCAATTCCTCCCCCGGGCTGGAAGGCATCGAGACGGCCACGGGCAAGGATGTGGCCGGCCAGATCATCGGCTTTATCGAAACCTACTCCAAACGCGGCAAGACCCGTACTCGCGGCGGCGGCTGATTATCGCCCTGCTGCGAGCCGCGATATAGAAAACGGCAGCGTTCTCGGCGCTGCCGTTTTTCGATGGGCGTCGACAACTGCTGAAAATTTCGGCTGCCGGGTGCCGAATCAATAGGAATATCGAGCCTGCGTATGAGCGACGACAACAAAAAACAAACCGCTGCCGACGAGTATCGCGCCTTCGACGCACTTGAAATTGGCGGTCAGACCATCGAAGCCGGTACGCGAACGACGATCGATCTGCCGGTGACCGATCTCTATACCCACGCCAAGCTCACCATGCCCGTCAACGTCATCCGGGGTCGGCGCCCGGGGCCAACGCTGTTCGTTTCGGCCGCGGTACACGGCGACGAACTCAACGGTGTGGAAATCATCCGACGACTGCTCAAGCTGCGCGGACTCAAACAGATTCGCGGCACGCTGATCGCCGTGCCGATCGTCAACGTACACGGCTTTTTGCGCCACTCGCGCTACCTGCCGGATCGGCGTGATCTCAACCGTTCGTTCCCGGGCTCGGCCAAGGGGTCGGTGGCCTCGCGCCTGGCCAAGGTCTTCGTCGACGAGATTCTGGCCAAGGCCGACTACGGCATCGATCTACACACCGGGGCCATCCATCGCGCCAATCTGCCGCAGATTCGGGCCGATCTGTCCAACGACGAAACCCGCCGGCTGGCCGAGGCCTTTGGCTGCCCGTTGCTCATCGATGCCAGCCTGCGTGAAGGCTCGCTGCGTGAGCACGCCAACGAAAAGGGCGTGCCTCTGCTGCTCTACGAGGCGGGCGAGGCGTTGCGCTTCGACGAGTTTTCCATTCGTGCCGGCGTACGCGGCATTTCCGGCGTGATGCGCGAACTGGGTATGCTGCCCATGCGCGGCAAACGCGCGCCGCACAAATCGGTGGTTGCCCTCGATTCCAACTGGGAGCGTGCCCCGGAGTCCGGCATTCTGCGTTCGCTGGTCGAGCTCGGCGAGTACGTCAGCAAGGACCAGGTTCTGGCCTATATTGCCGACCCGTTCGGCGAAACCGAAGTGGCCGTGACCTCGGAGCACCCCGGCATCGTGATCGGGCGCTCCTACCTGCCGCTGGCCCATGCCGGCGACGCTCTGTACCACGTCGCCCGCGTCAAGGGCGCCCAGAAGCTGGCCAGCCGGGTCGAGGCCTACCAGTCCGACAATGAACCGGACGGTTTCGACGACCGCGGCGAATCGGGCGAGCCGCCGATCGTATAGCAGCCCGCCAGCACACCGTACCTAGTCGCTGAAGATCAGCACCACGCAGGCCGCGGTCAGCGCCCCCATAAGCGCGTTGAACACCCGCCACGACCGGGGCGAGCGCAGCCGCGCGCCCAGCGTACGACCGAACAACGCCCAGAAGGACACGCAGGGAAAGGCAACGGCTTCCATGAGCAGCGCCAGCAACAGGGCGTTAACCATCAGCGAGCCCTCGGCGGGTAGGAATGAAGCCGTCAGCGTCAGTCCCATGATCCAGGCCTTGGGGTTGGCGAACTGAAAGGCGGCGGCCTCCCACGCGTTGAGCGGCCGCGCGGAATGCGTCGTATCTAGATTCGGCGGGGGCGCCGTGGCGATACGCCAGGCCAGATAGAGCAGATAGGCGCTGCCGGCGAGCCGCAATACCCATTGCACGCTTTCGTAGCGTTCGAATACGGCGCCCAGCCCCAGCGCGATAGCCATGAACAGCACTACGCAGCCGCCGAGGATGCCGGCGATATGGGGCAGTGTACGGAGATAGCCATAGCGCGCGCCCGAGGCGGTCAGCATCAGGTTGTTCGGCCCCGGCGTGCCGGACATGGCCACGCTGAACAGGGCGATCGATAGCAGTCCGTTGAACGTGGTCATGACTTGGGTCGGAGGTGACGTCCGGCGACATGCCGGCGAAACGTATTGCGCGTGAACATGATTTCTGCTTAATTGTATGGGTACAAAGTAGCGGTTCGGTCCGATTTGTGTCGCTTATTCGAACTTTATAACGCATGGGATTAGCGTCAATGTTTTTATTGTCACCATGACAATTTGGGTGCCCGTGCTAACCGGCGAGGGGCCACGCTACCGCCAGGTCGCCGATGCCATCGTGGCCGCCATCGGCGCCGGTGAATTGGCGGAGGCCGAGAAGCTGCCGCCCCAGCGCCGATTGGCCCATGCGCTGGGGGTCACCACCGGCACCATTACGCGTGCGTACGCCGAAGTGGAGCGGCGTGGCTTCGTGCAGGCCCGTGTAGGCAGCGGTACGTATGTGTGCGCCTCGGTGCCGGACACATTCACGCACGTTCGACCCGAGGGTGATGCCGGGCAAGTCGATCTGTCGCTGTCCCTGCCGCCACCCTGTGACTTGCGCGCGCAGGGGCTGGGTCGTGCCATGGCCGCGCTGCAGATCGACGTATCGGCGCTCACGCATGCCATGGACTATCAGCCCGAAGGCGGATTGGATATGCACCGTCGCGTCTATGCACGATGGCTCACGCAGCTGGGCCTGCCCATGGCCGCCGATGAGCTGCTCATCGACCAGGGTGGCATGAACGGGATCTTTCTGAGCCTGTCGACCCTGCTCGCGCCGGGCGAACGCCTGGCCGCCGAGATGCTCACCTATCCCGGCCTCATCAGCGTTGCCCAGCAGCTGGGCATACGCACGGTCGCGGTCGAGCACGACGAACAGGGCATCGATATCGACGCGCTGGCCATGCGCCACGAACGCCAGCCCTTCGCGGCGTTGTATGTCATGCCCGAGCATCAGAATCCGACCACCGTGGCCCTGTCGGAGTCGCGCCGTCAGGCGCTCGTAGCGCTCGCCCGCGAACGCGATTTCTGGCTGATAGAGGACGGCGTTCAATACATCCGCGAGCGGGCGACGCCGCTTTATCAAATCGCGCCCGAGCGTACGGTCTATCTGTTTTCGGTAGCCAAGATGCTCGGTGGCGGCATGCGATCGGGCGTCATTCGCGTACCGGCGACGTTACGCTCGCGCATGGCCGCAGCACTGCGTAACCAAAGCTGGATGCCGCCGCCGCTGATCGCCAGCCTGGTCTGTCGCTGGATCGAGAGCGGCGATGCCGATCGCCTATTGGACTGGCAGTGCGAGGAAATGGCCGCGCGCCATGCGCTGGTCGAAAGGTATCTGTCCGGCTATAAATACAGCGGCCGGGCGGACGGTTTTTATATCTGGCTTCGTTTGCCGGCCGGTCGGCGCGCGAACGGGTTTGTCGATGAGCTGGCCGAAAGCGGGGTACGCGTGACGCCCGCGGAGCCGTTCTGCGTGGGCAGCGAGCCGGCGCCACAAGCGATTCGTATCTGTATTAGCGCAGCAAGCGATCGCGAGGCACTGGAACGGGCCCTGGCCACGATTCGCGAGCGGCTGGACTCGCCGGGCCCGGCCGTGTGGCGCACGCTCTAAGTCGCCTGGTCAGACCGTCGCCAACCGCCCTCGAAGGGGTCAGCGCGCGTTGCGGTTGCCGGCGATGATCGCCATCACCGCCATGCGGATCGCAATGCCGTTGGTCACCTGTTCCAGAATCACCGACTGCTGGCCGTAGGCAATATCGGCGTTGATTTCCACGCCGCGGTTGATGGGGCCGGGGTGCATGATCAGTGCGTCGTTTTTCGCATGGGCGAGATTGGCCGCGGTCAGGCCGAACTGCTGGTGGTAATCCTCGACTCCGGCCAGGGCATCGCCCTCGATACGCTCGCGCTGGATGCGCAGCCCCATGACCACATCGGCATTGGCCAGGCCGTGCGCGATATCGCCGCTGGCCGCTACGCCGAGCGCATCGGCGTCCGCCGGCAGGAAGTGCGTCGGGCCGACCACGCGAATATCGGTGGTGCCGAGCGTGCGCAGCGCATGAATGGTGGAGTGGGCCACCCGCGAGTGGCGTACGTCGCCCACGATCGCCACACGCAGGTTGGCGAAATCGGGGCGGTGGCGACGAATGGTGAAGACGTCGAGCAGCGCCTGGGTAGGGTGGGCATGGCTGCCGTCGCCGGCGTTGATGATGGCGACGTGGTTGGCGGCATGGGCGGCAAAACGCGCGGCCGCGCCGTTTTCCGGATGACGAATGGCAAAGATGTCCGCGCCCATGGCCTGCAGGGTATAGAGCGTGTCGAGATCGTCCTCGCCCTTGGAGCGCGAGGAATGGGCCACGTCCATATTGATCACGTCGGCGGACAGGCGCTTGGCCGCCAGCTCGAACGTGGTACGCGTACGCGTGGAGTTCTCGAAGAACAGGTTGAACACCGTCTTGCCGCGCAGCAGCGGCACCTTCTTCGGCGATGTGCCGGGCGCCGGTACGAACGTCTCGGCGGTGTCCAGAATCTGTTCGATCAGGGGGCGCGGCAGGCCTTCGGTGGTGATCAGATGGCGCAGACCGCCGTTGGAATCGAGCTGAATATCCGGGCTCATGAACGGGCTCCGTCGTTTAAACCAGCGGCGGATCGGCGCTGCAGTGCCTCAAGCAGGGCCATCGCCTGATCGGCCTGATCCAGCGGCACGAACAGATGATCGTGGCGCGTGCCGGCCACGACGTTGCAGGCGATATCCGCCTCGGCAAGCACGTCGGCCACGGCAGCGGTCAGGCCGACCGCGGCCAGCGACGAGTACACCTTGAGGGTGATCCAGCAGCAGCGCAGCTCGCTGAGGCAGGCCGTGGGCGGTACGGCCGATTCCTGTGCCACGATCGAGATGCCCTCGGGTTCGTGCATGAAACACAGCACTCGCTCGAAGTCGATATCGTCGATACGGGCGGCGCTTGCGAATCGATAGACGCCGGCCTGGCGCTCGGGGCGTAGCCCGCTCAAAAGCCGGGCGAGATCGCGTTCGCCGTCGTCGCGGCCGCGCTGCGCCGGGCTCACTGCATGATCAGACGCAGCGGCTCGGGGCCGGTGAGTTTGATGCGTTCGCCCTTGGCGATATCCAGCTGCAGGCCGACCGCGTCCGGCGCGAAGGGCAGCTCACGCGCACCGCGATCGACCAGCACGGCGAGTTTCACCGCGGCAGGGCGACCGTAGTCGAACAGTTCGTTGAGCGCGGCCCGCACGGTCCGCCCGGTATAAAGCACGTCGTCGACCAGGATCACCGTCTTGCCGTCGATATCGGCATCGATACGCGAGGGCCCCACGCTGGGGTGCAGGCCGATGGTAGAGAAATCGTCTCGATAGAAACTGATGTTGAGCGTGCCCAGCGGTGCGGCGAGCGCGAAATGGGCATGCAGTCGTTCGGCGAGCCAGGCACCGCCGGTTTCTACACCAATCATCACCGCGTCGGGATCGGCCGCAACCACCGGCGCCAGCGCCGATTCGAGTGCGGCAAGCGCGGCATCGACATCGAAGGTCTTGGACGGAGAAGTATCAGTTGGCGTCATGGCGTGGCTCTTGGTTCGGGTAGCGGTCAATCGGAAACACGCGAATCATGATGCCCCGCCGTTGGCGAGCCAGCCTTCGAGGATGACCTGGGCGGCCATGGAGTCGGAATCGCCCTTGGCCAGGCGCTTACCGCGGCTACCGCTGGCACGCGCGGTACGCAGGCGTTCCATGGCCTCTATGGTGGAAAAACGCTCGTCCATGGCGTGCACGGGAATATCGAAATGCTCGCCGAGCTGGCGCATGAACTCTTGTGCGTTTTCGGTCATGGGCTGGCTGGAGCCGTCGTTCGCCAGGGGCAGGCCGACCACCAGCCCGCCCGGGCGCCATTCGGCCACGATACGGGTGAGCCCCTGCCAGTCCGGGCCGCCGCCGGCGTTGCTGTAGTGCAGCGTGGTCAACGCCTGGGCATTACCGGTAATGGCATTGCCCACGGCCACACCGATGCGCTTGGTGCCGAAATCGAAGCCCAGCAATACGTTTGCGTCACCGGCCATGGGCGTGCTCCGTGATGCTAGGCATGGCCGACCAGGCCCGATAGCTGATGGGCTTCCAGGCCAAGCAGGCGCGCCGCTGCGGCCCAGCGCGTCTCCACCGGCGTGGAAAATATTATCGGGTCGCTGGCCGGTGTATTCAGCCAGCTGTTGGCCAGCATTTCGTCTTCGAGCTGGCCCGCGCCCCAACCGGCATAGCCGAGGGTGATCAGATACTCGCTGGGCCCGAAGCCGTTGC
>DJIE01000080.1 GCA_002433465.1 Salinisphaera sp. UBA6602
GACCGGCGCCGGCAAGTCGATCCTGGTGGACGCGCTCAACCTCATTCTCGGCGACCGGGCCGATGCCCAGGCCGTGCGCGAAGGCGCCGAACGCGCCGAGGTGAGCGCGCGCTTCGTGCTCGACGACGCCCCCACCGCACGCGACTGGCTGGCCGAACACGAGCTCGACGACGACAACGAATGCCTGATCCGGCGCGTGGTCGCCAGCGAAGGGCGCAGCCGCTGCTGGATCAACGGCACGCCCATGCCCGCGCGCGAATTGCGCGAACTCGGCGAACGGCTGGTTGATATCCACGGCCAGCATGCGCATCAGTCGCTGCTGCGTCGCAGCGCCCAGCGCGACCTGCTCGACGAATACGGCGAACATGGCGACGTTCTCGCTGCGGTGGCCGGGGCTGCCGAGACGCTGCGTGAAACCCGCGCTGCAATCGCGGCGATCGAGCAAGTTGACGACGCCGGCGCCATGCGGATCGATCTGTTGCGCTACCAGGTCAGCGAGCTGGAAGCGCTGGATCTGGGCGTCGACGAACTCGACGAGCTGGAAGCCGAGCATCGCCGCCTGGCCAGCGCCGAGCGGCTGATCGGCGACGGCCAGCGCGCGCTCACCCTGCTCTACGAAGCCGAGGAAGGCGCGGCCATGGATCAGCTGGGCAGCGCCGAGCGCCTGGTGGGCGATCTGGCCGAAATCGACGACGGGTTTGCGCCCATCCTCGAACTGGTGGCCAGTGCTCGTATTCAGGCCCAGGAAGCCGTCGACGCGCTGCGCCATCACGTGGATACGCTGGATATCGACCCGCAGCGCTTCAGGGAAGTCGAACAACGCCTGGGCAGCATCCAGGACCTGGCCCGCAAGCATCACTGCGCGCCGGCCGAGCTGCCGGCGCTGGCGGCACGGCTTTCCGAAGAGCTCGACACCCTGGAAGGCGCCGGCGCACGCCTGGAAACGCTCAAGAAAGACGAAGCCAGACAGACCGAGGCCTATCACGAAGCCGCGGCCGCGCTCAGCAAAAAACGCAGTGCGGCGGCCAAACAGCTGGGCGCGGCCATTACCGACATCATTCGGTCGCTGGGCATGCCGGAAGGCGAATTCAGCGTGCGCATCACCCCGGCCGCGCATACGCGCATCAACGCCAGCGGCACCGACGAGATCGAATTCCTGATCGCGGCCAACCCGGGCCAGAGCGCACGCCCGCTGGAACGCGTGGCTTCCGGCGGCGAGCTGTCGCGTATCAGCCTCGCGATCGAAGTGGTCGCGGCCACCCGAACCCGCGTACCGACCCTGGTGTTCGACGAGGTGGATACCGGCATCGGCGGCGGCGTGGCCGAGATCGTGGGCCGACAGCTGCGCGCGCTCGGCGCGGCCGGACAATCGCTGTGCGTGACCCACCTGCCGCAGGTTGCCGCCCAGGCCGCCCATCATCTGCATGTGGCCAAGCAGGTACGCAACGGCCACACCTCGACGCGGATCACCTATCTCGATGCCAATACGCGAGTCGAGGAAATAGCGCGCATGCTCGGCGGCGTCGAACTGACCGCGCAAACGCGGGCCCATGCCGCCGACATGATCGAACGGGCCCGCGATTGAGAGCGCGTATATTGCGCCGGACAAGCGCATTCGCGAGTCGCGCGCCGCGCACGTTTGGCAGCTACAAAACGGCTGCCGTATGATGCCCATCGCCAACTACGGGTCCAGAAGTCTATGAGAACAGCCGCCCTACTCGTCATGCTGCTCATGCTCAGCGCATGCAGCCTACCGGTCTTTTTCCGCGTGCCGGTGGTGCAGGGCAACGTGGTGACGGCCAAAAACGTCAACCAGCTCGAAATCGGCATGACCAAGCGTCAGGTCGAGTACGTCATGGGCACGTCGCTGATCGACAGCAGCTTTGAAAACGATCGCTGGGACTACGTCTTCTACTACCGCGATCCGCGCGCACACGTGCGCAAAAGCGAGCTCAACCTCTATTTCGTCAACGACAAGCTTGCCGAGATCGATGGCGACGAGGAATACACTTCGCAAATCATGGATGACGAACCGGTGCCGTCCAGCGTGACCCCCGGCCCGGATAACGACCTGCCCGGTAGCGACGACATCGACCGCTCCGCCGATCGTCAGCTCAGCCGCCCTCTACCCGGCACCTGAGCCGTCGGCCGCCGCGCGTTCGTCGCGGCGACGGGCATCCACGCGCGCACGGCGACGCTGGCGCGGGTCGGCGGTGAGAGGACGGTAAATCTCGAGGCGCTCACCCCCGTTGAGCGGCTGGTCGTACCTGATCTTGCGCCCATACACGCCCAGCGGCGGCGTATCCGCGCCGACGCGTTCGCGATAGATACGATCCAGCCCGCTGGCCTGAAACGCATCCGCCGCACTCACCGGCGGTTGAAGGCATACCCGCCGGCGCAGGCATTCGCCCGGCAACGCCAGCACCACGTCCACTTCGATCGCTTCGCTCACGGAAACCACACCATTTCGATCAGGCGCAATGCGCCCAGTGCATAGGCCAGCACGAGCACCAGCACGATGCGCGTGGGATAGCGCAACAGCGCATGCCAGACCGCAAACCCGGTCGCGCGACTGTATCCGCCGGCATGTTGCCAGGCATCGACCAACCGCTTCCGGGCCAATACCCGCCCCAGCAGGATACACAGAAGCAGCCCGGTCAACGGCCCGATGAGCTGGGCGGTGATCAGCATCAGCCAACCGAACAGGTTGTAGCCGCACAGGGTCACCCGATCGAGCACGCCAAAGGAAAGCAGTGCCGCCATGCCCAGCAGCGCCAGCACCAGACCCGAATAGAGCGTGGCACGCAGGCGCGTATAGCCGCTGCGCTGCTGGACCAGCTGGACCACCGGCTCGAACAGGCCGATCGCGGTCGACAGACTCACCAGCGCCACCAGCACGAACATGATCGGCGCCTGCCAATCGCCGGCCATGGCGACCGGCAGAGTTTCGAACAGGCTCTGGATGCCGACATCCAGATCGGCTTCGCTGGGGCCCACGAACACAGCCAGCATGAAGGCACAGGCCAGCGACACCGCCAGATCGACCCCCAGAATCAGCAGCGAAAACCGTACCACCGGTGTATTGCTGGGCAGATAACTACCGAAACACACCACTACCCCGGTGCCGAGGCTGAGCGTGAAAAAGGCTTGATACAGCGCTTCGAACACGCCGCGCCAGCCCAGCGCGGCAAAGTCGACCGCGAAAATCGCATAAAGCGCATCGTCGGCGCGCGCATGCATGGCCGCAGACACGACCAGCGCGGTCAACGCCATGAGCATGCAGAAGGCCAGCGTACGCATGACCGGCTCGACGCCGCGCCGCAGCCCGTGTGCCGCGGTTGCGACGATCAGGCCAAAGAACAGCAGCAGCCAGCCGAAACCACGCTCCGAATCGCGCGCGAACGTCACGAACTGCGCGCTCGCCGCCGACACCGAACTGCCGTCGAGCATGCCGGTCACGCCGCGCAGACTGTAGGCCAGACTCCAGGCGGCCACCACGCTGTAGGCAGCCAGCAGCATGCCGGCGCCGACCACTGCGAGATAACCGCTCCAGATCCACAGGCGCGAATGCGGCGCGTTGCGGGTCCAGGCTGCGATAACGCCGGGCACGTCCGCGCGCGTGCCCCGCGCCATGAGCAGCTGGCCGGATAACAACGGCAACCCCATGCTCAGCAGCGCCGTGACATAGACCAGCAAGAACGCGCCGGCGCCGTAATCCGACAACAGATACGGCAGGCGCCAGAGGTTGCTCAAGCTCACGACCGCCGCCGTCATCGCGATTACGAAGCGCGATGAAGAAGACCATTCCGGACGCTGTGCGAAGGCCACCATCAGCGCTTGAGGCGCCTGGATGGGCAGACGCATGCGCGCGTTGCCACATGGCTTAAAGCGGGCATCGGTCTGCCTGTCTGAAATCGATCATGCACGTACGCCCCGCGGCTGGCACGCGCTTGTCGCCCACGCGCTGTGAATTAAGGCCGGCAAATCATCCCCCCGGTTCCCTGCTTGCCCTGGCCCGCTATACTAAGGCCATGGCAAAGCAAAAAAACAGCAAACAGCCCAGTTCGACCATCGCGCTCAACAAGCGTGCGCGTCACGACTTCTTTCTGGAAGAACGTCTGGAAGCCGGTCTCGTGCTCGAAGGTTGGGAGGTCAAGGCGCTGCGTGCCGGCAAGGGGCGCATCACCGAAGCCTATGTGCTGATCAAGGACGGCGAAGCCTTCCTGCTTGGCAGTCATATCCAGCCGCTGGAATCGGCGTCCACGCACGTGGTGGTGGATGCCACGCGTACGCGCAAGCTGCTGCTGCACGAGCGCGAGCTGGCCACCCTGATCGGCGCGACCGAACAGAAAGGCTTTACCGTCGTACCGCTGGCGATGTACTGGAAGCGTGGCAAGGCCAAGCTCGAGATCGCGCTGGCCAAGGGCAAGGCGAACTACGACAAGCGCCAGACGAAGAAGGAAGCCGACTGGAATCGCCGCAAGGCGCAAATCCTGCGCACCTGATCGCGACCGGCTTGATTTTATTCCTGCCGCCCACACCCTGTTTTACTGCTACAATCTAATTGCCTTTTTCGGGGGCGACATGGCTTCGACGCGGATGTCAAAACCCAAGGTGCATGCCGAGGTCGCAAATCAACCTCGTTAATCAATTTGCAACCTAAGCTAGTTGCGAACGACGACAACTACGCTCTAGCAGCTTAAAAAGCCTGCTAGTGCCCGACCGGTAAGTGTCTGTGCTTCCGGACCCGGGTATCGACTCTTGCAGACTCGCGGCAAGGCCCCGCTTCGGGCCGACCCGTTAAGAGCAAACGAAGATACGCGCAGGTTTTCCCTTTTCGTCGGGTAACCTCGCGCCGACAATCAAAGACGAAATAAGCATGTAGACCCGAGGGTCGAGAATCCGCGGACGCGGGTTCGATTCCCGCCGCCTCCACCAAGTCGGCCCCGTATCGCAAAGCGCGATACGGGGCTTTTTCTTGCCTGCCGGATCTGCCCGCCGGCCGTGCCGTTTGTTACCCGGCCGCCGTACGAACCCGGCCTCGATCGCGCCTGCCGCGAACAGCGTCCACATCGCAGTGTCCAAGCGCCGGCGCTGGGCATTACGAACCGCCTGTGCGGTGGAGCACGCCGTACATGGCATAGTTGATGCTGAGCCTTTGCCATGGTGGCCGTCTCACCCAAGCCCGCCACCGTTTGTTTGATGACCGCTATTCGGATTCGATGACCGACACCAACATCATCCTTTTCTTTGTCGGCCTGCTGCTTTTTCTGAGCGTAGTCGCCAGTTCGCTGGCGCGCTTCGGTCCGCCCTTGCTGCTGATCTTTCTGCTGGTGGGCATGCTGGCCGGCCAGGACGGCCCGGGCCAGATCGATTTCGACAACGTGCCGCTGGCGTTTTTCATCGCCAACCTGGCGCTGGCGATCATCCTGCTCGACGGCGGTCTGCGTACCCACCTGCAGACATTCCGGGTGGCACTATGGCCGGCGTTATCGTTGGCCACCGTGGGCGTGCTTGTATCGGCGTCGCTGGCCGGCGCGTTCATCGCGGTGTGGCTGAACCTGGACTGGCGTTATGGCCTGTTGCTGGGGTCGATCGTGGCCAGCACCGACGCGGCCGCCGTGTTCTCCCAGCTGCGCAGTTCCGGCGTCACCTTGAACCAGCGCGTTAGCGCCACCCTCGAGATCGAGTCCGGCACCAACGATCCGATGGCCATCTTCATGGTCACCTTCCTGCTGGCCACGATCGATGCCAGCGAGGGCTTCACCGCCTCGAGCATCGCCAGCGAAATCGTCTCGCAGTTCGGTATCGGGATCGCGGGCGGGCTGTTGCTGGGTTACGGCCTGTCGTTTCTGGCCTCGCGCGTGCGCCTCGTCGAGGGCCTGTATGCCCTGCTGGTGGCTTCCGGCGGACTGATGGCGTTCACCGCTATCAACCAGCTCGGCGGCAGTGGCTTTCTCGGAATCTATTTGGTGGGACTGGTGGTGGGCAATCGCCGCAACCATGCCTCAGAACACGTCTTTCGGGTGATGGACGGACTGGCCTGGATCGCCCAGGCCGGCATGTTTCTGGTGCTGGGCCTGCTGGTCAACCCGCACCAGCTGTGGGCGCATGCCGGCGCGGCCGCGCTGATCGCAGCATTCCTGATGTTCGTGGCCCGCCCGCTGGCGGTGTGGCTGAGCCTGCTGCCCTTCAACTTCCCGACCCGGGAGCAGGGTTTCATTGCCTGGGTGGGCCTGCGCGGCGCGGTGCCTATCGTGCTGTCGCTGTTCCCGCTCATGGCCGAACTCGAAGGCGCCCAGTTTCTATTCGATATCACCTTCGCGGTCGTGCTGGTATCGCTGATCGTGCAGGGCAGCTCCCTGGCCTGGACCGCGCGCCTGCTCAAGCTCGAGGTGCCGCAGGAACCGGGGCCACAGGCAACCTTCGGCTTTCTCGGCCAACGCCGACAGAACTTCGTGTTGCTGGCCTTTCGTATCGAACCGGCGTCCAGCCTGGCCACCACGCAGGGAGAGGCCCTGCAGCGCTTCGAGGGTCTTCGCTGTATCGCGGTCACGCGCTCACACCGCCTGCTGTTTCCCAAGGCCCACTTCGTGTACGCCGTGGGCGACCTGCTGTATCTGATCACGCCGGCCCAGCACAGCGATGAACTCGGCAAACTCTTTCGTGGCGACACCAAGCATGCACCCGAGGCACGGCGGTTTTTCGGCAGTTTCACGCTGCGCGGCGATGCCGCGATGTCGGAGCTGGCCGGCGTATACGACCTGAGTCTGTCCGAACACCACTGGGAGCTGTCGATTGCCGACTATATGCGCCGTCGGCTCAAGCGCCGGCCCGTCGAAGGCGACGTGGTCGATGTCGACGGCCTGCGCCTGACCGTACGGTCACTGCATGCGGGCATCATCGAGACCGTCGGGCTGCAGCTGCACGATGACAGTGAGACCGAGAGCGAAACCAAATCGACCAAGCGTCGCCGCGGATCGCCGCCGCCTGCCGCCCATTGACGGCCCCGACGAAAGCGCACACCGGCGCGGTAGCGCAAGCGGCGACTATTAGTCATTGGGTACCCGAACAGCTGAACGGATCAGCTTTTCTCAACGGCTTCGCGGCCTTTGGCTGCGGTACGCGTGCGTTCGCGCACGTGCGTTATCGGTCCGCAAACGGATCTATTGCGATACACGGTGCCTAGCCCGATGCCGCCCGAGCGTTGAGAAGAGCCGGCGAGCGCCGGTTTTCGCCGGGATCAGTCCCGTGGTTGACGCGGCCTGTGTGCGCCGCCAAACCCGTGTCCCTGGGCTAGACAGTAGGCGAGCCACTTGTTGAGCAACAGGTTGCGCGGCCATTGCGTGGCGAGCACGTCTTCGTCTATTTCCGGCACGCCGGCAAGCGCCACGTAGCGCGAACGCGCGTCACAGGAAATGGCTTCGGCCAGCTGGGCGTCCTGGTAGACGCGCAGCAACAGATCGGGATCGGCATGGCGTGCATCACCTTCGCCGAACCAATAGGTCAGATGCACGGTCGTGGTATAGCGACAGCGTTCGACAACGCGCAGATAGAGCGTGTCGTCGGCACCCCGCGATTCGGCCGTCTCGAAGGGCAGATCCAGCTCCGGCACCAGCCGCTCGAAGCGACGGTAGTTGCTCTCGTAGAGGCCCATAAGGCCCGTAAAGCTCCGGGGCTGTGCCGCGGCCAGCCAGTGATTGCGTTGTAGTGTGGGCATCTAGCGGACTATACGGCAGGGTGAACGCTTTTCAAATCGGCCGGCCGATACCACGCCAGCAGCTTAGAAGGAGCGACGACGGATGTTCTTGTCCTGCATGATCATGGTCGCGATCTCTTCGATCGACTTGTTGGTGGTCTCCGAGTAGGACAGGCCGTGGCGCTTGTACAGGCCTTCCGCCTGGCGCAGCTCGTAGGACACCTGCGGCAGCGCGGCATACTGGCTGCCCTTGCGGCGCTCGCTACGGATCTGGTGCAGGCGTTCGGCGTCGATCCACAGACCGTAGAGCTTGTCCTTGTGCTCGGCCAGCGCGGGCGGCAGCGTGCGTCGTTCGAGGTCTTCCTCGGTGAGCGGGTAGTTCGCGGCATACACGCCGTGCTGCATGGCCAGATAGATACATACCGGCGTCTTGCCGCAACGCGAGGGGGCGATGAGGATTACCTGGGCCTTGTGGTAGCCGTTCTCGCCCACGCCGTCATCGTGGGTCAACGCATAGTTCATCGCATCGATGCGGGATTCGTAGATGTCCTCGTCGGCTATGCCATGAGCACGCCCTTCCCGATGCGTGGACTTGGTATCGAGCGCGCCTTCCAGCGCCGGCACGAACTGATCGAACAGATCCAGAAACACCACGTTGCCTTCGCGCAGGATCTTGCGCACCTCATCGCTGACCGTGGTCGAGAACACGATCGGTTTGAGGCCGCTCGCAGCGCCGGTGTGCTCCATGTATTCCAGCGCCGAACGCGCTTTTTCCGGCGTATTGACGAACGGCAGCGTCGACTGGCGGAAAGAGCCTTCGTCGAACTGGGTAAGCAGCGTCGCGCCCAGGGTTTCCGCGGTAATACCGGTGCGATCCGATAGAAAGAATATCGAGCGTTTGGGGTGATCGTTCGTTGTCATGACGGCTATCGTGCACGAGCGTCGACGCTTCGACTAGCCATGTATTCGCGGCCATACCGGTCGCACGCAATGCGTTTTTCGACCCGGCAGCATTCGCGAATGTGTAAAATCGCGCTTTCGAACGTTTACCTGCGAGGACGCACATCTTGCAAAGCGAGCACGTGGCCTGGTTCAGCCAGCTGGGAATGAACGACGTCGAGACGGTAGGCGGCAAGAACGCCTCTCTGGGCGAAATGATCAGCCATCTTGCCGATGCGGGCGTGAATGTGCCGGACGGTTTCGCGACCACTGCCGATGCCTATCGCCAGTTTCTGGCCCACGACGGGCTGGCCGATCGCATCAACGCCGCGCTCGATGCGCTGGACGTCGACGACGTCGATGCCCTGGCCGAAACCGGTGACAAGATCCGCCGCTGGGTGATCGACCACCCCTTCCCGCCCGAGCTCGAAGACGCGATCCGTGAGTCTTTCGAAACGCTGGCCGGCGACAACGCGGATATTTCCGTGGCCGTGCGCTCGTCGGCAACCGCGGAAGACCTGCCCGACGCCTCCTTCGCCGGCCAGCAGGAAACCTTTCTCAACGTCCGCGGGCTCGACAACGTCATGCTCGCGATCAAGGACGTGTTCGCGTCGTTGTTCAACGACCGCGCGATTTCCTATCGCGTCCACAAGGGCTTCGAACACAGCCAGGTGGCCCTCTCGGCGGGCATCCAGCGCATGGTGCGTTCGGATACCGGTTCTTCGGGCGTCATGTTCACCATCGATACCGAATCCGGCTTCGACCAGGTGGTGTTCATCACCAGCTCCTGGGGCCTGGGCGAGGCCGTGGTCCAGGGCGCGGTGAACCCCGATGAATTCTATGTCTACAAGCCCAACGTCGACGCCAAACGCCCGGCCATCCTGCGGCGGGTGAACGGCGGCAAGGCCGTGAAGATGGTCTATACCGCCGATCGCAGCCACGGCAAGACGACCGAGTTCGTGGACGTGGACGCCGCCGACCAGAGCCGCTTTTCGATCACCGATGCTGACGCCGAGGCCCTGGCTGCCCAGGCCCTGATCATCGAGCGCCACTACGGCCGGCCGATGGATATCGAATGGGGCAAGGACGGCGAAACCGGCGAGCTCTATATCCTCCAGGCACGTCCGGAAACGGTGAAATCCAACAGCGGCGGTACGCTTGAACGCTACCAGCTCAACTCGGCCGGCCGCGACATTCTGGTGGAAGGCCGTTCGATCGGCCAGCGCGTGGGTGCCGGCAAGGTACGCAACGTCAAGTCCATCAAGGAAATGAACAAGGTCCAGGCCGGCGATATCCTGGTCACCGACATGACCGACCCGGACTGGGAGCCGGTCATGAAGCGCGCCTCGGCGATCGTGACCAACCGCGGCGGACGCACCTGCCACGCCGCGATCATCGCGCGCGAGCTCGGTATTCCGGCCGTGGTCGGCTCGGGCAACGCAACCGAAAAGCTCACCGACGGCATGCCGGTCACCGTGTCCTGTGCCGAGGGCGATACGGGCTATGTCTACGACGGCGAGATCGACTTCAACGTCGACGAGGTCTCGCTCGACAAGATGCCCGAGATCAACACCAAGATCATGATGAACGTGGGCAACCCCGAGCGCGCCTTCGACTTCTCCATGACGCCGAATGCCGGCGTGGGGCTGGCGCGGCTCGAGTTCATCATCAACCGCCAGATCGGCGTGCACCCGCGCGCCCTGCTGGAATACGACGACCAGCCCGACGATCTGAAAAAGACGATCGATGCGCATATCGCCGGCTATTCCAGCCCGGTCGAGTTCTATATCGATCGCCTGGTCGAAGGCATTGCCACGATCGCGGCGGCGTTCGCGCCCAAGCCGGTGATCGTGCGTCTGTCGGACTTCAAGTCCAACGAATACGCCAACCTCATCGGCGGCGAGCGCTTCGAGCCGGAGGAGGAAAACCCGATGATCGGCTGGCGCGGCGCCTCGCGCTATCTGGCCAAGGATTTCACCCCCTGCTTCGAGCTGGAGCTGGCCGCGGTCAAGCGTGTACGCAACGACATGGGTCTGAAGAACGTTCAGATCATGATCCCGTTCGTGCGCACGCTCGGCGAAGCCAAGGGCGTGAGCGATCTGCTTGCCGCACACGGCCTCAAGCGCGGCGAAGACGAGCTCAAGATCATCATGATGTGCGAGCTGCCCTCGAACGCGATTCTGGCCGACGAGTTCCTGGAATACTTCGACGGCTTCTCCATCGGCTCCAACGACATGACCCAGCTCTCGCTGGGGCTGGACCGCGACTCCGGCCTGATCTCGCATCTGTTCGACGAGCGTGACCCGGCGGTGAAGGTGATGCTGGAAAAAGCCATCTCGGCCTGCAAGCGCAACAACAAGTACGTAGGCATTTGCGGTCAGGGCCCGTCGGACTACCCTGATCTGGCCAAGTGGCTGCTCGAGCAGAATATCGAGAGCATGTCGCTCAACCCCGATACCGTGGTCAGCACCTGGCTCTATCTCGCCGGCGAGAGCGTATAGCCCCCGTATTTTCGTCAAGCCAGGAGACCGTATGTCCGCAAAGCTGCCCCTGTTCGTCGATGCCGAGCAGCTGAACGCCGTGATCGGCGATGCCGACGTTCAGATCATCGCCGTCGACAGCGCCAGCGATTATGACCGGGCGCATATCCCGGGGGCACTGCAAATCGCGATAAGCGATTTCACGGCCAGCGCGGCACCGGTCGCCGGCCTGCTGCCGGATGCCCGGCAGCTTGCCGACGTCTTTTCCGACGCCGGGCTGCGTAACGATGCCCATATCGTGGCCTACGACCGGGCCGGCGATTCCCAGGCCGCACGCCTGCTTTATACGCTCGACGTGATGGGGCATGAGCGTATCTCGTTGCTCGACGGCGGGCTGTCGGCCTGGCATGAAGCCGGGCTTGCGCTGGAAAGCGGGCCGCCCCAGGCCGGTGCCAGCGCGTTTAACGTCGAACGCCGGGCCGAAGGCATTGCCGATCGCGGCTGGATCGAGGCGCATCTGGACGATCCCGACGTGGCGTTTCTGGACGTGCGCAGCGCGCCCGAATATGCCGGCACCGATGTGCGCAGCGCCCGTGGCGGCCATATCCCGCGCGCAACCAACCTCGACTGGAATCTGCTCAAGGGCCCGGACGGCCGGCTGCGTCCGCGCACCGAGCTGCTTCAGGTCATCTCAGAGCACGATATCGAAAGCGAGCACGAGATCGTCAACTATTGCCAGAGCCATATGCGCTCCTCGTATAGCTATCTCGTACTCAAGTACCTGGGCTTCGACAAGGTTCGCGGCTATCCCGGGGCCTGGTCGGACTGGGGCAACGCCACGGATACGCCCATCAGCGACACGCTCGACGCAAGCTGACAATGCCCGGCCCGGCCACGCGCAGGGCGCCTGCGCGCCGCCCACGGTACGGGCCAGCCCCTGGTTCTGAGCCGGGCCGATTTATGCAGGGTTCCATCGCGGCGCTTGTTTCAAGCGTGAAGGCCTCGGCGTGAGCGCTCGCGCCGTGGACCTGCGCCGCGGCGCGATGATGGCCGTGGCCGGCGCCGCGGCCTTTGCCGTGGTCAGCGCCTGCATAAAGCTTGTGGGCAGCGATCTGCCCAATACGGTGGTCGTATTCTTTCGCAATCTGTTCGCGCTGGCGGTGCTCTTGCCGTGGCTTGCGCGACGCGGGCCGACAGCCGTATCCATGCGTACCGCTCGGCCGGGCATGCATTTACTGCGGGCAACGACCGGCCTCGGGGCCATGTACTGCTTTTTCTATGCGCTGTCGCAGATGCCACTGGCCAGCGCGGTACTGCTCAACTACAGCCAGCCGTTGTTTCTGCCCTTCATTGCCTGGCTATGGCTGGGCGAGCGGCCAGCCGCGCGTATCTTTCCCGCAGTGATCATCGGGTTCATCGGCGTGCTGCTTATTCTCAAGCCCGGCCTCGGCTGGCAGGGCCCCGCAGGGTTGGCCGGCCTGGCGGCCGGGCTGTTGGCTGCGACCTCAATGGCGGCCATTCGTCGGATGTCCGATACCGAGCCGACCGTACGTATCGTGATGTATTTCAGCGTGCTGGGCACTCTCGTATCCGCCGTCCCTGCGATCGTCTCCTGGCAGACGCCTACGCCCGCGCAATGGCTGGCGCTGTTTGGCGCGGGCAGTATCGCAACGGCCGGCCAGCTGCTGCTCACCCGGGCCTACAGCCTGGCACCGGCTGCGCATATCGGCGCCCTGATCTATACCACGGTGTTGTTCGCGGCCCTGATCGGTTGGGCAGGATGGCAGGAAACACCCGATCTTTTGAGCGCGCTCGGCGCGGCAGCGGTGATCTGCGCAGCGTTGATCGTGGTCGTGACCCGCCGTCGACGCAGCTAGGGCATACCAACCCATGAAACACGCGCTGCGCGCATTGACGCGCCGAATTCTGCCCGCAAATGAAGAAGGCTATCGCGGCCCGGTAAGCGATCATTTCGACGGCCGGCGTTTTCATAATCCATCTCCGATCCGCCACCGCCCCGGCGATCTACTGAGCTGGTGGCGCAACCGCGACAGCCAGCCCTGGCAACGGATCGAACACTTCGATCCGCCGCCCTCGCCGGCGCAGTGCGTTGACGACGGCGTGTGCATCACCTGGATCAACCACGCCACGGTGCTGGTTCAGACCGCCGGCCTGAACATTCTCACCGACCCCATCTTTTCCCAGCGCGCCAGCCCCCTGTCCTGGGCGGGTCCGCGCCGTTATCACCCGCCCGGTGTGGCGTTCGACGCCCTGCCGCCCATTCATGTCGTCGCCATCAGCCATGCCCACTACGACCATCTCGACCGCGCGTCGATCCGGCGCCTGATCGCCCGGTTCGACCCGCTGTTCGTGGTGCCGCTGGGCCTCGAGGCCTGTATCCACCGTTTCGGTGGGCGGCGGGTGGTCAGTCGAGACTGGTGGCAGGGTCTGGATTTGAGCGCGCGGGTTCGGGTTACGCTCACGCCCGCGCGGCACTGGTCCCGGCGTGGCCTGTTCGACCGTAATCGCAGCCTATGGGCCGGTTTCTGGTTCGACACCCCGGCAGGCCCGATCTATTTTGCCGGCGATACCGGCATGGGGTCGCATTTTCAGGCGATACGACAGCGCCTGGGCGCGCCGCGTATCGCGCTGTTGCCGATTGGCGCCTATGAGCCGCGCTGGTTCATGGCCCCGCAACACATGAACCCGGGCGACGCCGTTGAAGCACATCAACGACTCGGCGCCTGCCAGAGTGTTGGTATCCACTTCGCGACCTTCAAGCTCACAGACGAAGGTCAACACGCGCCGGCCACGGCATTGGCGAGCGCGCGGGCGGCCGCCGGGCTCGCCGCCGAGCACTTCATCGTGCCCGCGTTCGGGCAGTCCCTGCACTTCGAATCGAACGCAACAAGACGGGGCTAGGGCCCGTCGTCACGGGAGATGCCATCGCATTGCCCGTGCCGGGCGTGTCAGGCAAGGCGCGGGCCGATATCGACGCGTTATTTATTGCGCCGGCGCCAAGAAATGACCGCCGACACCAATCGGGCGTCCTTCGCAATCGCGGCGCAGCCGCTGCATGCGCCGCCAGCGCTTGCCTCAAGCGGCTGGCGTGGCGGTTAGCGACCGCGTGCCGATTCGCCGACCGCAACGGCGCGTGACTGGTGGTGCAGCTGCCATTCCGCCAGCCATTCGCACAGTTTGTCGAACGGCATGGGCCGACCCATGTAATAGCCCTGAATGATGTCGCAGCCCAGTTCGCGCAGCTTGACGCTCTGGTTTTCATACTCGATGCCTTCTGCCACCGCCCGTAGGCCCAGCGCATGCCCGAGCTCGATCGTTGCCTTGACGATGGCCATGTCGGTATCGGACTCGAGCATATCGGTGACGAACGAGCGGTCAATCTTGATTTCGCTGGCCGGCAGGCGCTTGAGATAGGTCAGCTGCGAATAGCCGGTGCCGAAGTCGTCGATCGAGATATGGATGCCCATGTTCGATACGCGCGTTACCACATCCATGGTGCGGCGCTGATCGGACATGAGCGTGTCTTCGGTGATCTCGATAGTCAGCACTTCCGAAGGTACTTCGTAGGTCGCCAACAGATCGGCCAGCAAGTCCGGAAACTCCGGGTCGAGAAGCGAGCGAGCCGACAGGTTGACCGATACGCCAATGGACCAGCCTTGCTTGCGCAAGGCCGCATTGTATTCGAGCGCCCTGCGCAGCACCCATTTGGACAGCTCATTCATCAGGCCGGCACGTTCGGCGCGCGGAATGAACTCGCCCGGTGGCAGAAAGCCGCGGCGCGGGTGCTGCCAGCGCACCAGCGCTTCCACCGATGAGATGCGGCTGTCCGCCAGGTCCATCTTGGGCTGGTAGTGGACCACGAATTCGTTCTTGAAGATCGCCTTGCGCAGGCTGGTCTCCAGCGCCAGCTGTTCCACCGAGGCCATCTGCATGCCGGTACGGTAGAACTGGAAATTATTGCCGCCGCTGCGTTTCGCCTGATGCACCGCCATTTCCGCCTGGTTGATCATCGCCTGGGCTTCCTGGGCGGTGCTGGGGAACACGCTGATGCCGATGCTGGCGCCGAGCAGCAGCTCGTGGCCGTCGATCAGGAACGGCTTTTTCATCATGTTGATCAGTTTCTGGCAGAGCACGCCGATCTGCGCCTCGGCGCCGCAGTTTTCCAGCACCAGGGTGAATTCGTCGCCGCCCACCCGGGCCAGGTTTTCATCGTTGACGCCGCACCGGCAGATGCGCTCCGCGGCCAGCTTGAGCAGGCGGTCGCCGATTTCATGGCCGAGGCTTTCGTTGATCGGTTTGAAGCGGTCCAGGTCGATCATCA
>DJIE01000107.1 GCA_002433465.1 Salinisphaera sp. UBA6602
CATATCACCGGCAAGCCGATCAAGTTCCTGGGTGTGGGCGAAAAGCTCGAAGCGCTCGAGCCGTTTCATCCCGATCGCGTGGCTTCGCGCATTCTGGGCATGGGCGATGTGCTGTCGCTGGTCGAAGAGGCCGAACAGAAGGTCGATCGCCAGAAGGCCGAAAAGCTCGCCAAGAAACTGCAGAAGGGCAAGGGTTTCGATCTCAACGATCTGGCCGACCAGCTGCGCCAGATGCAGGAAATGGGCGGCCTCGGCGCGCTCATGGAGAAGCTGCCCGGCGGCGCCCAGATGCCCAAGGGCATGGCCGCGGCCGCCGACGATACCCAGGTCAAGCGCATGCTGGCCATCGTCGATTCCATGACCGCCCAGGAGCGCGCCTTCCCGGACGTGATCAAGGCATCGCGCAAGCGCCGGATCGCCAGTGGTTCAGGCACCCAGGTTCAGGACATCAACCGCCTGCTCAAGCAGCATCTGCAGATGCGCAAGATGATGAAGAAGTTCAAGGGCGGCGGCATGAAGAAGATGATGCGCGCCATGCAGGGCATGGGCGGCGGCGGTGGCGGCATGCCGCCCGGCATGGGCGGTGGCGGTACGCTGCCACCGGGCATGGGCCGATAGCGCTCAAGGGTTTGGCGCCGGTTCGGTCGCGTATTGCTCGATCGGTGCTTTCCTTTTTCTGCTATTGGCGTACAATGCGCGATCTTTGTACGGGCTTGAGCAGCGATTTATATCCTGCTTGCAGCATCGTTCATTCATATCAACGGCATAAATAAACGGCTATGGTCAAAATTCGGCTGCAGCGCGGCGGCGCTAAGAAGCGTCCCTTCTATCACATCGTAGTGACCGACATGCGCAACGGGCGCGACGGTCGTTATATCGAACGCCTGGGTTTCTTCAACCCGGTCGCGATCGGTGGCGAAGTGCCGCTGCGTCTCGATATCGAGCGTATCGAGTACTGGAAGGGCCATGGTGCACAGCTCTCCGAGCGGGTGACCAACCTGGTCAAGAGCTTCAACCGTCACGGTGAAGGCCAGGCCCCGGCCCGTGCCGCGCCGCCGGTGAGCAAGGCCAAGGAAGCGCCGAACCAGACCGTACCGGCCGGTGAGACGGGCGATCAGTCCGCCGAGGCTGCCCCGCAGGCCGACGAAAACCAGGCCGGCGCCGCGGAATAATCCCGCGGGCTCGCACGCATGGCAGATCGACCTGTCGTTCTCGGCCATGTGAGCGGGCTGTTCGGTGTCAAGGGATGGATCAAGGTCTATTCCTACACCCGCCCGGCTGCCAATCTTCTGGAATACGATGATTGGTTGATAGGCCGCCAGGACGAGACCTGGCGGCCTTTTCGCGTTCTGGATGCACGCGAGCAGGGCAAGACGCTGGTCGCCTGTCTGGCCGCCAACGACACGCCGTTGGCCGACCGCGATGCGGCGGCTGAGCTGATCGATCTGCAGATCGCGGTCGAGCGCGACCAGCTGCCCGAACCCGAAGACGGCGAATACTACTGGTTCGACCTGGTCGGCCTGGACGTGGTCACGCTCGACGGCACGCCGCTGGGGCGCGTCAAGGCGATGATGGAAACCGGCGCGAACGATGTGCTCGTGCTCCAGGGTGATCGCGAGCGGCTGGTGCCGTTCGTCGTGGGTGAAATCATCGACGATGTCGACCTCGAGGCGGGCCGGATCGTCGCCGACTGGGACCCTGACTTCTAAACCCGTTAACCGGCAGTATTCGGCCATGCGTATCGACGTCGTCACGCTGTTCCCGGAATGGGTCGGCCAGCTCGAGCAGTTCGGTGTGGTCGGACGCGGGCTGCGCGAATCGCGTCTGGAACTGGCCTGCTGGAACCCGCGCGACGACGCCGACAACGCCAGCGGTCGTGTCGACGACAGGCCGTACGGCGGCGGCCCGGGCATGGTCATGCAGGGCCCGCCGCTGGCCGCGACTCTGGAACGGGTCAAGGCGGCGCGCGGCCATGGCGTGCCGGTGATCATGCCGTCGCCGCAGGGCCAGCCATTCGATCAGCGCCAGGCGCAGGCACTGGCCGAAGGCGAGGGATTCGTGCTGGTATGCGGGCGCTATGAAGGGATCGACCAGCGCTTTGTCGATGCCTACGTCGACAAGGAGCTGTCGGTCGGCGACGTGGTGCTCTCCGGCGGCGAGCTGCCGGCGATGATGATCATCGATGCCGTCGCCCGGCTGTTGTCCGGCGTACTGGGTGACAGTCGATCGGCAGCCCAGGATTCGTTCGTCAACGGCCTGCTCGATCATCCGCATTACACCCGACCGCCTCGATTCGCCGGGCGCGACGTGCCCGACGTGCTGCTCAGCGGAGATCACGCGCGCATCGAGCGCTGGCGGGCGCAGCAGGCGCTGGGCGCGACTTGGCGTCGGCGTCCGGATCTGCTTGCGCTTTGCGAGCTCGACGCCGCCCAGAAAGCACTGCTGGACGCGTATATTGCCGGCGAAACCGACGAATCGGACACCCACGGCGGCTCGCGCGAATAGAATTTATTGAAAAACCTCGCCACGGGTGGCGAAAAACGCGTCGAGTTCCGGTATACTGCCGCGTCTTTCAACGCCCCCGTGGCCTCCAAGAACGCTACTAGAGACTGACCATGAGCAACATCATCGACGAACTGGAAGCCGAGCAGCAGAGCGGCAAGAATATTCCGGATTTCTCGGCCGGCGATATGGTGGTCGTGCAGGTGCGCGTGAAGGAAGGCGAGCGTGAGCGTCTGCAGGCCTTCGAAGGCATCGTGATCGCCAAGCGTAACCGCGGCCTGAACTCGGCTTTCACGGTGCGCAAGGTATCGCACGGCGAAGGCGTGGAGCGCGTGTTCCAGACCTTCTCCCCGAACGTGGCTGAGGTCAAGGTACTGCGTCGTGGCGACGTTCGCCGCGCCAAGCTCTACTATCTGCGCGAGCGCAGCGGCAAGTCGGCCCGAATCAAGGAAAAGCTCTAAACGCTTCTTTCCACGCCATGCCTGCATGGCGGCATAGAAAACGGCGCCCTCGAGGCGCCGTTTTTGTATCTGGCTGCGATCAAGCGCTTTCTTGATTCAGCACCCGCTGGCTGTTCTCAAGTAAGCACGTTGTTCGCGCATGAACGCAAAGACACGCGAATTAAGGCCAAACACGGGCCGCACGAAGGCCAGCTGGCCTGCTGTTCAGGCCGCACGCGCAAGGCGGTCCGCAGATGGGCTCCGAGATGCTGGGATTTCGCTAGTCGACCGTCTGAGGGCTGTGGTCTTCAAGAGCGGCCGCAGATTTCTCACATGCACGAGCTCGGCAGATGCGCCCGACGACAGCGCACGATCACGATCTCGTCTCTTCGATCTGCGTGATCTGCGTCGATCTGCCGACTACTTCTCACCGCTAATGCCACCCAGGCCAAGCCGCCCGTGCTGTCGATAGCCCGCCAAGGCCAAATAAATCAATCGGCGTAATCCGCGCGCAGACGGCTTCGTGATCATGCACGCAGCGCCGCTGTCTGAACTCAAGCAGCCAGGTTGTCCGCTGTTGAGCGCGAAAGACGAATTGTTCGAAGGCCGGCTGGGGTTATGTTCCCGCCGCGTGCTCAACGTTGCCCATACCCAGGAGCGGGTTTAAAAGCGCTGTTGTCAGGGCAGCTGGCGCACCACGCCGACCAGGCGCTGGGCCCAGAAGTCGTCTTCGGTATCGAACAGCGCCACGCCGCTGTTGGCGCCGCCGACGCCGGGGTTGGCCATCAGCATTTCGCCCGCCTGGGTGTATAGACCGACCAGCAGCCGGTCGTCGCCCTGGCTGTTTTCGATACGGAAGAACAGCAGATCGGCCGGCTCGGCTTCGACCAGTTCGATGGGCTTGCCGGTATCCAGCTGGGCCTGAATATCACGCGGCAGGGCCGCGCCCACGCTCTGATAGGCGGCATATACGAGGCCGCTGTCGTCGTAGGCCTGGGGGCCGGTCGCGCCGGCCTGGTAGGGGCGTCCCAGGGCCTCTATGGCGGCGTCCGCCACGGCGGCGCGTGTATCGGTGGTGGGCGGGATCTCGTTCTTGCTTGGGCTGCTGCTACAGCCAGCCAATATCAGCGCGACGGAGCCGATCAGAATCAGGAGGGTGGCGCTTAGCGCGCGCGCCGGGCGCGTTCGAATTGTCATGGCTCAATCATGCCTCAAGCCCGGCGCATACGGCCAGTTCGCCGCATGCGCCGGGGCCTGGAATCATACCTCGCGATGTGCCGCCTGGCTTTCGACGTGCGCGTCGCGCGCGGTTTCGTCCTCGCTCAGGGCGTCCAGGTATTTTTCTGCGTCGAGGGCGGCCATGCAGCCGGTGCCGGCCGAGGTGATGGCCTGACGATAGACATGGTCCATCACGTCGCCGGCGGCGAACACGCCGGGTTTGCTGGTGGCGGTGGCGTTGCCCTGGGTGCCGCTCTGTACCTTGATATAGCCGCCGGCCATGTCCAGCTGGCCTTCGAAAATATCGGTATTGGGCTTGTGGCCGATGGCAATGAAGATGCCGTCGACGTCGAGCTGTTGGGTTTCGCCGCTTTCGCGGTGCTTGATGCGACCGCCGGTTACGCCCATCTCGTCGCCGAGCACTTCCTCGAGCTCGTGGTCCCAGATGATCGATACATTGCCGTTGGCGACCTTGTCGAAGAGCTTGTCGGCCAGGATCTTCTCACCGCGGAACTTGTCGCGCCGATGGACCACGGTCACATGGGCCGCGATATTGGACAGATACAGCGCTTCTTCCAGCGCCGTATTGCCGCCGCCGATAACCGCGACGTTCTTGTTGCGGTAGAAAAAGCCGTCGCAGGTCGCGCAGGCGGAAATGCCCTTGCCCATGAAGGCGGTTTCCGATTCCAGCCCCAGATAGCGGGCGGTCGCACCCGTGGCGATGATCAGCGCATCGCAGGTATAGATGCCGCGATCACCTTCCAGACGATAGGGCGGCTTCGACAGGTCGGTGGTATGGATATGGTCGAACACGATCTCGGTATCGAAGCGCTTGGCGTGTTCTTCCATGCGCTGCATCAGGCCGGGGCCCTGCAGGCCTTCGACATCGCCGGGCCAGTTGTCCACGTCGGTGGTGGTCATCAGCTGCCCACCCTGTTCCATGCCGGTGAGCAGAACCGGCTTGAGATTGGCGCGTGCGGCATAAACGGCCGCGGTATAGCCGGCCGGGCCGGAGCCGAGAATGATAAGCCGGTGATGAATCACGGGTTTGCTGTCGTCTTTGCTCATGGTCGATCCTGGCGCAGAATTGGCGATCTAGATTCGTCTTGATGTGGCGCATTGGCGCCCGATTCAAGTCGCGAAGGGCAGTGCGAGCGGCTACACTGCCACGCGTCGCGCGCGTTTGCATCCAGCCTTGTCGTTCAGCGATCGAGCCGCTCATGCATCACCGGCTCGGTCTATGGGAGTTGTTGTGGCCAAGAAACCCTCGCTCATTCGTCGTCTTTTTCGTGGCATTTGGCGCACGATCCTGCTGTTCTATGCGCTGCTGCTGATCGTTACGCTGGTGCTGATTCCGGTGGGGGTTTATTTCGCTTTCTTCAGCGCGCCCAGCGTGAGCGTGGAGCAGGATACGGCGCTGGTCTGGGCGCCCAGCGGCGATCTGGTGGAGCAGCGCAATCACGGTGTCGGCTCGCTGCTCGGGGCCGCGGTGTCCCAGCCGCAGCCGCAGTCGGTGGTTCGTGACCTGATCGACTCGCTGGACCGGGCCGCCGACGATAGCCGTATCAAGCTGGCGTTTCTCAAGCTCGACGAACTGGGCAGTGCCCAGCCCGGCCAGCTGCAGGACCTCGTGGCCGCGATCGATCGCTTCAAGCAGTCCGGCAAGCCGGTCTATGCCTGGGCGCCGTCCTACGATCAGGCCCAGTACGCGCTCGCCTCGCATGCGGATACCGTGTACATGGACCCGCTCGGCTATGTGCTGATTCCCGGCTACGGCGTTTATCGCAACTACTACAAGGACGCGATCGACAAGCTCGGCATCGAGGTCAACGTGTTTCGCGTGGGCGAATACAAATCCTATGTGGAGCCCTATACCCGCAACGACATGTCGCCGCAGGCGCGTGCTGCCAACCGGACCTGGATGAACTCGCTGTGGCAGACCTATCGGGACGAGGTCAGCGCCGATCGCGAATTCGCCGCAGCCGATATTGATCGCTATACCGAAACCTATGCCGATGCACTGGTCAGCGCCGGCGGCGATGCCGCGGCCGTGGCGCGCGATGCCGGGCTGGTCGATACGGTGGCACCGCTGTCGGATATTCGCACCGAAGTCAGCAACCTGGTCGGCCGCGACGAAACCCACGGCAGCTTTCGCCAGATTCATTATGTCGACTACCTCAATGCCACCGAAGCGCAGCAGCCGGCGCCGGCCACCGAAAGCCGTATTGCGGTGGTCGTGGTCGAGGGCGGCATTGTCGACGGCGAAAGCGTGCCCGGCTCGGCCGGCGGCGATACCATCGCCCGCATGATTGCCGATGCGCGGCGCGACGACCACGTCGCCGCGCTGCTTCTGCGGGTGAATTCGCCGGGCGGCTCGGTGACCGCCTCCGAGCGTATCCGCCGAGAGGTCGAGCTCACCCGTCAGGCGGGCAAGCCGGTGGTGGTATCGATGGCCGGCGTGGCCGCATCCGGCGGCTACTGGATCTCCATGAACGCCGACCAGATATGGGCCGAGCCGGCGACCATCACCGGCTCGATCGGCATCTTCGGTATCGTGCCCACGTTCGCCAAGCCGCTGAACGATCTGGGCATTCATACCGACGGCATCGGCACTACGCCGTTGTCGGGCGCGCTGCGGCTGGATCAGCCGCTTTCCGAGCCGGTGAAGGCCATGCTGCAGGCGGGCGTCGAGCACGGCTACGATGAATTCGTCGGTCGCGTTGCCAGCGCACGCAACATGCAGGAACAGGCCGTACGCGAGATCGCCCAGGGCCGGGTCTGGAGCGGGATCGATGCCGAGCGCATCGGTCTGGTTGATCACCTGGGCGGCTATCTGGATGCCGAGCAGGCCACGGCCAAGCTCGCCGGCCTGGGTCCTGAGGACTATACGCTGCAGCCCATGCTGCCGCCGTCGGACTGGCGCGCGGCGATTCGCGAATTTCTGAGTTCGAACGTCCAGTCGGCGATCGTGCCGGCCTGGCTTTCGAAAGTCACCGATGCATCGGCCCTTGATTGGCTGCGTAACGGGCTCAATGATCCACGACATCTGTATGCGCATTGTTTTTGTGCGCTCGATAACGAGGCGCGCCCCGGCGCGCGCGTTTCGCTACCTCAAACACGCGTGGAGTGAATCATGGGATTGCTTGTCGAAGGGCAATGGAAAGACCAGTGGTATGACACCGATTCCACGGGCGGCAAGTTCGTGCGCGAATCGGCTGGTTTTCGCGACTGGGTGAGCGCCGATCCCGACTCGCGCTTTACCGCCGAAGCCGGCCGCTATCATCTGTATGTATCGTTGGCCTGCCCCTGGGCCCACCGCACCCTGATTCTGCGCAAGCTCAAGGGGCTGGAGTCGGCCATCGGCGTATCGATTGTGGACCCCTATATGGGCGAGTGGGGCTGGAGCTTCTCCGATGCGCCGGGCACGATCCGTGATCCGCTCTATGGTCTGGATCATCTGTTCGAGCTGTATCAGAAGGCGGCGAGCGGCTATACCGGGCGTGTGACCACGCCCACGCTATGGGATCGCCAGCACGAAACCATCGTCTCGAACGAATCGGCGGATATCGTGCGCATGCTCAACAGCGCCTTCGACGGCGTGGCCGAGCATCCCGAACGCGACTATTACCCGAGCGAGCTGCGCGCCGA
>DJIE01000105.1:0-5509 GCA_002433465.1 Salinisphaera sp. UBA6602
TGAGCCGCGCAGCGGCGAATAATCGTCCCGGGCGCGCCATACCCCAGCGCTCCGTAGTGCGAGCGCGTTACAGCCATGATCGCTACAACGCTAACTCGCAACAGAACGCGGGTGACAGCAAGCGGCGCGCAGCCGCCGCCCGCATGCGTCTCGTCTTAAAGTCGCATTATCGGTGTTCATACCCATTACTTCCCGATGACAAAGGGATAACGTCTAGCGCATATCGAGAACATGGGTCTGCCGCGGCGGGGAAGGGGGGCGTGATGGGTAAGAAGGCATTCATGGCCGGGTGGGCGCTTGTTCTGTTGTTTGCCATCGGCCTGGTCGGCTGCGGCGATGGCGATGACGGGTCTGTAGACGTCACGAGCTCTCGCGAGCCCGTGGACGGCGGCGGTGGTGATCCTGCCACACCCGCAGCCCTGTTCTGCGACGAGAGCGCACCCGCGCTTGAGGCCGGGCGCGTCGACGAGGTCACGCAATCGACCGATATCGATGGCACGACGATCGATGTGGCCATGACGTTGTATACGCCGGCGCTCGACAAAGGCGAGTGCGCGCCGCTGATCGTTCACAGCCACGGCTTTGGCGGCAGCCGGATTACCGACCTCGACGACGTGGCAGACGACGCCAACGCGTCCGATCTGGCCACTCGCCAGGCGTGGGAATCGGGCTATTTCGTGGTCAGTTTCGATCAGCGTGGCTTTGGCGAGACGGGTGGCCGGGTGATGGTCGAAAACCCCGACTTCGAAGGCCGCGACACGATAGCGGTCATCGACTATGCGATCGAACGATTCCAGGGCCATCTGGCCTATCGTCGCGGCGAACCCGTGCTCGGCGCGCTCGGCCTGTCCTATGGCGGCGGTTATCAGCTGGTGGGCGCCGGCGTGGACCCGCGCATCGACGCCATCGTGCCCGCGGCCACCTGGCACGACTTGACTTATAGCCTCGCACCGAACGGCACGCCCAAGACCGTATGGCTGGATCTGCTGGTCCTGCTCGGCGTGACCGGCGCCGAAGGTGCGCTCGATCCGTTTCTCTACGAGGGCTTCGTACAAGCCCAGTTTGGCGAGATTTCAGAGGATATTCTCGCCGAGGTCGAAGGCAACGGGCTAAACGCCTTCTGCGACGGCTTGCGGCCGAGCGAAGGCGTACCGCGCGTCGATGCGTTTTTCGTACAGGGCGTGAACGATACGCTGTTCAACATGAACGAGGCCGTGCGCAACGCCCAGTGCCTGCGTGCGGCCGGCAACGACGTGCGCCTGCTCATTCAGCGCACCGGCCATATCCTGCCGCTTTTCCAGGCCGTGCAGGGCGCGTTCGGTTTCGACCTGGACCCGCGTGTTACCTGCGGCAATGCGACCTATGCCACCTCGGAGCGCATGCTCAGCTTTCTCGACGAGAAGCTGCGCGGTGTCGAAGCCCGCCCGCCGGTCGACGACAATTGCTTCGTTCAGGACGATACGCACGGCGTGGTGACCGACGATGTCCCGATCGGTGGGCAGCGTTACACAATACCTTCCACCACCCTGTCCACCGGCCCGGTGGTGGAAACCGTGGTCAACGTACTCCAGGGCCTGCAGATCAACGGCAGCCCGTTGCTGCCGACCGTGCTCGAGTCGCTGGGCATGACGGTGGCCAACCTGCTGGATACGCTCGAGGCGTTGTTGACCAACCCGGGCGAACTCGACAGCGTGCTGACCGACGAGGTGCTGCAGCTGCTACCGCCGGAATTGCTCAACGAGCTGACCGCGCCGTCGCGGGAGCTTTTCCTGTTCACCGCCGAACGGCCGATGACGCTGGCGGGTATCCCAGTGGCGGACCTGAAGATCGAGAGCGCGGCGGAGAATCCCATCGTGTTCGTAGGCCTGGGCCTCAAACGTCAGGGCGAAACCCGCATCGATCTGATCAATACGCAGGTCGCGCCTTTGAGCGGGCAGGCCGACGGGGTTTACCAACAGCCGCTGGTGGGTATATCGACCCGGCTCAACCCCGGCGACGAGGTGTATCTGATGGTGTACGGCTTTCATAACCAGTACTACCTCAGCTTCAATCGTCTGCCGCGCGTGGTGACGCTTTCCGGCGCCGTCGATCTACCGCTGCTGCCAGAGGCTATGGGCCGGTAGTGACGGGGTGGCGCGGTTTCCGGCACGTCAGCAGCGCCCTGGCGACGGTTATCGAGTCGCGTATATTCCGCCCTTGCCCCGGCGGGGCGGTGCACGGCCGGCTGCGGCCCGGCCTCAAAGATGAAGCGCGTTGCGCCGGCTATCGGGCCTCGACCTGCGACACGACGCAGGCCGAGGCGGATGGCGTTATTTCCAGACCTGTGCCGCGGTTTCGACCACGCGTTCGAGCTTGGCCCACTGCACGTCTTCGGTGATCTCGTTGCCTTCGGCGGTACTGGAGAAGCCGCACTGCGGGCTCAGGCATAGCTGATCGAGCGGCACGTACTGTGCGGCCTCGTCGATACGTTTGGCCAGTTCGTCGTGCGACTCCAGCGCTTCGAGCTTCGAGGAAACCAGGCCGAGCACCACGTCCTTGCCCTTGGGCACGAAACGCAGCGGCGCGAAGTCGCCCGAGCGTTCGTCGTCGTATTCCAGAAAATAGGCGTCCACGTTCAGCTCGTTGAACAGCACGTCGGCCACCGGCTCGTAGCTGCCCTGGGCAAACCAGGTGCTGCGATAGTTGCCGCGGCACAGATGCACACCCACGGTCAGATCGTCGGGTTTGCTTTCGAGCGCGGCGTTGATGAGTTCGGCATAGCGGTGCGGCAGTTCGTTCGGGTCGTCGCCGCGATCGGCCGCGGCAGCGCGCATGTCCGGATCGCAGAGATAGGCCAGATTGGTGTCGTCGAGCTGGATATAGCGACAGCCCGCGTCGTGCAGGGCCGCGATCTCGTCGCGATAGCACTGGGCGAGATCCTCGAAGAAGCCGTCCAGTTCGGGGTAGGCCTCGATATCGATCGCCGCGCGGCCACCGCGAAAATGCACCATCGTCGGGGAGGGGATCGAAACCTTGGGCATGACGCCGCTATGGGCGGCCAGATATCGGTAGTCCGCAACCTGGATATTGCGGGCGTGGGCGAGCTTGCCGGTCACGCTGAGCTTGGGCGGCGTGAAGCCGTCGTCCGACGACTTGGCGTTGGGGTTGGCACTGATGCCGCCGGTGACACTCACGCCATCCAGCTGTTGCAGAAAATCCAGATGGAAATAGGCACGCCGGAATTCGCCATCGGTCACACACGGCAGGCCGACGTTTTCCTGTTTTCTGACGACATCGGCGATCGCCTTGTCTTCGACAGCGCGCAGCGCATCGGCGTCGATCTCGCCCCGCGCATGCTCGGCACGGGCCTGCATGAGGTTTGCCGGGCGCAGCAGGCTGCCGACGTGGTCGGAGCGAAAGGGAGGTTGGGTGCGATGCATGGGTTGTCCTTTTTTTGGCCTTCTATTCAGCGTGATGGCTTGGCTCGGGACGCACAAGTCGACGCGCCCCGGCGCGGCGTTGTCACGACGCCCGATTGTCAGAAATCGAAGAACACGGTTTCCTGCGGGCCCTGGAGATGGATTTCGAAGCGATAGCGTGGTGTGTCGGCCTGGGTATCGCGGCGGGCGATCAACGTGTCGCGCCGACTCGGCGGCAGCGCGTTAAAGAAGGGGCAGCCGGCGTTCGCTTGGTGTTCGTCATCGAAATACAGCCGCGTATGCAGGTGGATATTGATGCCGCGTGCGAAGAGCATGAGGTTGATATGTGGTGCCATCGGCTGGCCGCCCGGGTGCGCCACACGGCCAGGTTTGACGGTATAAAACGTCCACCAGCCGTCGTCGGTCGCCGATGGCGCGCTGCGCCCGAAGCCGCGAAAGGCGTGCTCGGCGCGATAGTCGGTTTGATAGACGCCGTGCGCGTCGGCCTGCCAGGCCTCGACGAAGATATCCTCGACCGGATCGCCGTTGCCGTCGATCACCCGGCCGTGGATTTCGATCGCCTCGCCTGTGGCATCCGCTGCGGCGATCTCGGGGCCGATTTCCGACGCGCGCGGCGGCAGCCCGGCCACATCGAGTGCCAGGCCGATATGCACGAACGGCCCGGCGGTCTGCGAAGGGGTTTCCGGGTACGAAAGTCCTTCATCATGGGTTGGGCGCGTCATATTCAGCTCGCGTTTTCGAAGTAGGTCTGCAGCGCGCCGCGGGTGACGATATCGAAACGGTAGGCGAGACAGTCCATCGGCCGGGCCGCGGCCTTGTCGAGCCGGGCGACGAGGGTGGCGACCGCCTCCGGATCATCGAGGGTGTTCACGATCGGGCACAGCGGGATGAGCGGATCGCCTTCGAAATAAAGCTGGGTTATTAGACGTGTACTGATCGACGGGCCCATCACCGAGACGTGGATATGCGCCGGACGCCACGAGTTCACGTCGTTCGGCCAGGGGTAGGGGCCGGGCTTGACGGTACGAAAGCGATACCAGCCGTCGTCATCCGTGATGGTTCGGCCCACGCCGCCGAAATTCGGATCGAGCGGGGCGAGGTAGCCGTCCTTGATATGGCGATACTTGCCGCCGGCGTTGGCCTGCCAGATCTCGACCAGTGTACCGGCCACGGGTTTGTTGTACTGATCCACCACGCGGCCGTGAACAATGATGCGTTCGCCGATCGGCAGGCCGTCCTGTGCGGTGCCCGAGCGAAAGTTCAGGAGCAGGTCGTTGTCGAAGCGGCCGAGCGCAAACCGGTCGAAATCCGGGCCGGTCAGTTCCGAGGCGGTCGGGGTTTGCAGGCTGACCAATGGCTGCTGCGGAGCCCGCGCGACGGATGTCTTGTAGGCGGGGGCATAGGGCCTTGGGTGCCATTGCCGATCACGCATGACGAAGCGGTTGTGCTTGTTCTGCGCCATGACCTCTCCTGGTGGTCGCGTATCAGCCGGCCCGTCCAATCGAATAGGCTGCATTGTGCAACAGATCGGAACCGTGAATCGAGTCCGCGTGTCGCCGCTGCCAAGCCAGGCCTACGCCGGGTCGCTGCGGCCCCAGCCCTGTTCCTTGGCGAGCTTGAAAGCGTGATTGGCCGCCGGCACGCCGGCATAGATCGCCACGTGCAT
The DNA here is from genome assembly GCA_002433465.1 of Salinisphaera sp. UBA6602. Lineage (GTDB taxonomy): Bacteria > Pseudomonadota > Gammaproteobacteria > Nevskiales > Salinisphaeraceae > Salinisphaera. The sequence goes on from DJIE01000105.1 coordinate 5,086, forward strand.
GAGTGCCTGTCGCAGTTCGGCTTCGGGTACGGCCAGACGCTGTGCGGTCTTGAGGTGCAGGATCAGCTCGTCGTCCCGGCCGAGCGCGGCGAGTATGGCGATGGTGATCAGGCTGCGCTGGGTGCGCGGCAGGTCCGTATTGCCCCAGAGTTCCCCCCAGGCATAGCGCGTGATCATGTCTTGAAACGGCGCGTCCAGCGTTGTGGCAGAGTCGGCGGCACGATCGACGTGGGCGTCGCCGAGCACGGCGCGCCTTGTGTTCATCCCGTCGGCATGGGTTGCCGGCGTTGCGGGGCCGGGGTGGGCAGCGCAGGCCGCGACCAGGCAGTCGGCGAAGGCCGCGCTGTCTTCCACCGACGGCACGTGGGCCACGCCTTCGATCGTGGTGAGCGGCGCGCCGCCCAGTTCTTCGGCCAGGGCCTGA
>DJIE01000105.1:5816-10971 GCA_002433465.1 Salinisphaera sp. UBA6602
GTTCTTCGGCCAGGGCCTGCAGGGTGGCCACCGGCGTGGCCGGATCATCGCTGCCGGCAATCAGCCGGACCGGCCGGTCGATGGTGTTCAGCCGGCCGCGCAAGTCTGCGTCTGCGAGCAGTTCGCACAGCCGCGCATAGCTTTCGTTGTCGGTGCGTGCGAGCTGATACGTCCAGCCGGCCAGGCCGGCCGGCTGCTGTTGCTTGTAGGCCTGGCCAAACCAGCGCTGGGCAAGCTCGGGCGCCATCTGTGCAAGGCCTTCGCTGCGAACCCTTGCGGCACGCGTCTGCCAGTCCTCGGGCTGGCCGATCACCGCGCCGGTATTGGTCAGTACGGCCCGCTCTACAACGGCGGGCGCATCGAGCATCAACGCCTGCCCGATCACGCCGCCGATGGATGAGCCCACGAACGTACAGCGTGGGATGGCCAGGGCGGCCAGCAGGGCGCTGGCATCCGCGGCCAGGTCGTGGGCGGTTACGGCGTGGTCGAGTGGCGCACTTGCGCCGTGGCCTGGCAAATCCCAGGCAATACAACGCCAGCGCCCGCGCAGCTGGGCGGTGACCTCCCGCCATACATCGCGCGACATGCCCAGCGGATGTGCAAACAGCATCGCCGGCAGGTGGCTTTCGCCACTATCGTCGTAGCCAATTGTCCGGCCGTTGCACTCGACAAACGCCATGGTTTTTTCCCGCTTGGATCAGACGCGCTCGATCACGGTGGCGATACCCTGGCCTACACCGATACACATGGTGCACAGCGCATAGCGGGCATCGGTGCGCGCCATCTCGTGCAGGGCCGCGCTGACGATACGCACGCCCGACATGCCCAACGGATGACCGAGCGCGATCGCGCCGCCGTTGGGGTTCACGTGCGGGGCATCGTCGGGCAGGCCCAGTTCGCGCAGGCAGGCCAGCGACTGGCTGGCAAACGCTTCGTTGAGTTCGATGATGTCCATTTGCTCGATGGAAAGTCCGAGACGGTCGAGCAGCTTGCGCGAAGCGTATACCGGGCCCATGCCCATGATGCGCGGTTCCACGCCGGCGGTCGCCATACCCAGAATACGGGCCTTGGGCTGCAGATCGAACTGCTTGATGGCCTCGTCCCCGGCCACCAGCAGCGCGCCGGCACCGTCGTTCACGCCCGAGGCGTTGCCGGCGGTCACCGTGCCGTTGCTACGAAACGGCGTCGGCAGCTTGGCGAGTTTTTCCAGCGTGGTGTTCGCACGCGGGTGTTCGTCGGTATCGAACACGATCGGGTCGGCCTTGCGCTGGGGGATCTCGATCGGCGTGATTTCCTCGGCGAGATGGCCGGCCTGGCGGGCGGCTTCGGCTTTTTGCTGCGAGCGCAGGGCGAAGGCGTCCTGATCTTCGCGCGAAACCTTGTACTGCTCGGAGACGTTCTCGCCGGTTTCGGGCATGGAATCGATGCCGTACCACTGCTTCATCAGCGGATTGACGAAGCGCCAGCCGATGGTGGTGTCTTCCAGAATCTGCTGGCGGCTATAGGCGGATTCGGCTTTGGCCAGCACGTAGGGCGCCCGCGACATGGATTCCACGCCGCCCGCGAGCATCAGCTTCGTTTCCCCCGACCGGATTGCGCGGGCTGCCGTACCGATGGCGTCCATGCTCGAGCCGCACAGGCGGTTGATGGTGGAGCCCGGTACGGCCGTCGGCAGCCCGGCCAGCAGCGCGCTCATGCGCGCGACGTTGCGGTTGTCCTCGCCGGCCTGGTTGGCACAGCCCATGAGCACATCGTCGATCGCGGCCGGGTCCAGATTCGGCGCCTGGGCGATTACGGCCTTGATGATATGCGCGAGCATGTCGTCAGGGCGCACGCTGGCCAGCGTGCCGCCGAAGCGGCCGACCGCGGTACGGGCCGGATGACAAAGATAGACGGTGTTGGACATGGCTGGATCTCGTTATGCGGTTGTTCGAATAGACGCGCGTCAGTCGCTGCCTCGACCGCGTCGCGGTCGATACAACCGACGACGCGCCGGTGCCGGGCGTTCGAGCGCGTACTGCAATCGCGGCATGATGTAACCGCAAACCTGCGGCTCTTGATGCAACGGTTCGCCTTGCGAACGTACGTTTGCATCGCGAATAACCTAATCGCTGTATGGTGCTGGCGTCAACGCGCGCCGTGCGGGCGCTGCGCGGCGTGTGGATCGCCTTTTGTCGATTACATCCGGTTCAGCATCTGGCGTACGCGTTCCACCTGCGCCAGGCTCGCGCCGACATGCGCCATCGGGTCGAGCGCGGCGCGCAGCCGTTGCTCATCGACGTGGGCCGCCACCTCGGGCCGTTCGAGCAGCACGTCGGCCAGCTCACTTTTTTGGGCGACTGCCTGATGGATCGCTTCGGCGACAAGCCGTGTAGCCGCCGCGGCCGCGAGATGGGGCATCAGCATGTCTGTCGCAGGCTCGGCGAGAAATGCGCTGGCCGCCAGCCGCAGATTGTGTTGCATGGCGTCGACGCGCACATCGAGCCCTTCGAACATCACGACCAGCGTATCGAGCATGCCTTCGACCAACTGCAGGCTGTCGATGAGCGGGGCCCATTCGGCCTGCCATTCGCCGATTCCGCGCTCCAGCGGCTGGGCGGCGACATCGTGCACCAGCGCCACGTTGGCATGGACCTGCCGTGCGGCCGTGCGCAGCCGCGTACAGCCCACGGGGTTGCGCTTATGCGGCATGGAGGAGGAGCCGCCGGCGCCGGTGGCTGCGGGTTCGCTCAGCTCGCCGATTTCGGTCTGGGCCATGAGTGCGACGTCGAGCGCGATCTTTTCCGCGGCGATCGCGACCGCGTCGAGCGCGTCTGCCAGGGCCACGATGGGCTGGCGATCAGTATGCCAGGGCAGCAGCGGGCGATTGAGGCCCAGTTCTTCGGCCAGGGCCTCCATCAACGCCGGGCCGTGATCGGGAAAGCCCGTATGTACCCCTACCGGCCCGCCGAACTGTACGAACAGACCATTGGCCGCGATATCGACCAGGCGCGTCTCGGCTTGCGCAAGTCCCCCGAGCCAGTGCGCGACCTTGGCGCCAAAGGTGATGGGCAGCGCCTGCTGCATGAGCGTACGCCCGATCATCGGGGTGCGTGCATGGGCCGTCATCAGTGCGCTGCCGTGGCCGCGTGCTTCGACGAGGCGCTGTTCAATGCGTGCGAGCCCCGGTTGGATGACAAGCATCAATGCAGAGTCGACGATGTCCTGGCTGGTGGCGCCATAATGAAAATGCGCCCGCAGGTCGGCGTCGAGCAAGGCCTTGGCCTGCTTGACGAAGGGAATCGCGACGTTGCCGCCGTCGGCGGTATCGGCGGCCAGGGCGTCGAGGTCGAAGGCGTCGATATCCAGCCGGGTTTCGATCGCGGCGGCGGTGCCGGCGGGCACCAGCCCGGCGCGTTCCTGTACGCGGGCCAGCGCACATTCGACACGGCACATCGCCGCAAGGAAGTCCCGCGGCGAACAGGCAGCGACGCCGGCGCGGCTCATGAAGGGATGACGGATAAACGCGTCGAGCATGGCGATACTCCCGAACGGATCGCGCGGATTGGGCGCCGACGACCGGGCGTGGCGATCAGCCCACCTGGCGGGCGATCTCGTCGCAGGTCTGCTGCAGCAACGGCAGAAAGCGTGACTTGAGCGTCTTGCGATCCACTCGCGCCGCGTTGGTGCTGATATTGATCGCGCCCAGCAGTACCCCGTGCATGTTGTAGACCGGCACGGCCAGCGAGCGCAGGCCCGATTCGAGCTCCTGATCGACGATACAGAAGCCCTGTTCGCGGGCCTTGTCGAGATGTGCCCGCAGCTTGCTGACATCGGTGATCGTGCGCGGGGTATAGGTTTCGAACTTAAGATTCGCCAGCACCGCGTCCAGTTCGGCGGGCTCGAGCATGGCCAGGAGCATACGCCCCATGGAGGTGGTCGCGGCCGGCAGCGGGGTGCCGATCGACAGTGCGATCGTCATCAAACGATGCGGGGCCGCCGAGCGCGCCACGTAGATCACGTCCGCGCCCTGCAGCACGCCCATGGATGACGACTCGCCGGTGATTTCGGTAATGCGTTCCAGGTGCTGGCGGATGACCGGCTGGTAGTTGTTCGACGACAGAAACGCATAGCCCAGCTGCAGCGTCTTGGGCGCCAGCTCGAAGTAGCGATCCTTGCGCCGAACATAGCCGAGCCCGTGAAGAGTCAGCAGAAAACGACGGGCTTTGGCACGGTTCATACCGGTGCGTGCGGCGACCTCGCTGAGCGTCATGCGTGGATGGTCGCCGTCGAAGGCACGAATGACCTGCAGGCCGGTATCCAGCGCGGTAACAAAGTCGCGGTGGTCGGGGGTCAGCCCCGTAAAACTGTCGTCCTGTTCGCGTGGCACGTCGCTGATCAACTGGTGGAAATCGAACGCCAGTGTAGCAACGACACGGGTTGTTCGCTTGGCGAACAACCATGCGGCGTGCGGATCAAGCGTCGGTCGCTAGCTCCAGGCCGATGCGTAGTCGTCGATATCCACGCCGTAGGCGCCGTTGGCGAGGGTGCGCACGATACGAAAATTGGGAAAGTGGTTGAGATCGCGTATGCGCTGCGGAAAGTAGCGACGCTTGCGGTGGTCGAGCACCACCAGCATGGTCGGCCGTGGCTGGCGTGCTTCGCTCGGTACGACAAAGCCGACTTCGCCGGTATTGAGTTCGATCAGGCTGCCCACCGGATAGGCGCCCAGGGTATGGATGAACTGATCGAGCAGGGTGGGGTTGAAGTCGCCCCGGCTGCGGCTCATGAGCTTCATTACCTCGCCCGGCGCCCGACTTTCCTGATACACGCGATCGCTCGTCATCGCGTCGTAAACGTCGGCAATCGCCACGATCTGGGCGTAGTGCGAGATCTCGTCGCCGGTGAGTCCGTCCGGGTAGCCGTGGCCGTTCAGGCGTTCATGATGTTCGCGCACGATGCGCAGGCTCTGCTGGGATAGCTGCGAGCCCTGTTCGAGCAGCTGCACACCATATTGCGGATGCTGCTTGATGACCGCGAATTCGGCGGCCGACAGGCGTGCCGGCTTGTGCAGGATATCCATCGGCACCTTCATTTTGCCGACATCGTGTAGCAGTGCGCCGACGCCCATTTCCTCGATATCGGCTTCCGGCTCGCCTCGGACAGTGGCCAGGGC
>DJIE01000105.1:11275-43599 GCA_002433465.1 Salinisphaera sp. UBA6602
CCTCGGACAGTGGCCAGGGCCACCGAGAGCATGCAGACGTTGATGCTGTGCAGCGCGGTGTACTCGTCACGGTTCTTGAGGTTGGTGAACCACACCAGCGCATCCGGGTTGCGCGATACGCTGGCCATCATTTGCACGACCAGCTCGCGCGCATCGAGTTGCTCCAGCGGCTGGCCCGCGCGGGCATCGGCCTGGATGTTGCGTACGAAATCGCGGGCCTGTTCGCGAATGAGTCGGGCCTGGGCGAGCTCGGCGCTGAAGCTCTGCGGCGAGCGGCTGTAGACGGCGGCGGGCGCAACCCCGCGGCGGGTGAAGCCGGCCGGTTCCGGGCGCGCGGGCAGCGGCGTACCCGGGGCCTCGGGCGGCGTAGAGACATAGACGTATTCGACGTGCCGGCTCAGACGCGCGATATCCTCCCGTGTCTTTATGTGCAGGCCCTGGAGCGGATAGTCGGTTTCGAGCCACGGCCGGTCCAGTGCCTCGACATACATGCCGAGCTCCAGTTCGGTGACCGGAATTTTTTTCGCATAGCGCAGCATGCAGGTCGAAATCTCGATCGGAGAAGCCGTCATTCTAGGCTGTTACGAAGATTACCGCGATCCGGTGTCCTGCGTAGTCCTTGGCCGGCGGCCCCATACATGCGCGTACCGCGTTTGCTAGCGGGAGAAGCGCCTTATACCGGCGCCGGGCTAATGATTCAGGCGCGTGGGCGCCAAACGAGCGCTGTTTCGGGTGTCGTCAATTGGTCTTAGGCGGCCGCACGAGTCGGCACACGCTGGAATGCCGCGAGGCCGTGAACGTGGGCCGGTTCTGCCTGTGGCCGGCGGCATTGCGAGGATACGGTGGCTGCCCGAGACGGCGAATAATGAATTGTCGTTTCACGGACAACGTGATTAGCTTAGCGGCACACGCGCGGCCGGCCGACCGGGGAGGGCGCTGCACGACGCCGCGCACTCTTAGTCAATATATGTGCAGGGGATAAATGCATGGTTTCTCTGACGATGTCGCTTCTCGCGTTCGTCCCGCTGGTACTGGCCGGCGTGTTGTTGATCGGCTTTCGGGTGCAGGCCCGTACCGCGATGCCGATCGTGTTCATCGTGACCGTACTGATCGCGTTGCTGGCCTGGGATATGAGCGTGACGCGGGTGGTCGCGTCGAGCCTGCAGGGGCTGATGCTCACGATCTCGATCCTGTGGATCATTTTCGGCGCCATCCTTCTGCTTAATACGCTCAAGCATTCCGGCGGTATTGCCGCGATTCGCAACGGCTTCTCCGGTATCAGCCCCGACCGGCGTATTCAGGCGATCATCGTGGCCTGGCTGTTTGGCTGCTTCATTGAAGGCGCCTCGGGCTTTGGTACGCCGGCCGCCGTTGCCGCGCCGCTTATGGTGGCATTGGGTTTTCCGGCCCTGGCGGCGGTCGTGGTGGGCATGATGATTCAGTCCACGCCGGTATCCTTCGGTGCGGTCGGCACGCCGATCATCGTGGGCGTGGCAGGCGGCCTGCAGAAGAACCAGATCTCCGAACAGCTCACCGCCAATGGCTCGGACTGGGCGACCTATTTCCAGCTTATTACGGCGGAGGTTTCGATCACGCATGCCATCTGCGGCATCCTGATGCCGTTGATCATGGTCACCGTGATGGCGCGTTTCTTCGGTGAGCGCAAATCCTGGGGCGACGGCCTGGAAGTCGCGCCCTTTGCGCTGTTCGCGGGCGTGAGTTTCGTGGTGCCCTATGCGCTGGCGGGCGTGTTCCTGGGCCCGGAATTTCCGTCGATGATTGGTGCCATGGTCGGCCTGGCGATTGTCGTGCCGGCTGCACGTCGCGGCTTTCTGATTCCTTCCCGGCCCTGGGATTTCCCCGATGAAAGCCAGTGGCCGGCGGACTGGGTCGGCAATATGGAAATCAAGGCCGATCATGTGGCCGGTCGCACGCCGCTGACGCCGACCATGGGCTGGGCGCCCTATGTGCTGCTGGCAATCCTGCTGGTGATCTCACGCACGGTCGAGCCGATCACCAACGCGCTGAAGTCGGTGGCGATCGGTTGGAGCGATATTCTCGGTCAAACCGGTATTTCCGGGTCGATCGAGCCGCTGTATCTGCCCGGCGGCATTATCTGCATGGCGGTTCTTATTACGTTCTTCCTGCATCGCATGCGTGGCGGCGCCCTGGGCTCGGCGTTCAAGGAATCGACCAACACCATTCTTGGCGCGGGCTTCGTGCTGATCTTCACGATCCCGATGGTGCGTATTCTGATCAACTCCGGCGTGAACGGCTCGGATCTGGTGTCCATGCCGGTGGCCATGGCCCAGCTGGTGGCCGATGGCGTGGGGCATATCTATCCGCTGTTCGCGCCGGCCGTGGGGGCGCTGGGTGCCTTCATCGCCGGTTCGAATACGGTGTCGAACCTCATGCTCAGCGACTTCCAGTTCAACGTGGCGGCCACGCTGGGCCTGTCGACCGCGATGATGGTCGCGTTGCAGGCCGTGGGCGCGGCTGCCGGCAACATGATCGCGATTCACAACGTGGTTGCGGCCTCGGCCACGGTCGGACTGCTCGGGCGTGAGGGTACGACCCTGCGCAAGACGTTGTTGCCCACGCTCTATTACTGCGTGCTTAGTGGCGTGATCGGCCTGATCGCGTTCTACGGCATCGGCGTGGTCGATGGCTTGATGAACTAAATCGCCGAAATGGACGAAAACGGCCCGCTTATGGCGGGCCGTTTTCGTTTGTCGCGTCGGTTGCTGAGCGCTTGAATACAGCGTTTATAGTAGTGGCCGTAACAACAATCCATTTAACTATCGGGATATGCCCATGAAACAGAAATCCGTAATCACGCTCGACGATGCCCACCAGATTCTCGATGCCGCTCAGAAGGAAGCCGAGAACCAGGGCTGGAACGTGGCCATTGCCGTGGTCGACGACGGCGGGCACCTGATCGCGCTGCGCCGCCTGGACGGCTGTGCGCCGATGGGCAGCTATGTGGCGACCGAAAAAGCCCGCAGCGCTGCACTCGGCGGCAAGGAAACGCAGGCCTTCGAGGATATGATCAACGGCGGGCGTGCGGCGTTCCTGTCCGTACCCGAGCTCAAGGCCACGATGACCGGCGGCGTGCCGGTGATGGTGGATGGCCAGCTTGCGGGCGCGGTGGGCGTGTCCGGTGTGAAACCGGATCAGGATGCCCAGACCGCCAAGGCGGGCGTGGCGGCCGTCGCCGGCTAGCCTCGCTCGAGCGCTTAGGCGCTTGCGTTCGTAAAAAGGCGCGGCCCGGCTGGGCCGCGCCTTTTTTATGCCCGATGGCCGCGGCTCGCGCCGCTAGGTATAGCCGAAACGGGCTGCCACAGGCCCGGTAATCTCGCGAATGCGGGCCAGTTCGGCATCGCTGAAGGCCGGTTTGTAGTAGCCGGGCAGACGCAGCCGGGATGCGGCTTGTTCGATGGTTGCCGGGTCGGTTTCTAGCCCGCAATGGGCATAGAAGCGTTCGAGCACGGCCTTCGAATCGCCACACAGATCCTCGTAGCGGATGACCAGTGTAGCGTCGCTGAGCTGATTGTCGCTGCTCAGACGCTGGTCGACATCTGCGTAGATCATGGCCCAGTAGTGGGCCCAGCCTTCGACCTCCTGGCCGTCGTTCCAGAGTTGCTGGATATGATCGACGGCGTCGTCGTCGCCGGTATGGATCGGGCGTCGATCCAGGCCGAATTCGAAATGTCCGACTCGCCGCATATGTTCGAGCGCACGCGGATGCGCGCTCTCGCCGGCCTCGAACAGGGTCTGTTGCTTCATCAGCGAGGCGATATGCCAAACCGGGTCGCGTATGGGCAGCACGAAGCAGGCATCGGAAAACAGCGACTGCAGATACTGCAGCCGCATGAGGTTGTAGTTGCCCTTGGCCGCATAGCGCTGGCGCTTGCGAATGGCGAGCAGCTTGCGGATATGGTCGCGATAGAACTGCTCGAATTCGGGGTTGCGGGTCTGCGCATCGAGCACGTTGCTGTGCGTGCTGTCGTGGATACGTTCGAAAAACGCCATCCAGAGCACTTCCTCGAAGGCTTCCGGGCTCTGGGAGGTGACCGCTATGCCGTCGCCGTGGGCACGCTCGGTCGCGGTTTCGCTGTTCTGCGGCACGCGTGCCAGCCAGCGATCCCACAGCCAGGGCGTGAATACCGGCGGGAAGTCGCGATAGCGATGGGTGGCCACGGTCGGATGCTCGGCGAGCAGCTCGAGCAGTATCGTGGTGCCCGAGCGTGCCAGGCCCGCTACATAAATAGGCGCGGTGATCGCAATATCCTCGATCGCCTCGGCCGCCATGCGGGTGTCGAAGTTGCCCAGCTTGATCGCCGCCCGGGGGTGGCGATATTGCCAACCGCCGACTCGATCCATCCAGGTGGGCACGGCGAAGCTGTCGATGGCCGCATCACTGGGTTTCGAGCGCGCGGTACGGGGTGCGTCGGTAGTTGCCGTCATTCGATTTTCGCCCATTTATAGATCGCCAGCGATACGATGAACATCACCGGCATGAAAACGAACAGCCAGGAATGCATCCAGGCCGGGCCGAAGGGGATGACCTCAAGTACCGGTAGATCGATATGCACCTGGTCTACGGGGGCGTCATCCGGCAGATAGCCGAGCGGATTCTCGGCCAGCCAGTGCCACCAGGGCTGTTTGGTGACAATGCCCACCGGTGCGGTCATGTCGAATTCGGTACCTCCCGCGCTCGCGTCGCCTACGGTGAGGCGGGCCGGCTCTGTACTGTTGTCCCAGCCGGTAGCCATTCCATCGGGTACGGTGGTGATTGTCGGCGTGGCGCCGGCGGGGGGCAGGGTATGGCCGTAGTGGGTTTCCGCCCAGAGCAGAAGCGCCAGCAGCGGCAGAACGGCCAGCAGCGTGCCCGGCACAACCATACCGACATGCTTGAAAGCGGTAGTGAACTGGTTCTTGATCAATGGCCCGGCATCGGCGAAATCGCCGTCGAATGCGTTCAGCCGCTGCCGTGCGGCCTTGGCCTCGCGCTTGGCCTGGCCGATTTTCGCCTGCGGCGAGCACAGCTTGTAGAGAAACATGGTAAGGACCGCCCCGAAAACCGCCCAGATCGCCAGCCTCGCGGCGGCGGGCAGGACGGTGGCCATGGCGCCGTCTAGCACGTTGAACAACGGCGCCGGTAGGTCGAATAGCCCCATTGAATAATGTCCTTCGCGTGGCGGCCCGATCGCGCCGGGGCGACCGGGCCGTCGAAATGGCTAGTTGCGGGTCGGGCCGTTGCCGGGGTCGTTGCCCGGGGTCGCGGCATGCGCGTCGCGCGCGGCGGCCTGCTCCTTCTTGCGACGGCGCATGCGCCGGATCGGCCAGAGCAGCACGAACAACAGCGCAGCGCCAATCGCGGCTACCACGCCCCAGAGCGCGCCCAGCAGGCTCAGGCCGGCGCCCGGCCCGACATAGGCCTGGGCCGCCGCGAAGGGCGCGAGCACGAGGGCTAGCGCCAGGCCGGAGCGCAGCAGCGGCGCACGACGGTTGCGGGTTTCGAGTTTATCCATGACAGACCTCCTAGGGCGTTTGGATGCTTTCGCGGAAAGCCGGCTCCAGGTCCTCGGCACGCAGCCGCTGACCGGAAGAGACGACGGGGATGTACCGGTCGTGATCGCCGCCACGCACCGGATTGAAGAATTCCCAGACGATGTCGCCGCTGGGCGCGACTTCGAACAGGCGCCCGCCGTCGGATTCGGTGATCAACCGGTTGCCGTTGGGCAGGGTGGTGATGGCACCGCGCAGACGGCTGGCGAACGGATGTTGCTGGGAACCTTCGTAACGCCAGACGATTTCTTCGCTTTCCGGATCGACTTCGAGTGCGCGGGTCATGTTGTCGGCCTGGAAATGGCCGTAATTGTCGAACAGGGTGAAGTGGCCGTTGGGCAGGGCACGCGCCGAGTGCTGGCCAAGCCACGAGCCGGCCATCGCCCAGGTCATCTGGCCGGTGTCCAGATCGATGAGCGCGGGTGTGCCGGGGTGGCGAAACGACACCAGCACCTGGTTGCCACGGCCCTGGGCCGGGGCGAAGTTTTTCGCCAGTTCGTTATCGATGAACTGCACGCTGTTGGTATGCAGCGGGTCCTCGAGCGCGAAATGGGCGATATTGGTCAGCAGCGGCTGATAGCGCGATTCGTAGAACGCCTCGAACAGCGGAATCTTGGCCTGCTCCTTGCCCGTATCGCCGTCGAGCACTACCACGTAGTCGTCGAGGAACGGCTTTGCCAGGGCGGGGAAGTTCTCGAAGCGCTTGTCGCTAAATTCATGCGTGAGCACGACGACACGCCCGTCCGGGGCGATGTCTATATCGTGGTGGGTCGCACCGTGATATTTCCAGATGACGTTGGAATCGGCGTCCAGTTTGACCAGACCGTAGCCCCAGGGCGTATCGCCTGCGGTGATATAGATCGCCAGCAGATCGCCGTTGGGGTACATGATGGCCTTGCGCCAGTACATGAGCGCGTCCTTGCGCGCGCCACGTCCGTCGGGCGCGGTATCCCAGAGCTTGCTGTAATCCAGCTGCCAGCGATGGACTTCCTTGCCGTCCATGTCCACCAGCGAGGCATACGGCGCACCGCCCGAGGTATACAGGGTGTAGCCGTTATAGGCACGGTCGCTGTCGTTGATCGTGACGCCGCGCTTGTCGCTACGTGCTTCACGCCATTGATCGGTCTGCGTGTACGGGTCGTCGATCGAATCCTGAACAATCAGCGCATGACCGGCCTTGTAGGCGTCATTGAGCCATTCGTACGGAAATACCTTGCTGAGCACCACGAGCGTGCCGCCCAGAAAGGCAAGAAAGAGACAGGCCACGAAAAACGCCGCAAAGCCGGCGCGATCCGCTTTATCCATTGTTGAACCCTTGCTAAGGGTCCCCATACGAACGCTTCGACCCTCGAAGCATCCGCCCTCGGCACGATTACGACCGTAGCACGTTGTGAAGGTTCCGTTACGGCGACATCAATTTTTGCTGCGCGCGGTCCTTCTTACCCGTCGCCAGCACGGTCTTCGAACGCGTTGGCGGCAGGCGCGGCCTGCCCACGCCAATACGTCAGTTGCGATCGACGCGTACGAATACGCTTTCGGTAACGCCATCCGAACCACTGCTACCGGATACGAGCTTCCACTCGCCCGTACCCATAAGCAGCCGTGTCTGGCTATGCATCTTGCCCTGCGCAATGGCATGGGTGAAGTCGATGGACAGGGCGATATCGCCGCTGTCGCCGGTGGCATCCATCCAGTACTCGAGCACGGCGTCGCGGGTTTCGATCCGCCCGCTGTCGAGTTCCGCTACGGTGGTCTCGATACGGCGTGCCCGGGGCCCGTCCGTGGCGGGCCCGGCCGGATCGGCGTTTGCGCCGTAGCGGACTTTCAGCGTGAACGGCTTGTGCGTGTTTACGATCGCCGACTGGGCATGGACGACGCCGGCTGCAAGCAGCAGCAGTATGGCGCCGATGAAAACGTACAGCGGGGCAACCCGGCTGCGACTACGATCGACCATGGTGTGTTCCCCTCGCTGCAAGCCGTTTGTTATGAGCCCGAGGCGGGCGCTTCTGGTCTGGACTTGCAGTTATAGCACGGCGTCGACGCCGGGCCGTGTCAGCAGTCCGGCACGCGTTGCCCGCGGGCCGGGGCGCTGGCCGTGGCAGTGAGCAGATAGCGCGACAGCAGGGCCAGTAATGCGCCGTAGAGCGGCAAGAACAGGCCCAGGCTGATCAGCAGCTTGAATGCATAATCCACGCAGGCGATTTCCAGCCAGTGCTCGGCCATGAAGGCATTCGACGATCCGGCGAAGGCGATGGAAAAAAACAGCAGCGTATCCAGCGCGTTGCCGAACAGGGTCGAGGCCGTGGGCGCGACCCACCACTGCCGCAGCCGGCGCAGGCGCTGGAACACGCCGATATCCAGCAGCTGGCCGAACAGATAGGCGCAGAAGCTCGCCAAGGTGATACGGGCGACCAGGGTGTCGAATTCGGCCAGGGAATCGAGCCCCGCGAAACGCCCGTCCACGTAAAGCACCGACAACAGATAGGACACCACCAGCGCCGGTGCCATTGCCGCAGCCACCACCCGTCGTGCGGTGCCCGCGCCCAGCAGGCGCACGGTCAGATCGCTGACCAGGAATATGAACGGGAAGCTGAACGCGCCCCAGGTCGTATGCCAGCCGAACAGCGTGAACGGCAGCTGCACAAGATAATTGCTGGCCGCGATGACCAGCACGTGCAGACAGGCCAACACGAGGACGACGCGACGCCACTGCGAGCCCGATAACGATAACGACATGCCTATCTTCCTTTTTCGTGACGGGGTGAGGGAACCCGTGGCGCCATGCGCCCGAATGATGTGCTCAGTCCGCCGACGGTGCGTCGGCCGGCGGCGGATCGTAGTCGCCTGCGGCAATCTTTTGCAACTCGGCGTGCAGATCCGCCTCGGCATGGATATTACGCAGGATCCAGTACAGGCCGCTGAGCGTGCGCATCAGAAAGACCAGCTGCGGGGCCGCGTTGAACAGCCGCCAGTGACGCAGTGAGGCCCGGATTTCGGCGCGTATGGACTCGATCAATCCGTCGTCGGTGAACACGTAAGGCGAGCGGTCACGGATCGGCTCGAGAGAGGCCGCCACGTGGCTGGCATAGATCTGTTCGTAGGTTTCGCCGTGGGGGGCCCAGCTATCGGCGGGCACCACGCCCAGATGTTCCAGCGCGAGATGCAGATCCTGCCAGCGGCCGTCGAGCGCGGCCGCCACCACGTCGCGCAGACCGCGGCGGGTATCCCGGTCCAGCGTCTTGGTACAACCGAAATCGAAAAGCGCGATCGAACCGTCTTCGGTCACGCCGAAATTACCGGGGTGCGGGTCGGCGTGCAGTATGCCGTGGGTGAATACCTGCAGGTTGATCGCCTGGACGATGGCATGGCCGCGGTCGGGGGCGGCTTCGTCCACGGGGCGCGACTCGATATAGGTGGTGACCAGCACCGCATCGCTGCACAGTTCGGGCACCGGCTCGGGCAGTACGAAGCCGGGCAGTTCGATAGCGCGCAGCGACTGCAGATGGGCCAGCTCCTGTTCGTAGTTCGTTTCCTCGATGAAACGCTCGCGCAGCTCGTCGAGCACCGCGTCGATATCGCTGCCGCGCATGGGCAGAAAACGCGACAGCTTGAGCAGCCGCCCGAGGTTGTCGATATCCGCGTCCACGGCATCGGCCACGCCCGGATAGCGGATTTTCACGACCACTTCGCGTCCGTCGGCGAGGGTGGCCCGATGGGCCTGGCCGATCGAGGCAGCGGCCATGGCCTCGTGGTCGATATGCGCCACGAGGGCGCGCTGTTCGTCGCTCCAGGCCGCATCGATAACCGGCTCAAGGCGCTCGAAGGCCCAGGGTTCGGCGTTGCGTTGCAGCCGGGCGAGCTGTTCGACCAGCGGTTCGGGCAGAAAATCGCGGTACTGGGAGGCGATCTGGCCCAGCTTCATGGCCGCGCCCTTGAGCCCGCCCAGCGTATCGAACCAGTCCTGGCCGGTTTTCTGCCAGCTCTTGGCACGGTCGTAACCGGGCATGGTCTGGAGCACGCCGCGTCCGAGGCTGCGCATGCCGGCACCGAGGATGCGTCGGCGGCGGGTTCGCTGTTCGCGCTTATCCGACACCGTGCACCTCGATGCCCGTTTCGTTGCGCAGCCAGCCGTAAAGCGTTTGTGCATCGCTGGGGCGCACGGCGGTGTTGGGCAGCACCGCGGTGGGGTGGGGCGTTCGGTCGAGAAAGAATTCGCCCTGGCAATCGCGGGCGGCCCGGGCCGCGCCCAGCCAGACGGCGGTATCCGCGCCCATGCGGGCATCGCGCAGCATGCGCCCCATCACCTTGTCGAAGCCGGGCAGCGACTCGGTCACGCCGGGGGTTGCCACCCAGCCCGGATGCATGGCGTTGAAGTTGACCCCGGCATCGCCGTAGCGGCGTGCCCAGTGGCGGGTCAGCGCGACAAGCCCGCGTTTGGCGCGGGCATAGGCCTTGTTGCCGCTGAAGGTTTCGTTCTCGAAATTCAGGTCGTCGAGCACGAGCGGCTGCAGATACATGCCGCCGCTGGACATGTTCACCACGCGCGCATCGGCTGCCAGCAGCGCCGGCATGAGCGTTTCAGTGAGCACGAACGGGGCGACCAGGTTGATGGCCAGGCTGCGCTCGAAGCCGTCGTCGGTCAGCGCATGTTCGTGAAACAGGGCGCCGGCGTTATTCACCAGCACGTCGATCTTGGCGAATTTTTCGACCAGTCGACTGCCGAGTGCAGTGGTGGCGGCCACGTCGAGCAGGTCGGCCTGTTCGGTATGGATACGCGTTTTGTCGCCGCCGGCGAAGTCCTGAACCCTTTGACGCGATGCGGCGAGCTTGTCGGCATCGCGGCCCACCAGCACTACGCTCGCGCCCAGGCGCGCGTACTCGGCAGCGATCGCTTCGCCGATACCGCTGGTCGCGCCGGTCACCACCACCACGCGATCATCCATGAACTCGCTATGCGCCTTGTCGTCGAGCGCAAGATAGCCGCGTTCGGTAAAGCCTGGTGCGGCCAGCAGCATGCTGCGATCCGCGGCATAGCTGACCCAGCTCTGGCGCGGCGGCTCGGTGCGAATCGTCAGTGCCTCGCGCAGACCGGCCACGGCCTTGCGTCCGATCCGCTTGAACACCGGCTTCATCGCGATTTCGCTGGCGCCCAACGCGCCGGACAAGGAAAAATCGGCGCGATAGTCGATGGTCGTCTCGCCGGCGCTGTTTTCCTCGAAGCGAATGGTTTCGCTCGAGCGGATGCCGGCACCCTGCATTTCCAGCGCGATATGGGCGTTCGTGGCGAGGTCGGTAATCCGGTAGGACAGCGTCGTGCGCCGGCCGAACATTCGCACGGTCACCTCGAATTCGCTGCCCACCTGCGGCGCGCCGGGGGTGAGCTTGCGAGCGCGGTAGACACCCGGGTCCCACTGCTCGCAGGTCGAGAAATCGACCAGATAGCGATAGCTGTCGGCGGCACTACGGGCAACGCGAATGGTTTCGTGGAGTCGGATCATGGAATCTCGAAGCTGCGACCAAAGTCGAGTTATACGCCAGTCTGGGCGCGGCGGTTTAATCGTTGCAACCGTCATCGGCCTGTCAGGCAATTGTCATCATTTCGCCTTCTGCCATGGCTAGCCTGCGCATCGAATCTATCCGATGCTTTTTTGGGGGACCCATGACCAGGACGCAACCCGTCTGGCGGCGCGCGCTGCTTGCAATCTGTCTGACCGCGGCTATCGCCGGCTGTTCCGACAGCAATTCGGACGTCGAGAATACGAACTCGCCGCAGGACGAGACCTACCGTCTCCAGCTGCTGCATTTCGCGGATATGGACGGCTCCACGGCGGCGCTCGACTATGTGTCGAACTTCTCCCGCCTGGTCAACGCCTTCTCCAGTGACGAGGCGCTCGCCGAGCATACGCTGGTGCTCTCCTCGGGCGATAACTTCATCCCGGGTCCGCGTTATTTCGCCTCCGGCGCCCTGGCCGACGAGGACGTGCCGGCCGCGCTGGGCGCGGCGGGCAACGGACGTGCCGATATCGTGTTCGTGAACCGGCTCGGCGCCGCTGCTTCGGCGCTCGGCAATCACGATCTCGATTCGGGCACGTCGGCGTTTTCCGACCTGATCGCCGGCGACGGTGAAGCCGGCGGCTACCCGGGCGCCGCTTTCCCTTATCTATCCAGCAACGCCGATTTCTCGGGCGACGACAATCTCTCCGGCCGGATCGCAGAGAACGGCCAGACGGCTGCCGAGGTCGCCGGCCGGGTGGCCGGCTCCACCACCGTGGAAGTCGGCGGCGAGACGATCGGCGTGGTCGGCGCGACCACGCCGCTGCTGGCCAGCATCACCTCGACCGGCGGAATCGACATGTCGCCGGACGATTTCGTCATGGACGATGCCGGCTACGACAAACTGGCCGCGGCCATTCAGCCGAGCGTCGATGCGCTGGTTAACAAAGGCATCAACAAGATCGTGATCGTTGCGCACATGCAGCAGATCGCCATCGAGAAAGCCCTGGCTACACGCCTGAACGATGTCGACATTATCATTGCCGGCGGCTCGAACACGCTGCTGGCCGACAGCAACGATGTGCTGCGCGACGGCGATACCGCCGCCGATACCTATCCGCTGTCGTTCCAGGGCCCGGACGACACGCCCACGCTCGTGGTCAACGTCGACGGCGACTACAAATACCTCGGCCGACTCGTGGTCGATTTCGACGACAACGGCGTGCTTCTGACCGATTCGCTGGATACGGCCACAAACGGCGCCTGGGCCTCCACCGATGCCGTGGTCGAACAGCTCGCCAACCGCGGTCTGAACACCACCGCCGACAGTGACATCTTGGCCGTGCAGTCCGCGCTACAGGATCTGCTGGTCGAGCAGGACGGCAATGTCCAGGGCATTACCAACGTCTATCTCGACGGTCGACGCACCCAGGTGCGTACCGAGGAAACGAATCTGGGTAATCTCACCGCCGATGCGAACCTCTACTACGCACGCCTGGCCGAGCCCGGTGTACAGGTATCGCTGAAGAACGGCGGCGGTATCCGCGACGATATCGGCCAGGTGGTGGTGCCGCCGGGCGGCACCGGCGACGCCGAACTGCGTCCGCCGCAGGCCAACGCCTCCATCGACAAGCCGGCCGGCGGCGTATCGCAGTTCGATATTGCCGGCGCGCTGCGCTTCAACAACAGCCTGACGATCATCAGCGTCACCGCGGCCGAGCTGCGCGACATCATGGAACATGCGGTGGCCGCCACCACCGACGGCGCCACGCCGGGCCAGTTCCCTCAGATTGGCGGCATGCGTATCGCCTTCGATGCCGACCAGACGGCGCGTAGCGGCGGCCAGATGAACATGGGTACGTCGAGCAACGGCAACCGTATTCGCACGCTCGAACTCATCGATAACAACGGTGATACCACGGATACCCTTGTGACCAACGGTGTGTTGCAGGGTGACGCCGGCCGCGAGATTCGCATGGTGCTGCTCGCCTTCACGGCTGCCTGCGTGCCGGGCGACAACTACAATGCCGGCACAAGCGACTGCGGCGATGCCTACCCGCTCAAGGGCCTGTCCGATCCGCAGCGTGTCGATCTCGACCCGAACACCGACGGTGTGGTCGACGCCACGCAGATCAGCACGGCCTACGATCCGGGCCTGGCGATGTTCGCCCCCGCGGGCACCGAGCAGGACGCCTTCGCCGAATACCTGCAGTCGCGTTACAGCCCCGATAACGGCGGCAGCGCCTTCGACGATGCCGAAACCCCGGCCGCCGAAGACACGCGTATCGTCAATCTGAAGGCGCGCCGCAACGTGCGCTGATCGCCGGCGCCGAGTCGGCAAGGTAACGGGCCGCGCTGTTTTCAGCGCGGCCTTTTTCATGGGCGGATTGGGTACAAATCGCTAGACTCGGGGCATGAACGTTTTCGACCGTATCTATGCGCTGCACAAGCAGCTCGCCGGCGCGCGTCGGCCCATTCCCAAGGCCACCCTGGAACAACGCCTGGAATGCTCGCCGGCCACCGTCAAGCGCATCATTCGGGACATGCGCCTCTATCTCGATGCGCCCATCGAATACGACCGCGAGTACAACGGCTACTACTACGCCGGCGCCGATGGCAGCACGTCCGATGACCAGTTCGAGCTGCCCGGGCTGTGGTTCAACGCCTCGGAGCTGGTCTCGCTGCTGGCCATGGACCAGCTGCTCGAAACGGTACAGCCGGGGTTGCTCGCCCTCGATCTCGCCCCGGTACGCAAACGCCTGGAGCGCATCCTCGAAAGCCGGGCAATGGGCACCGGCGAGCTGGCCCGGCGCACGCGAATTCTGCGCGCCAGCGCACGCCGGCCGGGTCCGGCCTTTGCCGAGGTGGCCGGGGCCATGGCCATGCGGCGGCGGCTGCGTATTCGCTATCACGGGCGCGCCCGCGATACCGAAAGCCAGCGCACCATCTCGCCCCAGCGTCTGGTCTATTACCGCGACAACTGGTATCTCGACGGCTGGTGTCACGACGCCGACGGCCTGCGCAGTTTTTCGCTCGACCGTATTCGGTTGGCCGAAACGCTCGATGACGAGGCCATCGATATGGATAGCGATGCGCTCGAGGCCGAGCTGGGCGGCGGCTACGGCATCTTCTCGGGCACGCCCGACCATACGGCGGTGATCCGCTTTTCGCCCCAGGCGGCGCGCTGGGTGGCCGACGAACAATGGCACCCCGACCAGCAGGGCCGGGCGCTGGACGACGGCGGCTACGAGCTGCAGGTGCCGTATTCGGCCAGCGCCGAACTGCTGGCCGACGTGCTCGCCTACGGCCCGGAGGCCGAGATCATGGCGCCGGAATCGCTACGCCGGGCCGCCGCCGAGCGCCTGCGCGCCGCCGCTGAACGCTACGCCGAATACGTTTAATGTAAATTCATACAGCTCTGGGTCGCCGTTTGACCCACCCCCCGCGGCAAGCTCTCCCACGTTGACGACATCACGTGGACCAAGGGAGAGCGCCCCATGAGCGAAACAACGGCCCAAAAACTGATTCATCCGGCCCATGCCGAGCTGGTGCAGGCCGCGCGCGCCGAACGCCGTGCGCTGGTGCGGGCTCTGGCCATCGAAGCCGACTGGCGTTTCCACGACGGCCCCGAATGGGCCGCGCGTTACTGGGCAGCGTTCAGCGACCTGCGTCGTGATGTGGACAGCGCTCCGGAACTGCGCCTGGGTGCCGCCCTGGCACCGCGCAGCAGCTGGTCGCCGCTGGCGCCGGTGGAATCCGACCAGGCCCGGGCCATCTTTCGAGCCCTGCTGGCGGCGCTGCATCCGCAGGTCGCGCCGCGTGCCGCGGCCGCGGATATCCACGGGCTGTGGCCGCTCGCCGTGCGAGCCTATCGTGGCGGCGATGCGGGGCAGCTGCGTGAACTGCTGGGTCGGGCACAGCCGAATGCCTCGACGGCGCGTCTGCCGGAGGACATCGTTGCCCTGCGGCGTGAGCACGACCGCCTGGCCGAGGCACGCGCCGCCGTCGACCGCCGACTGGCCGAACTGAGCCAGAGTTTTCCATTCAACCTGCGCGACCGGCTCGACGACGCCGACTGGGTGCGTCGCCAGCGTCTGGGGCTGCGCCAGGTGCTCGAATTCGCGGCCCCGCCGCGCCGTCGATCTGCGCGGGGGCATCGCCAGCAGGTATCCTGAGCGGCTTGCCGCAATTACGAATTGATGGTCGCCCATGGCCCAGGCCCAACAGCATCGTCTCGATCTCGACAGCGAAGACCTGCACACGCGGGTCGCCGAGGAAACCCTGTACTGGATCGAACGCGCTCGCGAAATTACCGGCGCCAGCGCACGCCGGCTGCCGGTGCCCGCCGTTGCCTTCGACCTGCGCGGGCGGGCCGCCGGCCAGGCGATCTTCGCGCGTCGCAGCCGCGACTGCCGCATACGGATCAACGCCGCGCTGCTGGCCTCGCATCCCCGCGAGATGATTGCCGAAACCGTACCCCACGAAGTCGCGCACGTGGTGATATATCGCCTCTATGGCCGGCGCGCGCGTCCGCACGGCAAGGAATGGAAAGCGCTGATGCGTGCGTTCGGCGTTGACCCGGCGCCGTGTCATACGCTGCCCACCGAACCCGTGCGCCAGCTCAAGCGCTTTCGCTATGCATGCGGCTGCGACGAACCGGCCTTTCTCACCAGCATCCGTCACAAGCGCGCCCAGAAAGGCACGGATTATATGTGTCGTGCTTGTGGGGAGAAATTGCGGTTTGCCGACGAGGGGGCGGGTTCGTAGCGATTAGTGGATGGCGCCTAGCTTTCAACCTGAACCGCTCGTTTTTCGGATGAACTGTGCGGGTGAATTTTGGCTTGGGGTTTCGCGCTGCTGTGCGAGTGACTTTCACTTGCTTGTCCAGGTAAGTAACCAAAGCAAAGGACACCCTGTCTTGCGCCGATGCTGCGCATCGGTTCCCTGCGCGGCTCCGTCCGAACGCGGGCCAGCCGGAAACTCGCTTCGCTCAGACATCCGGCTGGCCCTAGGCAATTAACAAGCCCGCGATCGCCTCCGCTGCTCGGCGCTAAGCCCAAGGGACCCAAATACAGCCAAGCTCGCTAACGCTCGCTCAAGGTTGCGTCTGTGGTTAATTGTCCGCCTGCGCCAAGGACTGGCGCCCCGCCCAATCGCGGGCGAACTGCTCGGCGGTACGCCCGCTGCGAGTGCCGCGTGCCAGCGCCCACTGCAGGGCTGCGCGTTCCCAGGGCGCGCCGACGCCGATTTCGGCATCGATACCGTGCGCGGCCAGATGCTTGACGGCGATGGCGAGATAATTCGCCTGGTCGAACGGATAGAACGACAGCCACAGGCCGAAGCGTTCCGACAGCGAGATCTTTTCCTCGACCGCTTCGCCGTGGTGAATCTCGCCGTCGATTTGCTGTGCGGCCTGATTCTCGGACTGGAACTCCGGCAGCAGATGACGCCGGTTCGAGGTCGCATAGATCAGCACGTTATCGGGTGCGGCCGCGAGCGAGCCGTCGAGTACGGCCTTGAGCGCCTTGTAGCTGCCGTCACCGGCTTCGAACGACAGATCGTCCGAGAAGACGATGAATTTCTCCGGCCGCTCGGCGAGAGTGGCTACCAGGTCGGGCAGATCGACCAGGCGATGGGCCGGTACTTCGACCACGCGCAGGCCGTCGTCGACGAAGGCGGGCAGCAATGCCTTGACCAGCGACGACTTGCCCGAGCCCCGCGAACCCCACAGCAGCGCGTTATTGGCGGGCAAGCCGGCCACGAACTGGCGAGTATTGGCCAGCAGGCGCTGTTTCTGGGTGTCGATACCGCGTAGCCGATCCAGCGGCAGCGCCTGCGGTGCATCGATGGCCTGGAGGCGGCCGTCGTCGCGCCAGCGAAACGCATGCGCCGACCAGTCGATATCCGTGCCGACCGCGCGGCGCGCATCGGCAAGCTGTGCTTCCTGTGTATCGGCGATACGCTCGAGCTGGGCCGCGATCCGGCCGAGGATGTCTGTATCTGGCATGCGCTGCAGTCTATGGCAGCCGGCCCGTTTCGTGAAGCCGGCAGGCCATGGACAGGGTCAATCGGCGCGCCGCGGCCACCCGCCGGGCGGCCGGGCGTATTGCGTCAGGGCTGCATGACCACCTTGATGCAGTTGTCACGCCGGGCCTGGAACATTTCGTAGGCCTCCGGGGCCTGGTCCAGACGCATGCGGTGGGTGATCACGAAGCTCGGGTCGATATCGCCGCGCTCGACGTGATCCATCAACGGCTTGAGATAGTGCTGCACATGGGTATGGCCAGTCTTGATCGTGAGTGCCTTGTTCATCAAAGCGCCGACCGGGATCTTGTCGGCAATACCGCCATAGACCCCGGGAATGGATACCGTGCCTGCCTTGCGACAGGCCATGATCGCCTGGCGCAGCACGATCGGCCGTGCGGTTTCCATCTGCAGGCTTTGCTTGATGTTGTCGTACCAGTATTCCAGGCCCACGCCGTGTGCCTCGAGGCCGACCGCGTCGACACAGATATCCGGCCCACGGCCGGCAGTCATGTCGCGTAGTGCTTCAACCAGCTGCAACGTATTGCCGACTTCACGCGGGTTGAGTGTTTCGGCGCCGTGCTGGGTTGCTGCCATATCGAGGCGTTCGTCGACGGTATCGATGGCGATCACGCGTGCCGCGCCCAGCATTTTCGCGCTGGCGATGGCGAACTGGCCCACCGGGCCACAGCCCCAGATGGCGACGGTATCGCCGGGCTGCATATCGCACTGGGCGATGGCCTGATAGCCGGTCGGAAAGATATCGGTCAGAAACAGGGCCTGCTCGTCAGATACGGAATCCGGCACGACCATCGGGCCGACATCGGCATAGGGCACACGCACATACTCGGCCTGGCCACCGGCATAGCCACCCAGGATATGCGTATAGCCGAACAGCCCCGAGGGCGATTGGCCCCACATCTTCTCGGCCACACCGGCGTTCGGGTTGGAGTTGTCGCACAGCGAGTGGTAACCGCTGTCGCAGAAGAAGCAGTGGCCGCAGGCGATGGTGAACGGCACGACCACGCGATTGCCAATCGACAGGTTGGTGACCGCCGAGCCGAGCTCGACGACCTCGCCCATGAACTCGTGGCCGACGATATCGCCGGCCTGCATGCCCGGCATGAAGCCGCCGTAGAGATGCAGGTCGGAACCGCAGATCGCGGTCGAGGTAACCTTGATGATGGCGTCGCGCGGATTGAGAATCTGCGGGTCGGCCACGTTATCCACGCGCATGTCCTGCGCGCCGTGCCAGCATACGGCTTTCATCGCGCGACTCCTTCATGGGCCGAGGCATGAATGGCACCGGTCGGTACTTCGCCGGCCTCCATCACCTGCTTGAAGTGGCGTAGATCCTCGCGCACGGCTTCGCGCGACAGCGCATTAACGAAATTCAGCGGTGCCGCCGCCAGCAAGCCGTGCGGCAGTTCGTAGCGCAGGTTGAGTTCCACCTGCGTGCCGCGGCCGGCGGGCGCCGGGGCAAAACGGATCTCGCCGGTCTGGGGTACGTCCGATCCTTCGACACTGCGCCAGGCGATGCGCTCGCCGGGCACGTCCTCGACGATTTTAGCCTCCCATTCGTAGGTGCCGCCCAGCGGCGTCTCGGCCTGCCAGCGCGAGCGACCGTCGGGCAGGTCATCTACCGCGGTAATGGACGTCATGATCGCGGGCAGACGGGTGAAATCGCGCCAGAACGCATACAGCTCTTCGCGCGAACGGGCGATGGTGATGCTGGCCGAGAGATCCAGCGGGCCCGTGCGATGGCCGGTCAACGTACGTTCGGCGCCGCGTGCGAGGGCGCGACCGGTACCTTTGAGCCCGCGCCCGGTGGAGGCGCGATAGGCCAGATAGCCGCTGAAGGCGCCGAGCAACAGGCCCGATAACCCGCCGCGTCGCATGCCGACCATGAGCGAACCCACGCTGGCTGCCAGGGCGAGTGCGCGCTGTTTTTCGCGCTCGCGCGCGCTGTCCAGCTCGGTGTCGTCGTCGTTGCGAGGGTCGATCGGTCGGTATGGGGTCATGCGTGCGCTCCGTACTCTAGGCGACCTTCAATGTAGCGCGCCGGGCAGGGCCGCGCGTCGGTGGAAGTCCTGACATGATTTAAGCGTTGCCGGGGGTACACTCGCCAAGGGTTCGACCGGATCTCGAGATGCCGGTCCAGCCACTTGAATACGCCGGGTGCGGATGGCCGCGCCCCGGATCGGGACACGGCCGGCAGACGCTGCAAAGGCCGTGAGCCAGCTGCCTCGGGAGAGATTATGAGTACGGGATTCGAACGCCGGAACGCACGCCCGCTTACCCCATCGCGCGTGGTGGATGAAGTTTGTCGTCACCCGGTAATTACCGGCGCGGCGGTTGTTGGCGCGGCGGTCGTGCTCGGCGCGCTCTTGCACTATGGCCCGCAACCGCGCAAACGGCGCTCGCTTTTCGAACGCGTTCGGGCCTCGCTGCGCTCATTGTTCGACTGAGCGCGCCGCGCCGGGCATTTGATTCCGGCCACAAAAAAGCCCCGATCGATCGCCGACCGGGGCTTTTTTTCGTGCCGTTCAGGCAGCGCGGCGATCAGGCCAGCTTGCGGTGCTTGGCCTTGGCCGAGCCCTCGGAGGCATTGCCGAGGCGGCGTTTGCGATCGGCTTCGTAGTCCTGGTAATTGCCTTCCAGAAAGACCACGTCATCGTCCTCGAACGCCAGGATATGGGTGGCGATACGGTCGAGAAACCAGCGATCATGCGAGATCACGAGCACCGCGCCTGGGAACTGCAGCAACGCTTCTTCCAGAGCACGCAGGGTTTCCACGTCCAGGTCGTTCGTCGGTTCGTCGAGCAGCAGGGTGTTGCCGCCTTTCTGCAACAGCTTGGCCAGCTGCAGTCGGTTGCGTTCACCGCCGGAGAGTTCCGATACCCGCTTCTGCTGGTCCGAGCCCTTGAAGTTGAAGCGGCCGATATAGGCACGCGACGGGATCTCGTAATTGCCGATCTGCAGGATGTCCTGCTCGTTGGAGACTTCCTGCCACACGGTCTTGTCGGAGTTGAGCTCCTCGCGTGACTGGGTCACATAGGCCAGGTCGACCGTATCGCCCACGCGGATTTCGCCCGAGTCGGGCTGCTCTTCGCCGTTGAGCATACGAAACAGCGTCGTCTTACCCGCACCGTTGGGGCCGATGATGCCCACGATCGCGCCCTGCGGAACCTTGAGCGATACGTCTTCGTAAAGCGTGCGGTCGCCATAGGACTTGGTGACGTTGTTCATCTCGAACACGAGATCGCCCAGGCGCGGCCCCGGCGGGATATAGATTTCGTTGGTCTCGCTGCGCTTCTGGTATTCCTTGGACTGCAGCTCCTCGAACTGCTTGAGGCGCGCCTTGGACTTGGACTGGCGGCCCTTGGCGTTCGAGCGCACCCATTCCAGCTCGGCCTTGATGGCTTTCTGGTGGGCGTCTTCGGATTTCTGTTCCTGTTCGAGGCGTTTTTCCTTCTGTTCCAGCCAGGAGGAGTAGTTGCCTTCGTAGGGAATACCGTGGCCGCGGTCGAGTTCCAGAATCCAGCCGGCGACGTTATCCAGGAAGTAGCGATCATGGGTCACGGCCACGACCGTGCCCGAGAAGTCCTTCAGGAAGCGTTCCAGCCAGGACACGGATTCTGCGTCCAGATGGTTGGTCGGCTCGTCGAGCAACAGCATGTCCGGCTTGGACAGCAGCAGTCGGCACAGGGCCACGCGGCGGCGCTCACCGCCGGACAGCTTGGAAACGTCGGCGTCCCACGGCGGCAGGTTCAGTGCTTCACCGGCACGATCCAGCGTGTTGTTGATTTCCCAGCCGTCAGCGGCGTCGATAGCTTCCTGCAGCTCGGCCTGTTCGGTGAGCAGGGCATCGAAGTCGGCGTCCGGGTCGGCAAAGGCTTCACTGATTTCGTTGAAGCGGGCGAGCTTTTCGGCGATGTCGCCGAGGCCTTCCATGACGTTGCCGCGTACGTCCTTGGATTCGTCGAGCTGCGGCTCCTGCGGCAGATAACCGATATTGATGCCGGGCATGGGCCGGGCTTCGCCTTCGATCTCGGTATCGATACCGGCCATGATGCGCAGCAGGGTGGACTTGCCGGCGCCGTTGTAGCCGAGCACGCCGATCTTGGCGCCCGGGTAGAAGGACAGATAGATGTCTCGAAGAATATGTTTCTTCGGCGGCACGACCTTGCCGACGCCGTTCATCGTGTAGATGTACTGAGCCATGGTTTCGCGGGCCTGTGTCAAAGGGTCGTCAGTGTAAGCCAACACGCGCCTCGACTGAATGGCTATCGCGTCCCGCACGAGCGCAACCGATGATCCGGAAAATATCGTTATTCCGGATCAGTCTAAGAGTGCGTCTTTAAAATAACGTATTCGCGCTTATCATAGGCGTCATTCAAGGTAGCGCGATGCGAGGGTTCGTTCGTCGGCGTCGCGCATGAAGCAATTCAAACGAGGTAGCAGCATGCAAGTCGATGTCGCCAACGCCAATGCCGAACTCGCCGGCAAGCATCCGAAGGAAATCGTTGAATGGGCGGTCGGCCTCGGTGGCAAGACCATCGTGACCACCAACTTCGGCCCGGAAGAGGCGGTGATCCTGCATCTGGCAACCCAGGTTCAGCCCGACATGGACGTGGTCTGGATCGACTCCGGCTACGCCACGCGCAAGACCTACCTGTTCGCCGAGAAGCTCATCGAAGACCTCAAGCTGAACGTGCACGTGTTCAACCCGCTGTCTTCGGCCGCGCGTCGCGATGCGCTGATGGGCATTCCGGACGTGGACGACCCGCAGCACGAGGAGTTCACCCGTCAGGTCAAGCTGGAGCCCTTCGGCCGTGCCATGCAGGCGATGGCGCCGGATGTGTGGCTGACCGCCGTGCGTCGCGACCAGACCGAGTTCCGCAAGAACATGGATATTGTCTCCCAGGACAAGCCGGGCGGCGTGGTCAAGGTCGCGCCTGTGCTCGAGTGGACCGCCGACGACATGGCGGCCTATCGCGAGAAGCATGGCCTGCCCAACGAAACCAACTACTACGATCCGACCAAGGTGCTGGGCAATCGCGAATGCGGTCTGCATAACCGCTTCACGGCCTGATCAGGTAACGGTTAGTCGAATCGCAAAGGCGCGCGGCTTCGGTCGTGCGCCTTTTTTTGTGCCTGCACGAGGCGTGGAACGCCGCATCGTGCAGGCAGCGACCAAAACTCAGCGCTGTTTCGCTGTGATCCGTTCAGGGCCTTTTTTCTCGGCGACCGTGAGCAGCGGACAGGTGCGGCAATAAACCGGCGGCTGCGTGGCCTTGAAGTACAGACAGCAGGTACGCCGAAAGCGCACGGTCTCGCCATCGGCCCGGTGGGTGGGCGCATACAGGAAACGCGCCAGTGGATTGACGGACCCGCCGAACAGGGCCGGCGGGGCGTCGATGAGAAAACGCCAGTCCGCATCGCGGCGCGCGATCGCCGCCGGTTCGGTGAAGTCGACCATACGGCGCTCATATAAGGAATAGACACGTACTGCCGTGTTTTCCCAGAGCATGCGCATGGGCACGCCGCTGACCTGGTGCAATACCGCCCACAGCGGCGCGATGAGGCCGGCAAAGACCTGGCCGACAAGCACGCTCCGGGCGCGATCGCGCTGATTGGACGGCAAGGCCTGCGCATCGAGGCGATGCAGGGGCAGGCAGGATGTCCAGCGCGTACCGTCGTGGCTGGCATCGATACGGCAGTTGTCGGCCGATATGTCCAGGCTGCGATCACAGGCGGACAGGGCATAGAAGCTCGCGCCCGTGATCAGAAAGGCCAGCCGTTTGGATAGCAGCGAGGCAGTGACACGCCGCGACGGCGCGCCAATGACCGGGCCGAGTTGGTCGAGCAGCTGGCGACAGCGCGCCGCGTCGGTGAAATCAGCCACGCTCAATGTTGGCCGATCGAGGCGTGCGGCATCCACAAGCTGCAGCGACCCGGTCAGATATTGCCAGTCAGCCGCGCTGAAACCATGGGCCGCCGGCATCATGAAGACGGGGCGCGGCCGAACGGAATACACAACGGCACGCCGAAGAACGGGTCGGCAATGACACGGCAGTCGAGTTCGAAAACCTCGCGTACATTGACCTCGGTAACCACGTCATCGGGCGTACCCTGGGCATGAATGCGCCCGTGCTTGAGTGCCACCATGTGATCAGCGTAGCGACAGGCTAGATTGAGATCGTGCAGCACCATAACGATCGTCTTGCCGGCATCGCGATTGAGCGCCTTGAGCAGATCCAGCACCTCCAGCTGGTGGGTGAGATCGAGAAAGGACGTCGGCTCATCGAGCAGCATGAGCGGCGTGTCCTGGGCCACGGCCATGGCAATCCAGGCGCGCTGGCGCTGGCCACCGGACAACGAATCCACGGGGCGATCCGCCAGCGTCAGCAGGTCGGTGCGCGCCAGTGCGTCGTCCACACAGGCCTCGTCGCGCTCTGACCATTGCGAAAGCCAGCTCTGATGCGGATGCCGACCGAGCGCGACCAGTTCGCGCACGCGCAGGCCTTCGGGTGCGACCGGCTGTTGCGGGAGCAACGACAATGTACGGGCGACAGCCTGAGTGGGCTGGCGATGTATATCCGCGCCGTCGAGCACCACCTCACCGTTCCAGGGGGCGAGCAGCCTGGCCAGCGTTTTCAAGAGCGTGCTCTTGCCGCAGCCATTGCTGCCGATGAGAACCGACAGTTGGCCTTCGGGCAGCGCCAAGGTCAGTTCGCGCAGGATCGCCTCGTGCTGATAGCCGGCCGTGATATGCGTTGCAGAAAGCTGCGTCATAGCTAACGCGCCTGTCGCAGAAGCAGAGTGAGAAAGAAGGGCGTACCGATCGCGGCCACGAATATGCCGGCCGGCAGATCCAGCGGCGTGAACAGCGTGCGTCCGAGCAGGTCGGAGAGTATGACGAGGGTAGCACCGAGTGCTGCACTGGTGATCAGCTGTGCAGCGCCGGGCGAAGGCGTGATCTGGCGTGCGATATGCGGCGCAACCAGGCCCACGAATGCCATGGCGCCGCCCCAGGCGATCGCAACGCCGGCCATGAGTGAAGCAACCAGCGTCAGTAGCGCACGCGTGCGCTGGACCTTCACGCCAAGCCCGGTGGCCAGGCCATCGTCGAGCGGCGCCAGCAGCGCGTGGCGCAGCAGTGCTACGAGCACCAGTGCCAGCCCGGTACAGCACAGCGCCAGCTGTCCTACCTCGGTCCAGTTGGCGCCATACACACTGCCGGTCAGCCATACATAGGCCGATAGCGTGGTGCTCAGCGGGCTGGATACCAGAATGAAAGTGGTGATCGCGCCGCAGAGTGCGGCCATGCCGATACCCATCAGGATGAGCCGTAATGGCGTTGTACCCCGATGCCAGGCCAGGCGATACACCACAGCGATCACGGCCAGCGCACCCGCCATTGCCGCAATCGGTAGCCCCGACATACCCCAGTCTGCGGCCAGATACGAAAGATACGCGACCGCCGCCGCGCTCGCGCCTGCCGTGACACCCAGCGTATCCGGCGAGGCGAGCGCGTTACGCATCACCTGCTGGAAAAGCCAGCCGGACACCGCCAACGCGCCGCCGCACAGCAATGCCAGCAGTACGCGCGGAGCGCGCAGCTGCAGCACGATCAGCCCGGCGTGGCTGTCAGGCTGGACCAATGCATGCAGGAAGGCCGGCGGCGACAGGGGTATCGCGCCAAGCATGAGCGCGCCAATGCCGGCGAGGCTACACAGCAGCAGGGTGCCCAGGGCGTTGCGCCAGGGCGACGGGCTGAACCGGCGCGACCAGCGGCCCAGACGCAGTGCACGGGACTCAGGCATGCGCGGTCGCCTGCCGCCGTATCAGGGCGATGAATACCGGCGCGCCGATCAGCGCGGTCATTACCCCGATCGGTACTTCGCCGGGCGCGATGAGCAGCCGGGCCACGATATCGGCGATCAGGGCAAGAGTCGCACCGATCACGGCCGCGCCGGGCAGCCAGCGGCGATGGTCGACGCCCAGCAGACGGCGCGCGATATGCGGCACGATCAAACCGATGAATACGATATTGCCGGCCATGGCGACCGACGCGCCGGCCAGCAATACGATCACGGCAATCGCCATCGCTTGAAGACGGGGCAGGCGAATACCGACGGCCGCGGCAATGGTGTCGCCGGCGGCAAGCAGGTTGAGATCGCGCAGCAGCGCAGCGCTCAGCAACAACCCGAGTACGGCGATGCCAATCAGCGGCCAGACCGTATCGAGGCTGCGCCCGGACACCGAGCCGGCCAGCCAGAACAGCACTGTATCCAGACCCTGTTGATCGATCACCAGCAATGCCTGACTCATCGCCCCGAACAGCGCTGCGAGCGCGGCGCCGGCGAGGATCAGATGCAGCGGGGTGGCAGTCTGGCGCCGCATCGCCAGCCACCAGACGATGGCCGCAGCAATTGCTGCGCCGGCAAAGGCGCCGGCATAGGGATTGAGGTGCGCTGCCAGGACATCCGTGGTTGCGATCAGCACCACCGCGAATAGCGCGCCGGCATTGATGCCGAGAATACCCGGCGAGGCGAGCGGATTATGCGTGAGCGTCTGCAGGATACCGCCGGCCACGGCCAGGCTGGCGCCGACCACGATGGCCAGCACGGTACGCGACAGGCGCGTGGTCCGAATCACCAGGTCGTCGACGTTCGTCGCCGAGGGCATCCAGAAGGCATGGCCGATATCGGCCGGACTCATCCAGTGGACACCGGCCATGAGGCTTACCACCGCGCAGCCGATCAGTACGACAACGAGTGCGAACAGTCGCTGCGGTGTGTTCATGCGCGTGCGCTCTCACGATCGAGCCAGTGCTCGATATCGTCGAGCATGTGCATGACCCCGAGGATGCCGCCCGAAAGCACCCAGGCCACGGCATCGACTTCCCGGACCTGCTTGCGGGTCGGCGCCGCCATGCGTTGCCACAGCGGATGCGCCTGCAGGCGTTGGTAATGTGCGCGGACCGCGGCACTGCGGCTATGCAGAATCACGAAGAACACGTCGGCATCGACCGCGGGCAGGCTTTCCACGCCGCTCAACTTCAGCGATACGCCGTTTGCGCTGCGGCTGGTTTCGTTCCAGCGAAAGCCGAGTGCTTCAAGCACCGAACCGCCGAAGCTGGACGCCAGATAGCTGCGGACCTCGTTCGCCCGGATATCGAGCAGCGACACCGTCAGCGGCCAGCGCCGGTCGAACCGCGTATGTAAGCGGGCGCGCAGATGCTGAATACGGTGATTCAGTTGTGTGATGAGCTCCCGTCGCTGTTGTTCGCGCCCGAGCGCCTCTGCCATGACCGACAGCGTCTGTCGGAACCGATAAATGTCGTCGAGCATCACGACCGGTGCAATCCGTGCGAGCAGCGGCTCGATACGCGCATGCCGAAAACGCGAGGCAACGATGACGTCCGGCTCGAGCAACACGATATGTTCCAGGCTCGGCTGCGTTTCGAGACCAACCACCTGGGCGTTCGCCAGCGCCGTACGCAAGTAGGGGTAGATCGGTTTGTCCTGCCAGGATTCGACCACGCCCACCGGCGCCACGCCGAGCGCGACCGCGGTGTCGGTCGCGCCTTGAAAAAGCGTGACGACGCGCAGCGATTCGGCGCTTCTCCCGATCAGCGGCCAGAGCGCAGCGCCCGCCAGCCCGAGCAACAGCCGCCGTCGCGAACGAAACACCGCGCGGCTGATTGAAACACCCGCCAGAGAACGATCCATGCTGGTCATCAGGGTGTTAACGACGTTCTGGAAATCGGCAAGAGCGATGTCTCACGGCATGGGCGACGAGGGGATTGAACGCTACAAGGCGCACAGTGAGCGTCGCACTGTAATGAGAATCATTGTGATCCTCAACGGAAAGCTCTTATGGCGTGCGCGATATTCGAGCCTGTTCGAGACCGGCTTCGGTGCCAGTGCGACCGGGCGAGAGCAACGGCCTGCCACAGGCATGACGACGAGTTGCGCACAACGGGTTATGCAAATAAGAATCAATATCATTTATATTCGCGGCCGATTTTTTGCCAATTGCTACTTGTAAAGGGGATAGCCTTGTCGATTACCTGGGGCCAGGATGCGCGGCGGCGCCGTGTCAAACGTACGGCCGTGGCAAGCGCCATGGTTATTTCGTATAGCGCGATGCCCATCAGCGCGTATGCGCAGGACTCGCTCAAGCCGGTGAGCGAAACGGAACTGGGCCCGATTACGATCAGCGCTACACGTAACAAAACCGAGAAAGACAAGTCGCCGCGTCGCATAACGGTCATTGATCGACAGCAGATCGAACAGCAGTTGGCCACAACCAACGACCCGGGCCAGGTCTTGTCCAATCTGATCCCGTCGTACTCGCCGAGCCGGCAGAAGCTGTCCAATGCGGGCGAGACACTGCGCGGCCGCGACCCACAGTTTCTAATCGACGGTGTGCCGCAATCCAACCCGCTACGCGACAGCTCGCGTGACAGCTATACGATCGACATGAGCATGGTCGAGCGTATCGAGGTCATCTACGGCGCCAGCGCCGAACGTGGTCTGGGCGCGACGGGCGGCATCATCAATTTCATCACCCGTCGGCCCGAGGGCGGCGAGGTCAACCAGCATGCCGGCCTGAGTCTGACCAGCGACGACGACTTCCGCGGCGACGGGCTCGGCTACAAGGCCGACTACCGCATCAGCGGCGCCAAGGGCGACTGGGATTATCTGGCCGCCGCGAGCTGGCAGGAGCGCGGTGCTTTTTACGATGGCAATGGCGAGAATATCGGCGTTGCCTATCCGGGCGAGATCCAGGATTCCGACAGCTACGACATTCTGGCCAAGGCAGGCTACTGGATCGACGACGATCAGCAGGTCCAGTTTTCCTTGAACCATTTCGACCTGGAAAGCGACGGCGACTACGTGCCCGTGGTGACCGAGGGTGGCCGCGCCAACGGCGTGCCGACGACTGCACGCAAGGGCGACCCGCTCGGCGATCCCGGCTATAACCGCGTGACCACCGCGCGGGTGTCCTACGAGCATGCCGACTGGCATGGCAATTCGATCGACGCCCAGCTTTATACCCAGCGGTTTCGTGCCCAGTTCGGGACCACGACGTTCTTCCCGTACCAGGTCAATGGCGAAGAGGCCTTCGATCAGACCCGCAACGAATCCGACAAGTACGGCGCCCAGTTCTCGCTCAACCGCCAAGGCATGTTCGACGGCTTCGTCGATGTGGCCACCGGCTTTGATCTGTTGCAGGACGAAACCCAGCAGGTACTCGCCCAGACCGGGCGCACCTATGTGCCGGAAACGCGTTTTCGTAGCTACGCCGGTTTCTTGCAGACCGATCTGCACCCGTTCGAATCGCTGACCCTGACCGGCGGTGTTCGCGAAGAACGGGCACGGCTCGATGTCGACGACTATGCGACCATCGACCGTAAAAACATCGTCAACGACGCTGTGGAGGTGGGCGGCGGCACGCCGCGCTATTCCGAAACGCTGTACAACGCCGGCCTGGTCTATCAGGCCACGTCCTGGGGCCAGCTCTATGCGAGCTACTCCGAAGGCTTCGGCATGCCCGACGTCGGCCGTGCGCTGCGCGGTATCAACAAGGCCGGCCGGGACGCGGACGAACTGATCGAGCTCACGCCGATCGTCACCGATACGCGGGAAATCGGCACGCGCCTGGACTGGGAGCGCTACGGCCTGGAACTGAGTTACTACGAATCCAACTCCGATCTCGGCGAGCGTCTGACCGAGCGCAACGGGTCGTTCGTGGGCAGCCGGGAAAAAACCGAGATTCACGGTTTCGAAATCACCGGCCGGGCCCAGGTCGGCGACCGGCATCGTTTCGATCTCTCATATGCCCAAGCCGAAGGCGAATCCGATACCGACGGCGATGGCCGTGTCGATACCGATCTGACCGGTATCAATATCGCGCCCGATACGCTCAGTGCTGGCTGGAGCGCAAACTGGAATCCGGATTTTTCGTCACATATTCAGGCCGTGCATTATTTCGATCGCGACGTGGAGAACGAGCAGCTCGATTTCGACGGCTTTACGCTCGTCAACGCGTCCATTGGCCACGCCCTGCCGGTGGGCCGGATGAGCCTGGGTATCGACAACCTGTTCGACAAGGACTACTTCACCTACTACTCGCAGGCCGCGCGTATCAGCGACGAGTACTATTTCAAGGGCCGTGGGCGGACCTTCAAGCTCGGCTACGAGGTGGATTTCTAGCGGCGGCCCGGCTCGGCGTCGCAGCGGACAGTCGGGTTGCTAACACCGTGGCCCGACCGTTTTTGTCGTGTTCTGATGTTGGTACGGTCGATCGGCTGCGGGTCGCGACTCAAAATCGTGCCAGACAAGGCGCGTGGCGCCGGCCGAAGTTATTCCAGGGCCGAGCCGCGCACGGTGCCTTGTCTTATCAAAATGAGCGCGGCACGACGATTTTATTGGCGTTAACAGGCCTAGAACGCGGGTGAATCGATCGATATCGTCGTCTTGTTTTCGGTGCCGGTTTCGCTTTCGGGCGCGGTAGGCGACTGGCCCTCGTCGAGCGCGGGCGGTTCCTGGGTGGTGCGGTTGTTGGTCATCCACGACAGGATGTCGAAGTAGGCGCGAATATTGCCGACATAGGTCGCGGCTTCGTGGCCCCGCGCATAGCCGTAGCGGGTATCCGAGATATAGCGTTCCTGGGTGAGCCAGGGCAGGGCATCGCGCAGGTTGACCCATAGATTGGGGTCGCGCCCGCGATCCTCGAGCAGGCGGCGCGCGTCCATGACGTGGCCATAGCCGATGTTGTAGGCGGCCAGCGCGAACCAGGTGCGATCGGGCTGCTGTATTTCATCCGGCATGCGTTCGAGCATGCGCACGAAATAACGGGCGCCGCCGTCGATGCTCTGGGCCGGGTCGCGGCGGTTGGTTACGTCCATGTCGGACGCGGCGGCCTGGGTGAGCATCATGATGCCGCGCACGGTGGTGGGGCTGACCGCGTTCTTGTCCCAGTGCGATTCCTGATAGCCGATGGCGGCCAGCAGGCGCCAGTCGAGGCCGTATTGCTCGCCGGCGCGCTTGAAATAGTCTTCCCACAGATGCAGCCGGTTATCCACCTGGCGGGCGAACTCGTGGCCGCCCACGAAGCCGAGTCTTTTCACGTGGCCGAAGTAGCGGTCGCGCAGGATATGCAGCCGGCCGTTCTGCTTGACCTGCTCGAGAAAGGCGATCGCTTCGTTGTAGAGCGTATCGTCGCCGCTCATGTCGCCGCGGCCCGCCACCGCCCAGGCGGTATGCTGGCGCACGTCGTCGAGGGTGAAGGCCACGCGCAGGTTCGGGTAGTAGCGCTGGTTCATGTCGACGATATCCGCGCTGGCTACCGTGGCCACAAGATCGCCCGCCGCCACGCGGTCCATCAGCTCCTCGGTATTGGCCTGATCATCGACGCGAAATTCGATTTCCGGGCGGTTGCTGCGCAGCCAGTCGGCGAATGCCGTATGTGCCGGCAGCACCAGGTCGCCGGACAGATCGGCCAGGGTTTTCGGCTTGTGCTTGTACACCCGGTACACGGCCTCGAGCGCGGATTCGTCGTAGGGCGGGGTGAAGCGCACGCGTTGTCGACGCGGCTCGCTGACCGCCACACCCACGCCGATATGCGCATGGCCGGAGGCGACAGCATCGATCACGGCCTGCTGATCGGGCATCACCACCATATCGAAGCGCAGCCCTAGCGACTGGGCGAATTCGCGAATCAGATCGTATTCGAAGCCGGTGGGGCCGTCGGCGTCGAGATAGTAGGTGGTCGCGGAATTGACCGTGGCCACGCGCAGCGTGCCGAGGGTGTCGATCTGTTCGAGCAGGCCGGGGCGTTCGATACACGTCGACAGCGCCAGCGTGAGCGCGGCGATGGTGGTCAGCTGCAGAATGCGCAGCAGTTCGCGCAATCCGCTCATCGCATCGCGGACCGAAAAAAGCGCAGTGGCGGGCGTTGTGGCAAGAACCGGGTCATGTGTTCAGGCTATCTTGCACGCAAGTCTTGGGAAAGCCGTCTTAATCATTTAACATACGCGACTTCGCAATAAGCCTGCGGCCAGCGTACCCCGCAAAAGCGCCGGCAGGCTGAACGAGTTTCAGGAGAGGTACCGAAGCGGTCATAACGGCACCGACTCGAAATCGGTTGGGGGCTAACCGCCCCACGTGGGTTCGAATCCCACCCTCTCCGCCATCTTTTGACCCCCTGGATCGGCCCTGCCATGTCGTCAGCAGACTCCAAGCAGCGTCTCTACCGCGTGGCGTTCTTCAACCAGGGTGAAGTCTACGAAGTATTCGCGCGCTCTGTCTCCCAGGGCGCGCTGTTCGGGTTCGTCGAAATCGAAAAGCTCGTCTTCGGCGAGCGCTCTTCGCTGGTGATCGACCCGGCAGAGGAAAAGCTCGCCGACGAGTTTGCCGACGTCGAGCGCTCTTATATTCCCATGCATTCGGTGATCCGTATCGACGAAGTCACCCGGCGCGGTACGGCCAAGGTCACGCCCGCCAACGGCGACAGCAAGGTGCGTCCGTTTCCGGTGTATACGCGCCAGGGGCCAGGTGGCGGCAACCCCGGGTCCGGCGGCGGGCAGGGCGGCCGCTAGTGCAGCGTTGCAGCAAGCGCGCATGAACCGGGTTCACTCGGACATGCGGTTCGCGCTGCTGGGCAGCGGCAGCAAGGGCAACGCGCTGGTGGTGGAATACGGCCAGACACGGCTGCTCATCGACTGCGGGTTCTCCGCCCGCGAGATGGAGCGCCGGCTCGCGCGCCTAGAACTCACGCCGTCGGATATCGATGCCCTGGTCATCACCCACGAACACGACGATCACTGGCGCGGCGTATCGCGTTTTTCGCGCCGTCACGAAATTCCCGTGTGGCTCACGCCCGGCACCCAGGCAGCCAAGGCCACCGACGCGCTTGCTGCCACCGAGCTGTATTCCCCGCACGAGCCGTTCGCGATCGGCGATCTGGAGCTTTTTCCCTATCCCGTGCCCCACGACGCGCGCGAGCCCGCGCAGCTGATCGTGGGCAACGGCGACAAGCGCCTGGGCATTCTCTCGGACAGTGGCTATGCCACGCCGCACGTGCGCGAAATGGTCGATGCCTGCGATGCGCTCGTGCTCGAATGCAATCACGACCCGGACATGCTGGCCACCGGCCCCTATCCGGCGTCGCTCAAACGACGGGTGGCCGGCAAGCTCGGCCACCTGAGCAACCAGCAG
>DJIE01000036.1:0-156 GCA_002433465.1 Salinisphaera sp. UBA6602
CAGGCCTTCTTCGGTGAGCAGATGGGTGGTGTCGTCGCCATAGACCATGACCGGCGCCAGATCCAGGCCGGCTTTCTCGGCCACGGTGACCGCGTCGAGGCGGTCCACGAACGTCGGTTTCAAACCCGCCTGGAAGGTTTCGACCATCTGCACCAC
>DJIE01000036.1:464-8517 GCA_002433465.1 Salinisphaera sp. UBA6602
GAAGGTTTCGACCATCTGCACCACCAGCTTGCGCCCGCGCGCCATCGGGTCGGTGCTGGGGGCGAGATCGGCCCAGGCCGGCGTGGCATGGCGACGCCCGCGCGCGTCGCAGCCCAGATTGGGGGCGCCGCCGAAGCCGGATACCCGCGACGTGGTGACCGTCGAGGAGTTCCCGTCGCCGTCCATTTGCAGCGTGGAGCCGATGAACATATCCGCGGCATAGTGGCCGGCAAGCTGACAGAACGCCCGATTGGAACGCAGCGAGCCATCCGCGCCGGTGAAGAACACGTCCGGCCGGGCCGCGACATAGTTTTCCATGCCCAGTTCGGTGCCGAAGCAGTGCACCGTTTCCACCCAGCCGGATTCGATCGCCGGAATAAGCGTGGGGTGGGGATTGAGCACCCAGTTCTTCACGATCTTGCCGCGCAGACCGAGTTTTTCGCCATAGGTCGGCAACAACAGTTCGATGGCCGCGGTATTGAAGCCGATGCCGTGGTTGAGCGACTGCACGCCGTGCTCGGCATAGATGCCCTTGAGCGCCATCATCGCCATGAAGATCTGGACGTCGGTGATATGGCGCGGGTCGCGGGTGAACAGCGGCTCGATATAGAACGGCTTGTCGGCCTGTACGACCACGTCCACCCAGGAGCCAGGGATATCGACACGGTCGAGCTGCGATACGTCGTCGACGATGTCGTTGGCCTGGGCGATGACGATACCGCCCGAGAAGGCCGCGGCTTCCACCAGCGCCGGCGTGTCTTCGGTCGAGGGCCCGGTATAGAGATTGCCGTCGCGGTCGGCCTTGAAGGCGGCGGTAAGCACGACCTTGGGGATCAGGTCCACGAACAGGCGCGCATACAGTTCGATATAGGTATGGATTGCACCCACCTCGATCGTGCCGTCCATCATCAGCGCGCCGATACGATGGCTCTGGGTGCCGGAAAAAGCGAAGTCCAGTTTGCGCGCGATGCCTTTTTCGAACACCGCCAGATGCTCGGGCCGGCCGACGCTGGGCTGGATCATGTGCAGATCGTGGATGCGCTCGGGGTCGAGCTCCGCCAGCGCCCGCGACAGGAAATCGGCCTGCTTCTGGTTGTTGCCCTCCGCGATCACCCGATCGCCCGGCGCGATGAGCGCATACAGGGCATCGGTGATGCGCTCGGCCGGCAGCTGTTTGCCGGTGAGCCACGGCGCAACCTGCCCGATGCGGGCCTGCTTGTCGTCGCGGCGCGTTGTCCATTGGCGTTGTGTCATAAGGGGTCCTGGCTTGCGCGGAGCACGCTCACGTTAGAATGCGCTACGCACCGGTTCAATAAACCTGTTGTTTGCTTCGTTAACGTGGAACGGCAACGTCTCGGGGAATACCTGTGAGCAGCGATGAAATCACTCTGCGCAAACTCGAGATCTTTCTCGTGTTCATGCGCGAACGCCATCTGGCGCGGGCCGCAGAGGCCTTGTCGTTGTCCAGCGTGTCGGTGCACAAGGCCATCCATTCGCTGGAAGCCGCCGTGGGCTGTCCGCTGTTCGCCCACCGCAGCCGCTCGCTCGAGCCGCTGGATTCGGCCTTCGTGCTCGAACGCCACGCCAGCGACATCATCGAACGCATCCAGCGCAGCGTGGACGATACCCGCTCGGCGGCCGGCATCTCGCCCAGCATCTTTCGTATCGGCTCGCTCTACTCGCTCACCGTTGCCGTGGTGCCGCGCATCATCAACGCGCTCAAGGCCGAGGTGCCGGACTGCGATATCGAGCTGGTACTGGGCTCCAACGCCGATCTCGAAGACAAGCTTCAGGCCGGCGATATCGACGCGGCGCTGATCTGCGTGCACGAGCTGAGCCGGCGTCGACATCGCATCGTCAAGACGCTGTTCGACGACGAAATCCATCTTGCCCAGGCCGCCGATGCCAAGTCCGCGGGCGATGCGCCGGTCGACCTGCGCCGCTACGACGGCGAGCCTTTCGTGATGCTGTCGCAGGAGTTTTCTACCGGACGCGACAGCTATCGCATGTTTCTGGAGGCCGGCATTACGCCTCGCGTAGCCCTGCGGGCCAACGACATATTCACGCTCACGAGCCTGGTCAAGGGCGGCGTGGGCCACGCCCTGCTGCCCAAACGCATCGACGACATCTACCCCGGCGCGCTGGCCTTCTCGCCTGTCGTCGAGAATCAGCGCGTCACCCAGACCATCGGCCTGTGCTATCTGAAGTCGCGGCGCGCGGATGAACGCATCGCGGCCCTCGAAAAGGCCGCGATCGCGGTCACCGGCTAGCACGCCCGCCTTAGCCGCCGAGCAGCGCACGCACCACCAGATACAGCACCGACGGCCCCAGCAGACAGCCCAGCCCGGTGTAGAAGGTCGCGGTCATCGCGCCGTAGGGCACCAGGCGCGCATCGGTGGCCGCCAGGCCGCCAGCCACGCCGCTGGTCGTGCCCATCATGCCGCCGAAAACGAGAGCGGCCGACGGATTGTTGAGCGATATCGAACGCGCCACGGCCGGCGTGATGATCATCACCGAGATGGACTTCACCAGCCCGATGGCGATAGAGAGCGCGATCAGGTCGGAGCTGGCACCGATCGCGCTGCCGGTCACCGGGCCGACGATATAGGTCGCCGCCCCCGCGCCGATCGTGGTGACCGATACCGGGTCGGTATAGCCGAACGCATAGGCAATGGCCCCACCCAGCGCAAACGGCATGATGATGCCTACGAACAAGGCGACCACGCCGTTGAGGCCGGCCTTGCGCAGCTCCTCCACGTCGACGCCGAAGGCCGTGGCGACGATGGCGAAATCGCGCAGCATCGAGCCGCCCATCAACCCAAGGCCGGAAAACAGGGCCACGTCGGCCAGCCCGTCTTCGCCGCCGGTCGCCACCCCGCCGATATAGGACAACACCAGCCCGGCCGCGATGGCGATCGCGGAGCCGTGAATCCGCCCGCCGGTGAGGTGCTTGGATACGAGATTGCAGACCAGCATCAGCAGGCCCACCGCCGCAAAAGCGGTAATCAGGCCGTTGCTGGTGAATACGTCAACGAGGCGTTCATGCATCGCGATCACCCCGCTCGGTTTCGATATCGTCCAGGGCCACCGCATACTTGCCCTGGCCCAGACGCGCAATGACCGGTACCAGCGCAAAGCTCACGGCCACCACGGCCAGGCCGCCCACCAGAGCGACCGGGCCACCGGTGACCGCGCCCACCACGTTCTGGCTGGCCGCCATGGCCACCACGATCGGGATATACAGCGAACTCCAGAATTCGACGCCGCGCCGCGACGAGGTATCCAGGCAACCGGCTTTCTGTAGCCGGTAAACCACGAACACCAGCAGCAACATCGCAAGGCCTACGCCGCCGACGTTCGAACTCACGCCGATGGCCATGCCGATGAGCTCGCCGATGATATTGCCCGCGAGCATGCAGGCGGCCAGCAACGCCACACCATAAATGATCATGGCTCCTCCTCTCGTTGTGTCATTTTCGTTGTACGACGAGTGAACGACAGCCGCGTGCGCCCAATCAACGAATACTGTGTTAAGCGTCTTAGCCTGAATATAAATGCCTCGCTGAATCAGGCGCTTGGAAGACCGTACCTACGACGATGGTCATAGGAAATACGCGCATTCGAGGCGATACCCGACGGTCGTTCGCCACGCCAACGCGTGGAATCAACGGTTCGGTATCACGCCGACAGGGGCTGCCGCCCATGAGCCGATCCGCCCCGGGCGCGGGCACGCAGTCTTTATCGGGGGCACCGGGCTTGGGGATTCGGTTCGGGGGATTCGGCCCTGGCGATATCGGCTTTCAGCACAGCAATAAAGATTGGCGCTGTGGCCAGCCTGGATGACGATCTTCGGTTGGCGACGAGAAGATGGCGCAGATGCGGCCGTGCCTCCGCCCGCGCTGGGCGCGACGCCGATGGTGCGCTGCGCTTATCCGGCCGAGAGGAAACGAGCTATTGGCTGCCTTCATCGCGTCGGGCGGCTCGGGGCACAGGCGGGGCACAGGCTTTTAGCCGGCCCACGGCGCTCTGCGGCGCGATACCCGGCACCGGCATCGCGGCTTGAAGCCGAAGCACGATGGCACGTCTGCCTGGGCCACACCACCCTGGCCTTGCGAAACGCATTAATTACGCGCAAGAAAAAGGCCGCTCGATGAGCGGCCTTTTTGCAGACTGGTGGAGCCGGGCGGAATCGAACCGCCGACCTTCGCATTGCGAACGCGACGCTCTCCCAACTGAGCTACGGCCCCAGATTCTGTGCCCGCATCCCTGCGAGCGAGCGGCGTATGATAGCAGGCTTATGCCTGTTGCCAACCCCCTTTTTTCTGCAAAGCCGCAAAGCCCGCCACGAGCGGATTTCGCGATCTGGGTGTTCGCCAAGACGCCGATCGTCGGCCAGTGCAAGACGCGCCTGGCGCGCCAGCTCGGTAACGTACGCGCGACGCGGCTGTATCGCGCGATGCTTGAACACGCGGTGGCCCGTGCCTGTGCCCTGGCGCCCGGCCGGGTGACGCTGGCCTGTTCACCAAGCCCGCGCCACCCCATGTTTGTACGTCTGGCCGCGCGTTATGGCGTCACACGACGGCGCCAGGCCAATGGGCCTCTCGGCTATCGCATGGCCCAGGGCGTACGTCAGGCCCTGCAAATGAGCGACCGGGTGATCCTCATGGGCACCGATCAACCTGAGCTTGAAGGTTCTTGGCTGGATCAGGCCCTCGCGCAGCTCAGGCACGGCCACAGCGCATGGCTAGCGCCCACACACGACGGCGGTTACTGGGCGATCGGGCTATGCCGGGCCAACGCCCGCGTTTTCCGTGGACCGGCGTGGAGTACCTCGCGGGTGGCGCGAACTACCCGAACGCGCGCTCTGGCTCTGGGGCTCGATCTCGAGCGCCTGCCCGCGCGCCGGGATATCGACGAGGGCCGGGATTGGCATCAGCTATCGCGGGGGCTGCGCGCCCCGCTGGCACGGGCGGCGAGCATGCCGGGGCTCGGAGCGCCCGGACCTTCTTACGATCCGGGCGAATAGCCGCCGCGCCACGCAGGCACGGCACGGCACAGGAGGCGCTCTTAGCCGGCTTCGGCGGCGCCGTTGCCGGCGCTGGCCTGGCGCACGCTACGGAAATAACGATCCAGCCATTCGTTCAGGTCGGTAAACATTTGCGCAATTTCCTGCTCGCCCGGTGCCTCGTCGGCGTTATCGAGTTCCACCGTGATCACCGGGATGCCCTGCATACGCGATGCATAGTTGCCCAGCGAACCGGGATAGACGCCCAGGCGATGCAGATTCAGGCTCCCCATCTTGCGCGGCGCGGGAAAGTCGCCGTCGTAGTCGAGCAGGCCGTACGGCGCATGCAGCGAGATGATCACATCCGGCTTGAACTCGCGAACCTGCTCGGCCAGCCACTTGTTTTCCGGCTCGCTGCCCGCGCTTTCACCCGGGAAACGACGTTTTTCGAAGCCGACGCGGCGCCAGTAATCGCGAGACTCCTTGGCCCAGCCGGCGGTGGGCAGATTGCGGTTGAGATCGACACCGTTGGCGTTCACACGCGTCGGCGGCTCGTGGAAAAGACCGTCCGGGTTGAGCACCGGCGCAACCTGCCACGCATACGGCGTGCCCTTGTCGGCGATGATGTTCATCCAGCTGAATACCGTGCCGACCGAACTGAGTTCATCGCCGTGGGTGGCGGCAATCAGCAGAACCCGCCCCGACTGGGATTGCTGCTTGGAGGGCTCGATCTTGCGCATCACCAGCGGGCGGCCGTTAACCGACTTGTGGCCCGAGTCCGCGAAAGCGCCGGACATGCAGTCCGAGGTATCCACACCGTCCACGCGCTCGGCAAGCTCGCGACACCAGCCGGCCACCACATCGCTCGGCGGCATGTTCGCGCCGGCGAGCTGGACGATGCCCTGACGGCCGATGAACTGCAGATTGGGCATGAACTGCGGTGGCTCGGGCTCGGGCGCCGACTCGTTGGCGGCCATCTGGTCATCGCCCGGTTCTTGTGGACTCTCGATGCGGGCGTCGGCAGAGGATTCCACCACCTCCTTGTCGGGCTGGTTCTGTGCCACCTGTTCCGGCGCGCTGGCCTCCGGCTCGGAGCCCTCATCGGAGAAATTATAGGTGACCAGTACGGTGACCAGTGCCACCAGCACCATGCTGCCGATCCACCCGGCGACGAGCACCTTGGGATTCGGATTCGCGCCGCCCTGGGCGCTGCCCTTTTTCTTGAAAGATCCGTTAGCCATGACAGTCAGCCGTGCCGGCTTTGTGCGGTCACCGTATCCTGCGCAAGCGCATCGGTGAGGAAATCAAATGCGTCATCGACCGAGTCTGCCCGATAGAACAGGTCGATGTCGCGCTCTGCTATCAGCCCCATTTCCA
Organism: Salinisphaera sp. UBA6602; assembly: GCA_002433465.1. GTDB lineage: Bacteria > Pseudomonadota > Gammaproteobacteria > Nevskiales > Salinisphaeraceae > Salinisphaera. The sequence continues at coordinate 6,847 of DJIE01000036.1, forward strand.
CGAACACATCGAAATCGATGAGTCGATCCCAGAACTTCTTACCATAGAGTACAACCGGGATACGCGGCTGTTTGCCGGTCTGTATCAGTGTGAGCATCTCGAACAGTTCGTCCATGGTGCCGAAGCCGCCCGGAAATATGATCAGCGCCTTGGCGACGTTCATGAACCAGAACTTGCGCATGAAGAAGTATTTGAACTCGAAGTTCAGCTCATCGCTGATATACGCGTTCGCCCCCTGCTCATGCGGCAGCTCGATATTGTAGCCCATCGACAGATCGCGGTTGACGTCCGCCGCCCCCCGATTGGCCGCTTCCATGATGCCCGGCCCACCGCCGGTACACACATAGTAATGGGAATCGGCGTCGTGTGTCTGCATGGTCCAGCGCGTCATTCGCGCTGCCAGCTCGCGGGCTTCTGCATAGAAGTCCACGGTATCGTCGACCGGATCGGGTTCGATCGGACGCAGACGCGCCGAGCCCCAGAATATCAACGCACGATGCACATTGAGTTCTTTCAACCGCGCTCTGGGTTCGAGATATTCGGAGAGAAGGCGCAGCGAGCGCGCCTCATCGCTGAGCATGAACTCAGCGTCTTCATAGGCCTTGGTCATTCAAACCCCGGTGAGGTCAAATCGTCGTGTGCCGGATTCGGCGCTCGCGCGAGTATATCAGCGTGAAAACGGCCGCCGGCGATCTGTGCTGACATGAATCAATTCGTCATGTTTCAAACGATGGTTGAATTGTTTGCGATCGGACCTATAACAGGACGTAATACTAGGCACAGCCATCGCAATCGCTGTGCCGCACCAGTCAAAGAGGGATAGCACCACATGCGAATGGACAAACTCACCAGCAAGCTCCAAAGCGCTCTCGGCGAGGCCCAGAGCCTGGCCGTGGGCCGTGACCACAACGAAATCCAGCCGGTGCACGTCCTGCTGGCGCTGCTCGATACCGAAGGTGGCACCGTGCGCCCGCTGCTCGACGGCGCCGGGCTGGACGTGCGCGACCTGCGTAACCGCCTGCTCAAGGCGCTCGACGATCTGCCCACCGTGGGCCAGGCCACAGGCGACGTGGGCGCGAGCCAGGCGCTGGTGCGCGTACTCAACCTGTCGGACAAGCTGGCCCAGAAGCGCGGCGATTCGTTCATCTCCAGCGAGCTGTTCGTGCTCGCCGCGCTCGAGGACAAGTCCGAAGCCGGCACCATCCTCAAGAACGCCGGTGCCACCCGCGACAAGCTGACCGCACAGATCGACAAGATCCGCGGCGGCGAAAACGTCGACGATGCCAACGCCGAGGAGCAGCGCGGCGCGCTCGACAAATACACCATCGACCTCACCGAGCGCGCCGAACAGGGCAAGCTCGACCCGGTGATCGGCCGCGACGAGGAAATCCGCCGCGTGATCCAGGTGCTTTCGCGCCGCACGAAGAACAACCCGACCCTGGTCGGCGAGCCGGGCGTGGGCAAGACCGCCATCGTCGAAGGGCTGGCCCAGCGCATCATCAATGGCGAAGTGCCGGAATCGCTGCGCGACAAGCGCGTGCTGGTACTCGACCTCGGCGGCATGATTGCCGGCGCCAAATACCGCGGCGAATTCGAGGACCGTCTCAAGGGCGTGCTCTCCGACCTGTCCAAGCAGGAAGGCCGGATCATCCTGTTCATCGACGAGATCCA
>DJIE01000127.1:0-6915 GCA_002433465.1 Salinisphaera sp. UBA6602
GGGCCGCGGCCGGGCCGGCTTCGACGTACGCCATGCGCAGGCCGTCCACCTCGACATAGCGGGGCCGGTAGTCAAATCCGGACAGGCCTGCAAAGCAGGCATCGGGCGTGCGAAAAGCCGGGCGTGTCATGCGGGCTCCGTAAACATGGGCGCCAGCGTAGCGCCGGTCTGGCGGTAATCCCCTATTGTGCTGGCTTCGCCCAGACGATAGCGTGACCGCATAACGATAACGGTGAGGGGCTATCCTTGTTTGTCAGATTCAATCGCACACCGACCGGTGGCAAGTCTTTGCTGCCTGCCGCATGCCTGGCAATCACCGCACTGATGCTGGGGGGCTGTTCGGCCGCGATCAGTACGACCGACGTCGCCGCCGATGCCACGCGATCGGTCGCCAAGGGCGTGCTGGCCAGTAGCCGCGGCACGACCGACGCCTCGGTTACCGAGCCGAACACGCCGCGCTACCAACAGACCGTGGCCTTCGTCGATTCCCAGCGCGATCCGCTACGTCGCGAGGCCGCCACCGGCCAGGGCGAAAACATCGATTCGCTGGCCCGCCTGCTGGACACCCGCAGCACCGAGCTGGGCCGCTGGATGCAGGCAAATTACGACAATCTGTTTACCGATGCCCACGATGCCGAAGCGATCGTCGCACGGCTGCACGCACGGCACGGCTGAAGGTGTTTTTCATGAACGCCACTCGCTCACTCCCGACACTCCCACGCAAAGGACGGTCCATGATGAAATCCGTAGTCTCCGTTTCTGCCGCCATGCTGCTGGCCATGAGCCTGACCGCATGTGGCAACAATGACGATCAGAACGACGACGCCGCTGCCGTCGATAGCGCGAACACCAGCGCCGACGCCCAGACCAATACGGCCAGCCAGAACAGCAACGATACGGCCACCGAAACCGCGCCCCAGACGGGCAACGAATCGAAGATGGGCGACGACACGATGCTGGACGGCCATCGCAACAGCCCCGCCGAGGGCAGCGCTGCCGGGTCGGCCAGCGAAGACATGCCGCAGGCAGCAGTTGCCGTACTGCACGGCACCGACGGCAACGATGGCGTGTCGGCGACGATCCGGTTCACCCCGCAGGACGGCGGCCTGGCCTATACCACCGAAGCCGAAGGGCTCGAGCCCGGCAAGCATGGCTACCATATTCACTTGTACGGCGATTGCTCGTCGGGCGATGGCAAATCCGCAGGCACGCACTACAACCTGCAGGGCAGCTCCAAGAACCCGCCGGCCGATATCGATCGTATCACCGGCGACCTGGGTGATCTCGACGTCGGCGAAGACGGTACCGCCTCCGACGAAGGCATGCTCGACGGCGCCTCGTTGACCGGCGCCAAGGCGCTGATCGGCCGCGGCGTGATCATCCACGAAAAACCCAATGACCCGAGCCAGCCGCCGATCGGCGCAGCCGGTTCGCGTCAGGCCTGTGGCGTGATCGGTATTGCCGAGCCCGACAGCGAGGGCATGAACACGAACGCCGACAGCAGCGATGCCGGCATGTCGGGTGCCGACGGCGCCACCGGTTCGAGCATGAACGACAGCGAGGCCAATCGCAGCGAATCGTCCATGTAACGCGGTACTCGGGCCAACCGGCCTGAACCGAAACCCGGCGTCGTACGCGGCGCCGGGTTTTTATTGGTCGCGAATCAGCTCACCGCGACCTTGTAATTGCCGCGCTCGGCGTCGTATTCGAGCTTGATCTGGCCGTTCTTTTCCGCCGACTGGAGCAGATCGGTAAAGCTTTTGAAGCCGTAGTAGCTTTCGTTGAAGCCCGGGTAGACGCGCTTGATGGTCTGTTTGACCAGCGATCCCCAGACCGGATCGTAGTCCGACTCCAGCGACGACACGATTTCCAGCAGCTGTTCACGCGCCTGCGCGCCCTTGTCCTGCTTTTGGTCCGATTCCGCCTTGCGCTTGCGCGCACGGCCCGACTTCCGCACCAGATCGTCGTAATAGATGAATTCGTCGCAGTTGGCGACCAGCAGTTCCGACGTCGAGGACTTCACCCCGCAGCCGATCACGCGCTTGTTGTTTTCCTTGAGCTTGGATACCAGCGGCGAGAAATCCGAATCGCCGGACACCAGCACGAACGTGTCGATATGGTCCTTGGAATAGCACAGATCCAGCGCATCCACGACCATGCGGATATCGGCGCTGTTCTTGCCCGAAATACGCGTCTGCGGGATATCGATCATCTCGATACCCATGGAATGGAACGATTTCATCTGGCCGCGATACTGGCCCCAGTCGCAGTAGGCACGCTTGAACACCAGCCGGCCCTTTTCGAGTACGCGCTTGTGGATCAGGCCCATGTCGAACTCGCCGCCCGGCAGGTCCTTCACGCCGAGGGCGAGATTCTCGAAATCGATGAAAACGGCGATGAGTGCTTCCCCGGACATGGGCTTCCTGGCTGGAGCGCGTCACGCGGGCCACGCTCGAAATGTAGGCGCAGTCTAGCGGGGCATAGAGGGGCTTGTCTTGTACGCCGATTCATCCACGGTTCGGTTGTTTCGGGCATGCTATGCAGTCGCAAACATGCAATGAGGAGATGAATCGATGTTCAAACAGGCTCTGTTGGCCAGCGCACTGCTGGTGGCCTCGGGCACCGGGTTTGCCGCGGAAAAGAAAGCAGAAGACGCGGCCGGCGTCTGGGAAACCGCCAGCGGCGGCTATGTCCAGCTCTATGAAGAAGGCGACGTCTGGAAAGGCAAGATCGTCGGCTCCAAGAGCGGTGACAAACGCTACGACAAGAACAATCCCGATGAATCCAAGCGCGATCGCCGTCTGCTGGGGTTGAATATCCTCGACGGCCTCGAATACGTCGGCAATGGCGAATTCGAGAACGGCACGATCTACGATCCGAACAATGGCAAGACCTACAAGGCCAAGGCCACCCAGACCGGCCCGGACACCCTCGAGGCCCGCGGTTTTATCGGCATCAGCCTGCTCGGCAAATCGCAGACCTGGAAACGCGTCGACTCCGACGCCGAAAACGTGCACCAGGATCTGCTCGAGAAGAGCGCCGCCTCGAACTGATCGACGGCAACGCGAGAAAGCCCCGGCTCGACCGGGGCTTTTTTCGTTTAGGGACCGTACCGGCTGCCTGGAAAAGCTCTGCCTAGCTTGCCGCCGCGGCCACGAACTTCAGCGCAACGCCGTTGTTGCAGTAGCGCTTGCCGGTCGGCTTGGGCCCGTCGTTGAAAACATGGCCCTGATGCCCGCCGCAGCGCGCACAGTGGTATTCCTTGCGCGGAATGACCAGCTTGTAATCGGTCTTGAAGCCCAGATGACCGTCGATGTAGTTGTAGAAACTCGGCCAGCCGGTGCCCGACTCGAACTTCCAATCGCTTTTGAACAGCGGCAGCTCGCAGCCGGCACAGACGAACTCGCCCTTGGCTTTCACGTCATTGAGTTCGCTCGAGCCGGCCGGCTCGGTGGCCTCCTTGCGCAGCACGCGAAATGCTTCCGGCGAGAGCTGCTCACGCCATTCGGCCTCGGTCTTTTTCACCGTTGACACCTCGCTCGCAGAAGCCGCCTTGCCGGCGCTCGCGCCGCTGGGGGCCTCGTCGTCGGCCAATACCCGGCCGAGCGCGGTCACGCCCAGCGCGCTGAACACCGCACCACCGATAAACACACGTCGTTTCATCTTCTGACCACGTATTGAACAATTCTGACTGTATTACGCCGTAGACGATGTAGCAGATGAATTCAGCGACGCGGGCCCAGCCGATAACGCACGATCGCCGCCGCCACCAGCACATCGTCGCGATCGTGCATGAGCACTTCGATATCGCGTTCCACCTGCTCGCCCGAGGCCGGCACCGCCCAGCGCGCCGAGGCCACGATCGGGCCGCGGGCCTTGGCGTGATAGTCCACGCCCAGATATACGGCAATACCGCGCATGTCCGCCGGCAGGCTGTAGAGCACCGACAACCCGGCCGTGGTTTCAGCCAGCGTGGACAGCGCGCAGGCATGAATACTGTTGAGATGATTGCGGTTGGCGCGCTTGTCCGGCATGCGCAGACGCGCCTGGCCGTCCGACAGCGACTCCACCCGCGCACCGATGCTGCCCGAATAGGGGGCTACGAAACCGATACCGCGCGAGATCAGGCGCCGCCCGCCCGGCAGGGCATAAATCGATCGAATATCGGGCAACTTCATTAATGTTCCTTGCGTATCAGGATGCAGGCCGCAAGTTTAAGCCATGACCATGAGCACCACGATCGACACCCCGCCAGCGCCCGCACTGACGACTGCCCAGCGCGAGCTTTTTCTGCGCGACGGCTACCTGATCATGCGTGGGCTCGCGGCCGCCGAGCGCGTCAATGCGCTGCGCCGGGTCACGCTCGAGCACGTCGACGCGCAGATCGCACCGATCGAATATGAAGCCGATGTGGCCTATCCGGGTGCGCCGGCCAGCCGCGCGGCCACGGGCGGCGACACGCCGCGGCGCCTGCGCCAGGCCTACGACCGCGACCCGGTGTTTGCCGACTGGGCAGCCGATGCGCGTTTGAGCGCGATCTTGGCCCAGCTGCTGGAAAGCGAAACGGTGTATCTGAGCCGCAATCACCACAACTGCGTCATGACCAAGTCGCCGCGCTATTCAACGGCCACGGCCTGGCATCGCGACCTGCGCTACTGGTCGTTCCAAACGCCGCGCCTGGTCAATGCCTGGCTGGCCCTTGGCGACGAAACCCGGGCCAACGGCTGCATGCGGCTGCTGCCGGCGACCCAGCACCTGCCGATCGAGGCCGAGCGGCTGGATAGCGCCCAGTTCCTGCGCGAAGACCGGCCCGACAACGCCGAGCTCATCGAATCGGCGGTTACCGCAGAGCTGGCACCCGGCGACGTGCTGTTCTTCGATGCCGGGGTATTTCATGCCGCCGGCGCCAACACCACCGACGAACGCAAGCTGTCGCTGGTGACCACCTACTACGGCGCGGACAACGCGCCGATGCCGGATACCCGTTCGGCCCGGCTTGCCCCCATCACCGTAAGGAGTGCCGAGCATGCTGCGTAGATTCGTTATGGCCAGCCTGTGTTCCACGCTCATCGGCGCCGGCAGTGCCGCGGCCGCCACGCTCGACGACCTGCAATGGGATTATCGCGTGGTCGCGGTATTCACGCCCACCGATACGGCCGGCCGCGAAGCGGCCGACGAGCTTTCCAACACGGTCGGCATCGCCGAGCGCGATATCGCCTGGTTCGTGGTCAGCCCCGACGCCCTGCACAGCAATCTGTCCAAGCCTGTCGAGCGCGCTTCGATCACCGCCTTGCATGACGGCGGCGGGTTTCAGGCAGTGCTGGTGGGCAAGGATGGCGGCGTGAAGGCACGCCAGAGCGAATCGCTCGATATCCATGCCTTCTTCGACGAAATCGACAGCATGCCCATGCGCCAACAAGAGATGCAGCAACAACAATGACATCGACACCCGCACGTAACGTACTCGGCGAGCCGCTGGCCGGCTGCTGTGACGCACCGACCACCGGCTTCTATCGCGATGGCTACTGTCGCACCGGCCCTTCGGATATCGGCCGGCACGTGGTCTGTGCGGTTGTCAGCGACGAATTTCTCGAATTCTCTGCCCGCCGCGGCAACGACCTGTCCACGCCGCGACCCGAATTCGACTTCCCCGGGCTCAAGGCCGGCGATCGCTGGTGCCTGTGCGCCGCCCGCTGGGCACAGGCCCTCGAAGCCGGGGTGGCACCCCGGGTGGCGCTGACCGCGACCGATGAAGCCGCGCTTGAGATCGTCGAGCTGTCTGCGCTCAAGGCGCATGCCATCGATCTGTCTTGAACCGCGTCCTCCGGTGCATTCGCGGCGGTCAGGCCTATGCGCCGCCATGGTGCAAGCGCTAGTCTCGTGCTTTGGGCGTGCCGACCCGGCGAACGCCTGACCATCCGGAGCCCCTCATGCAGCTGCTCAATCCTGTCGACCAGATATTCCTGCATCTGGAGGGACGACATCAGCCCATGCACGTGGGCGGCCTGCAGCTGTTTTCCATCCCCGAGGATGCCGGGCCGGACTATGTGCGCGAGGTGGTCACCAAGGCACGCAGCTTCACCGACGTACAGGTACCCTTCAATCGACGTCTGAAGTATCGGTTCGGCCAGCCGTTCTGGGTCGCCGACGACAGCTTCGATATGGAATACCACGTGCGCCACCTCGCCCTGCCCGCTCCGGGGGCGATCCGCGACCTGCTGGCCCTGGTCTCGATGCTGCACGGTGCCCTGCTCGATCGCTCCCGGCCGATGTGGGAGACCTACTTCATCGAAGGCGTGACCGACAATCGATTCGCCGTTTATACCAAGTTTCACCATTCGCTCATGGACGGCATCAGCGCCATGCGCGTGATGCGACGTTCGCTCAACGATCAGCCGTCGCCGGGCGGGCTGTGCGTGCCCTGGCAGTTGCCCGAAAGCGACGACGAGCGGTCACGGCGCAACCGGCCGTCGCCCTGGCAGGGTACGTGGAAGGCGGCAGCCGCCACGGCTCGCCAGATGGCAGCCATGCCGCGGGTCGGCCAGCAGGTATTCTCGGCCTGGCAACAGGCCCGTGAAGAGCCCGATTTCACCGCCTTCAAGCAGGCGCCGACCTGCATGCTCAACCGGCGGATCAGCGGCTCGCGACGCTTCGCGGCCCAGTCATATTCGCTGAGCCGGATCAAAAAGCTTGCCAAGCACTACGACGCCACGGTCAACGATATCGTGCTGGCCATGTGTGCCAGCGCGCTGCGTGCGTATCTGCTCTCCCGCGACGCCCTGCCCGACGAGCCGCTGGTCGCCATGCTGCCGGTATCGCTGCATACCGCCGACAGCGGCACCGGCAACAAGGTGGCGATGATCTTTGCCAGCCTGGCCACCGACGTGGTCGACCCGGTGGAACGGCTCGCCGCCA
>DJIE01000127.1:7241-7367 GCA_002433465.1 Salinisphaera sp. UBA6602
GCCGTCCGGCACTCGGTGGAACACTGGAAGCGCCGCTACAAGGACATGACCAGCGAACAGATCCTGGGTTTCACCGCTGCCCTGTCCACACCGGCAGGTATCAACCTGCTCACCGGCATCGCACCG
>DJIE01000183.1 GCA_002433465.1 Salinisphaera sp. UBA6602
TCCGCGCTGGCCCGCCGGCGCCAGGCCAGCGCGCTGCAGATCGTGGCCTTCGGCATCGGCCTGACCATGCTGTTCATGCTCGTGATCGTACGCGGCGACCTGCTGGCCGGCTGGCAAGCCGATATCGCCGCCGATGCGCCCAACCGTTTTCTGATCAACATCACCCGCGAACAACAGCCGGCGGTCGCCGAACGGCTGCAAGAAGCCGGCCTGGACGCCGACTTCTACCCGCTGGTCCGCGGACGGCTGACGGCAGTGGACGGCACCGCGATCGAAGACGACGCGGCGCTGGCCGAGCAGGCCGGCGAGCTGACCCGGCGCGAGCTGAATCTGTCGTGGACCGACACGCTAAAAAACGATAACCGCATCGTGGCAGGCCAGTGGTTCGATGCCGGCGATACCGGCAAGCCTCGCATGTCCATCGATACCTCGGTGGCCGAACGCCTGGATGTGGGCGTGGGCGACAGCCTCACCTTCGATATCACCGGCACGCCGGTCACGGCGACCATCGAAAGCATTCGCGAAATCGACTGGTCCAGCCTGCAGGCGAATTTCTATGTGCTGTTCGCGCCGGGCGTGCTGGATGAATTCTCGGCGACCTATATCACCAGCCTGTACGTGCCCGACAGCGCCCACGGCGTGATTGGCGCGCTGGTGCGCGAGTTCTCCAATATCAGCGTGATCGATATTGCCGCCATCCTCGACCAGCTCACCACGCTGATCGACCGGCTGAGCCTGGCGATCGAGCTGGTATTCGGCTTCACCCTGGCCGCGGGGCTGGTGGTGCTGCTGGCAGCGATGCAGGCCAGCCGCGCCGAGCGCCTGCGCGAAGCCGCGCTGCTGCGCGCACTCGGCGCCCGTTCAAGCTGGCTGCGCCAGGCCACCTTCGGCGAATGCTTGCTCATCGGCCTGTGTGCATCGCTGCTGGCCGCCGCGATCGCCCAGGTCACGGCTATCGTGCTCGCCGTCTGGGTGTTCGACCTCGGCTATGCCTGGCGCTGGCCCCTGTGGCTGATCGCGATCACCAGCGCCACTGCCGTAATCGCCCTCTCCGGGCTGGCCTCGCTACGCGATGTGTTGCGCCAGCCGGCCTGGACCAGCCTGCGCGCCAGCGACTAACGCCCGCGGGCGGCGTTGCATACGATCGCCTGCGCATCGACACTCGGCGCTGACCTATAACGATCAGCTCGAGGAGACACCATGGCCACCAAAAGCCCGGCCGCCGAATTCTGGCGCGATATCCCGCCGATCCCGAACAGCTTCAAGCCGGATACGCTGCCGGAAGTGCATATCGCCAATGCGCCCACCGAAGACGAGCGCTATTACGTGCCCTTCAGCGATACCGTGTCGTCTCGGCCGCTATGGATCTCGCCATCGTCGAACCGCTGGTGCGACGTGCTCATGGCCAAGGGCGCGGGCCTGGTCAACCGTCACTATCACCCCAACGAAGTGTTCGCCTACACCATCTCCGGCAAATGGGGGTATCTGGAACACGACTGGATCGCTACCGCCGGCGACTTCGTCTACGAAACCCCGGGCGAAGGCCACACGCTGGTGGCCTACGAGCACGAAGATCCGATGCGCGTGTTCTTCGTGGTCAAGGGGCCTTTGATCTGGCTCGACGAGAACGGCGAGTCGGACGGCTATTTCGACGTACACGACTATATCGCCCTGTGCCGCGAGCACTACGACCGGGTCGGCATCGGCGCCGACCATATCGATACGCTGTTTCGCTAGAGCGCAGAGCCCGCCACGGCTCAATCTGAGACAAGCGCGTCCTGCAGCCAGGCCGTGAACAGGGCGACGCGACGGGTGTGGGCGCTCAATGGCCCGGCCACCCGTCGATAGACATGGCCGGGTAGTCGCACCGTCGGCCGCCAGGCCACGAGCCAGCCGCGGGCCACCATATCCCGTACCAGCAGTTCGCTGACCAATGCGACGCCCTTGCCCGCCAACGCTGCCTGCACCACCTCCTGCTCGTGCGCGAAGCCTCGCACCGTAGCGTTATCGGGCAGCGTTTCACCGGCCGCAGCCTGCCATGCCCGCCAGTCGACCGGCGCCAGCCCATTCGATGCCCAGCGGGTGACCAGGAATTCGGCCGTCTCCGGCCTGGCATGACGGGCCAGATAATCCGGGCTGGCAAACGCAGCCACCGATTCCTGCACCAGCACCTGCCCCTCGGGCGCAACGACATCCGCCGCCGAATAGCGAATCGCAATATCCACCTGGCGATCGCGCGTCATATCAACCGGCGCGGTGGACGACAAAACCTGCACCCGCAGCCCCGAATGGCGCTGCTCGAAGTCGTCGATACGCGGGGCCAGCCAGAGCGTGGCAAACGCCGGCGTCGTGGATACGACCAGCCGGTTTTCGTTGTCTCGAATCGCGGCGACTGCGGATTCGAGCTCGGCAAAGGCGCGCGAGGCGGATTGCGACAACACCCCGCCCGCTTCGGTGAGCGTGATCGCGCGCGTGTGGCGCAGGAATAGCGATACGCCCAGCTGTGCTTCCAGTCCCCGGATATGGTGCGACACCGCGGTGGGCGACAGATGCAGCGCTTCGGCCGCGGCCTTGAAGCTGCCCAGGCGGGCCGCCGCCTCGAAGGCTCGCAGTGCGGCAAGAGAAGGAAACGACAAAGCGGCTCTATAGCGGATGAGTTTCGTTCATCTATAGGTGTTTTCTTTGCCTTTGTCACGATTGTTAGCGAAGGCGGATAGTTGCGCTGAACTTATCCATGCACCGTTGCAGAAGAATCCGCCATGACCACCATCTTGCGTATCGACGCCAGCGCCCGACAGGCGCGCTCTCTCAGCCGTATGCTCGGCGACCGTTTTATCGACCGCTGGCAGCAGACCGAGCCACAGGCCGCGGTCATTCGCCGCGATGTCGGCACCCAGCCGCCGCCGGCCATCTCGGAAGCGTGGATCGCCGCCGCGTTCACGCCGGTCGAGGAGCGCAGCGCACAGGCCACGGCAACACTGGCCCTGTCGAACACGCTGATCGACGAGCTGGAACAAGCGGACGTGCTGGTCATCACCACGCCCATGTACAACTACGGCATGCCCGCCGCGCTCAAGGCATGGGTCGACCAGGTGGTACGCATCAATCGCACGTTCACCTTCGATCTCGGCCGCGGCGACCG
>DJIE01000251.1:0-1243 GCA_002433465.1 Salinisphaera sp. UBA6602
TCGAACGCGACCCGCGAGAGGTTGTGCAGAGCTTCCTTAATTAGCGCTAAGCGTCGTATCCATCGCATCGGCCCGGGCGGCTATCGCCCGGCTCGTGCCTGTGATGGCTCGTAGACCACGAAGGGATGGTGGTTATTCGTATGCCGCTACGCCGGGGTGCCGGCACCACGGGCGTCTCCGCGCGTGGTACCGGCGCTTGATCGGGTCGCGTACGCGAATACCCTGCGAGGTGAAACCCGTGCGGCTTTCGTGTCCGTTCGTGCCTCTTAGCTGCCCAGCGCGTCGCGCAGTGCATGCGCGCCGTCCGTCAACGCCGCGTCGGCGCCTGCCACTGCGCCGGCAAAGTTCAGAAAGCCGTGGATCATGGATGGATAACGTACGACGTTCGCCTGGCCGCCCGCGGCTTTCAGCGCTTCGGCATAGGCTTCGCCCTCATCGCGCAGCGGATCGAACCCGCCGGTAATCACCAGTGCGGGGGGCAGGCCCTGAAGATCCCCGTGCATCGGTGAAACGCGCGTATCACCCGGCTCCAGGCCGCCCGACAGATAGTGTCCACGGAACCAGTCCATCGACGTCTTTTCGAGCAGGAACCCTTTGGCGAAGGTCCGCACGGACTCGCGTTCGTCGACGAAATCGACCGCCGGGTAGAACAGCAGCTGGAAACAGGGCGAATGGGCATCGTTGCGCGTCGTCTGGCAAACGACCGCCGACAGGTTGCCGCCGGCGCTATCGCCACTCACGGCCACTCGATCAGGATCGATTTGGAATTCGGCGGCCCGGCCGACGATATCGCGGAACGCAGCCACCCCGTCTTCCACGCCGGCCGGGGCGGGGTGCTCGGGCGCGAGTCGGTAGTCGATGGCGATCACGACGCACTGGGCGCGGTCCGCGATGGCTCGGCATACGCCATCGTGCGTATCCAAAGAGCCGATCACGAAGCCGCCGCCGTGGTAGAAGACCAGGGCGCCGCCGTCAGATTTGACGCCCTCGGGACGATACACCCGGGCCGGACAAGGCCCATCGCCGCCCGCGACCTGAATGTCGCGGGTCGAGACCCGCCGAGAGGCCCTGGGTTCGAGCAGCTGGGCCTGTGCATCCATGAGGGCACGTTCGCGCGCGACCGAGCGTCCGCCCAGCGCCGCATTGCCTCGAACCGTTTGCAAGCGCAGCAGCATTTGCGTCTGTACATCCAGGGTCTGGCTGTCGCGGACCACCGGCCGGCCGGCCAGCGTGCGCAACAGGT
>DJIE01000251.1:1559-3217 GCA_002433465.1 Salinisphaera sp. UBA6602
CTGCGCAACAGGCCGGCCGGTAGATTAAGAATGCCTCGCGCCAGCGCGCTTTCGATACGCGCGGCCACGCGCGTGGTCTGCTTTTGCTTGTCCATCGTCATTGTTGTCGACTCGATTCGGGCCGGACTATGTTCGTAGCGCAGAACTGACCGGCGGCGTTGTCAGAATTGCCGATTCTAGCGCATCGCCGCCCCGATCAAAGGCACCGGTAGCAGTGGCCGGCCTTGAGTGGGCGTGTGGTATTGCGCGGTCGCAAGGGCCGTTGTGTGGGCAGGCCGCGGATACGCAGGCTACGCATTCCATGATAATTTTGGGACACTTAGCCCATTGGCGCCGCAGTATCCGTCGTGCGACTGCCTGCTCTTGCCGCAAGGCCGGGGCACGCTCGTAGCGCGCATCCGTAGTTTCCGTTATTCAATTGTGGCGTAAATATTGCTCTCCTATTCTATTGCCCCGTGGAAAGAAAACGGCTGATGATCGACCTTGAGCTTCTACAGCATGCCGTGCTGGATTCGCGCGACGGCATCACCATCGCCGATGCCCAGGCCGAAGATCTGCCCCTGATCTTTGTCAATCCGGCGTTCGAGCGCATGACCGGGTACAGCCATGATGAAGTGGTCGGCCGCAACTGCCGGTTTCTGCAGCGCGGACGTACCGAGGACGCGCTGGGTGCGCAAATGCGTGATGCCCTGGACCAGGGCCAGGGGTTTTCGCACGTCATCATGAATTACCGCAAGGACGATACGCCGTTCTGGAACGAGCTGAGCGTATCGCCCATACACAACGAGCACGGCACCGTCACGCACTTCATCGGTTTCCAGAAGGACGTCACCCAGCGCATGCTGCTCGACGAGCAATTGCGGGCCCGTAATCGCGATCTGGAATCGGCCAAGAAAGCGCTGGAAGAACTGGTCACGCTCGATGCGCTGACCGGCGTTTATAACCGTCGCCATTTCGACGACCGTATGCAGTCGCTCTGGAAGATCTCCGCCCGGACGGGCGAATCGCTGGCGGTGTTCTTTATCGATATCGACCACTTCAAAGCCTTCAACGATCGCTTTGGCCACCAGGCCGGCGACGACGCGCTGATCCAGGTGGCCCAGACGCTGGCGGAAAGTTTCCAGCGCGGCTCGGATTTTCTCGCCCGTTACGGCGGCGAGGAGTTCGTGGTCGTGGCCTGTGGCATGGAGCGCGAGCCGGCCCAGCACTTTGCCGAACGTCTGTGCCAGCGGGTACGCGAGCTCGATCTGGATAATCCGAATACCACGCTCGGCACGCTGACCATCAGCGTGGGCTTCAGCGTGGTCATGCCCCGCGATGTGCCGAATGCAGAAGCGATTGTCGCGCAAGCCGACGAGGCGTTGTATGCGGCAAAGCGAGCGGGTCGCGATCGCGCCTGTGAAGCGCCGGGTGCGCCCGGTTTTCAGTCCGCGTCGGGGTAGGGCAAGGGCCTGTCGGCGCGAGATAGGCCACCGCATCGGCGACCAGGCCGCGGCAAGACGATGCATCGTGAGTGCCGCGTGGTTATTCCTCGTTAGCGAGCCAACCCATGAACCACAACGACGGATTGCCGCGGCTTGGCCGCCGGCCGATCGTTATTCGTTGGGGGTGCCCGTTCCGGACGCGCCATACGTCGTTGCGGACCTTGACCGTGGGCC
>DJIE01000251.1:3576-6675 GCA_002433465.1 Salinisphaera sp. UBA6602
ACACGCCCGGCACGGGCAATGCGATGGTATATCCCGTGACGACAGGCCCTAGCGAAAGCCGTCGGTGGCTTCCAGCAGGGCATGCCGGTTGCCGGGTTCAAAGGCGGAGTGGCCGGCGTCGGGGGTGATGCGCAGATCGGCCTCGGGCCAGGCCCGGTGTAGATCCCAGGCATTGGCCAGCGGGCACACCACGTCGTAGCGGCCGTGCACGATCACGCAGGGGATATCGCGAATCCGATCGATGTTTACGAGTAGCTGGTCGTCGCGCTCGAAAAAGCCCCCGTGTACGAAGTAGTGACATTCGATACGCGCAAAGGCCAGGGCGAAGCGGCTTGCCGCGTTCGTGTTCTGGGCCTCGATGCTGGGTTTGAGATAGCTTGCCGCGCCTTCCCAGACGGACCAGCGCCGTGCGGCCTCCAGCCGGGTTTGCTCGTCGTCGCTGGTCAGGCGGCGGTAGTAGGCGCTGATCAGGTCGCCTTGCTCGCCGGCCGGAATATGGTCTCGGTAGGGCTCGAAGGCATCGGGAAACAGTGCGTTCGCGCCCTGCTGATAGAACCAGAGCATTTCCGCCCGGCGCAGCATGAAGATACCGCGCAGCACGAGTTCGCTGACCCGTTCCGGGTGGGCCTGGGCATAGGTGAGCGCGAGAGTCGAGCCCCAGGAGCCGCCGAACACCTGCCAACGCTCGATATGCAGATGTTCGCGCAGGCGTTCGATATCGGCGACCAGATGCCAGGTGGTGTTGTCGACCAGGTCGGCATACGGAGTCGAGCGGCCGCAGCCGCGCTGATCGAACAGCACGATGCGATAGTGGGCGGGGTCGAAGAATCGGCGGCTGCTCGGCCCGGCCCCGCCGCCCGGGCCGCCGTGCAGGAACACCACCGGCTTGCCGTCGGGGTTGCCGCACTGCTCGTAATAAAGGGTGTGCCGTGAATCCACGGCGAGCTGGCCGCTATCGTAGGGCTCGATATGCGGATAGAGCGGGCGATAGTCGACTGCGGTGCTTGTATCGGTCATGGCGGGGGCGGCCTGAATAACGCCCACAGGCTATCATTGCCCCGGGTCAGCGCATGAGCACCAGCGTGGTGGCCGCCGCCAGGCTCGACGCCACGGCCAGGGCGAGCAACGACAGCTTGAGGCTCCAGCCGACGGTGGCCCGCCAGTTGTCGTAGCCGGTCAGACGCTGCACGAGCAGCGCGTTGGCCGAGTAGGGTGTGCCGGCGATGGTCAGTCCCCAGCCCGATACCATCGCGATAGCCAGGCCCAGGCCTGCCGCTTCCGGCCACAGCCGGCTCGACAGCCCTCCCGCGAGGGTGACCAGAATGAGTGGATTCATGCCGATCAGCCCGCCGGCGAACAGCGCCCAGGGCAGCCCGAACGCGATCCCGGGAAAGGCCCAGGCCGGCAGCGCGAAGTCGGTATCCAGCCCGGCGGCAACGAAGGCGCTCAGGGTCGCACCCAGAAACGCCGAGCCGCAGATGATGGCCAGTTCGTTGGCGATGCCGTCCATACGCGGCAGACGTCTTTCGCCAGGGCTGGCGATCAAGCCGATCGCCACGACCAGCAGGCAGCTGCAGGTGACCGCCTGTGCATAGGCCAGACCGAACGCGGCCCGCGATACGAAGGTGCAGACACAGATCAGCCCGATACAGCCACCGAAGAACAGCCACGAGGGCAATACCTGCGGTGGCCGGCTGCGCGCCTCATCTGTAAGCGGTGCGTGTTCCGGCTCGCGGAAGAGCGTGCCCGTAAGCAGATAGCCCGCGGCCAGCGGAAAGGTCAGGCTCAACAGCTGCCAGCCGTGCAGGCCGGGCACCAGCGTGAGAGTGAGCACCACGGCGATCGACAGCGGCGAACAGACCGAGGCCGAGCCGAAGCCTCGGAGCACGGCCCGCGCGGCATTGCGCGCACCGCTGGAATCGCCGTGGCCGTCGATTTCGCGGCCGATCAGGGTCGATACCACGCTCACCGAACCGAAGTTCAGCGGCATGGCCAGAAACAGCGTGCCGAAGGTGATGCTCAGGTAGCGGGTCAGGGCACGGCCGGCGAACAGATGTTCCGAAATCACCGACAGATGACGCGAACGCCCCAGCGCATGCGACAACAGCATGACCGCCACGACGAGCGCGGCCAGCCGCGTGATCGTCATCAACCCATCGCTGAGCAGTGCCGGATCGACGGCCAGTGCGACGGCAACCGCAAGCAAGACCGCGGATACGATCACCCGCGGTATGCGATTGAGCCCCGGCCAGGCCAGTACGATCGCGACGATCAGCGCCGGTGCGCCGATGACCCACGCCAGCCATGGCAGGCCCAGCACGCCCGCGACCAGGGTCAGGTAGACCAGGCCACTGCGGGCGTTATCGACGGTGGAGTGCGTCATGTTCGATGCCGTAACGAGCGCGCCGTGTGCGCCTGCCGAAGCCGGTCGGCCGCGTTCACGCGGGCGGTAGTAGACGCGTCCCGGTGACCGCCTGAACGTCTTCGAAACTGTTGTCGCCGAACAGCTCCACGACGCGCGGACCGTTATCGGTAATTTCGAGCACGGCCAGGTCGGTATAGATTCGACTCACCACACCGGTACCTGTCAGCGGGTAGGTGCAGGCATCGAGGATCTTGGGCTCGCCGGCCTTGGTGGTATGACGCATGAGCACATAGACGGTCTTTGCGCCCACCGACAGATCCATCGCGCCGCCCACGGCAGGCACGCCGCCCTTGCCGGTGGACCAGTTCGCCAAATCGCCGTTCTGCGCGATCTGATAGGCCCCGAGGATCGCCACATCCAGATGACCGCCGCGCACCATCGCGAAGCTGTCGGCATGGTGGAAAAACGCGGCACCGGGCTTGAGTGTGATGGGCTTCTTGCCAGCGTTGATCAGATCCCAGTCCTCTTCGCCCTCTTTCGGGGCCTGACCGAAACCCAGAACCCCGTTTTCGGTGTGATACGTCACATCGCGGCCTTCGGGCTGGAACTTGGCGATCATCTCGGGGAAGCCGATGCCGAGGTTGACGTAAGACCCGACTTCGATGTCCTGCGCCGCACGCCATGCGATCTGCGCGTTCGAAAGCTTGTCCTGCATGATGTTGAACTCCGCCATC
>DJIE01000242.1 GCA_002433465.1 Salinisphaera sp. UBA6602
CATGGACGGCGTGATCGTGTCCAACCATGGCGGGCGCCAGGTCGATGGCAGCATTGCCGCGATCGATGCCCTGGCGGGCGTGGTGGATGCCGTGGGCGACCATATGACCGTACTCTTCGACAGCGGCATCCGTCGTGGTGCGGACGTACTCAAGGCAGTGGCCCTGGGCGCGGATGCGGTACTGGTTGGGCGCCCGTTCGCCTGGGGGCTGGCCTGTGCCGGCGAGCAGGGCGTGGCCGAAGTCCTGCGCCGGCTGTTGGCCGATATCGACCTGACCCTGGCCTTGACCGGCCACGATCGGATCGACGGGCTCACACGCGCGGCGCTGGCGCCTGTCCGGTATTAGTGGCTGCCCCTGCGGCGCGTTGTAGCGCGCCGCAGGGGCGCAGGCTTACATGCGGCCCAGATGCATGCCCGCGTCGAGCAGCAGGGTTTCGCCGGTGGTAATGCCCGCGCCGGCGGCGAAATAGGCGATCGACTCGGCCACGTCTTCGGGTGTGCAGACACGGGCCAGCGGCGAGTTGGCTTCCAGGCGCTCGATCATCGCCGTGTAGCGTTTCTCGCCCAGGCCTTCGGCCAGCCAGCTGCCGCGTACGAAGCCGGGGCAGACCGCGTTCACGCGGATCGCCGGGCCGAGTGCTCGTGCCAGCGACTTGGTCATGGTAATGAGCGCGCCCTTGGAAGCGGCATAGGCGATCGAGCTGCCGAAGCCGAGTACGCCGGCAATCGAGGCCACGTTCACGACGCTGCCCGTGCCAGCGGCCTGCATCGCAGGCGCGACCGCGCGCACCATCTGGTAAGCGCCGACCGTATTCACGGCATAGAGGTCCTGGAAATCCTGTGCGCTCAGGCCTTCAAGGTTTTCGTGCGCGCAGAAACGGGTGGTGCCGGCGTTGTTGACCAGGGCATCGATACGGCCCCAGCGTTCGAGCGCGCTGTCGGCCAGGGCGCGACAGTGCGCATCCTCGGCCACGTTGGCCTGCTGGACGAGCGTTTCTGCGCCCAGCGCTTCGCATTCTGCGGCTACCTGTTCGGCGGCCTCGGCGCTGCGAGAATAGTTGATGACCACATTGTAGCCGCGTTCGGACAGCAGGCGGGCAGTGGCCGCGCCGATGCCGGAGGAGGAGCCGGTGATCAGGGCGACGGGACGATTGTTGGACATGCGCTAATTCCTGAGCGGGCCGCGCATGAAAAGTCAGGCCAAGGCGCGGCGTGAATCGACGCCGCAGCATAGCCGATCGTTGCGGTGCTAGGGCCTGTCGCTAGGAATCGAGCTGCCGGTGGGCGGTGCGCTGGATGGTTTCCACCATCGAGTACAGCCCGTTGCGCCGGTTCATGGTGATGTGCTGTTCCAGGTTGAGGTCGGCGAATATCTGGTTGATATCGATCTCGGCGATCTCTTTCGGCGTCTTGTCGGAATAGATCATCAGCAGCACGCCGATCAGCCCGCGCACGATATGGGCATCCGAATCGCCCCGAAAATGCAGTTTGTCGTCGTTGCTTTCGTCGGCCACGAGCCAGACCTGGCTCATGCAGCCGCGCACGCGGGTGGCCTCGTTGCGCTCTTCGTCGTCCAGCGGCTCGAGCTTGCGGCCCAGATCGATGATGAAACGATAGCGTTCCTCCCAGTCGGGCAGCATCTCGAAGGTGGTCTTGAGTTGCTCGATCTGTGTATCCATAGGGCGCGTGTTCAAGCAGGGTGTACCTGTTACAAGCTTGGGCCATAGCGCGCGCCAGTCAAGCGTTCGCACTCGTGTACGCCGTCGCCAGCGGCTAGACTGGCCACATGCAAAGCCCATCGGCCATGGCCAGAATCTCGACAGCGCTGCGCTGGCTGGTGGTGCGCCTGCTGCAGCTGCCGATCGTGATCTATCGCTATACGCTCTCGCCGCTGCTGGGCCCGCGCTGTCGCTATATGCCCAGCTGCTCGGCCTATGCGCTGGAGGCCCTGCAGGTACACGGGCCGATTCGCGGTTCCTGGCTGGCGTTTCGGCGTATTACCCGCTGCCATCCGCTGCGCGAAGGCGGTTTCGACCCGGTGCCGCCACCCCGCGACAAGCGTTGACAGCGGCGTAGCACCGATGCATGGGGCGCACGCAGGGTTTATGATGGCGCGCTTTCATTGACTAATCCGCCTGGATCGACGTCTCGCCCATGACCGGTTTCACCGAACACAAGCCGCTGGATCTGTCTGCACTGGATGGCGATATCCGCCGCTGGTGGGATCAGGAAGACGTATTCGAGGCCAGCACCGCCGCGCGTGCCGATGGCCCGACCTTCACTTTTTATGAAGGCCCGCCCACGGCCAACGGCCGGCCGGGCATCCACCACGTGCTCGGGCGCACGATCAAGGACACCTTCTGCCGCTACAAGACGATGTGCGGCTATCGGGTCGACCGCAAGGCCGGTTGGGATACCCACGGCCTGCCGGTCGAAATCGAGGTGGAGAAGGAACTGGGGCTGTCCTCGCGCGAGGATATCGAGAACTACGGCATCGCCGAATACAACGCCGCCTGTCGCGAGTCGGTGCTGCGCTACAAGACCCAGTGGGACGAACTGACCCGGCGCATCGGTTTCTGGGCCGATCTGGATGCGCCCTACGTCACCTTCTCGAACGAGTACATCGAATCGGTGTGGTGGCTGCTCAAGCAGCTCCACGAGCAGGGCCTGCTCTACAAGGGCCACAAGGTGCACTGGTATTCGCCGGGTTCGGGCACGGTGCTGTCGTCGCACGAGGTCAGCCTCGGCTACAAGGAAGTGCAGGATCCGTCGATCACGGTGAAGTTCTTCCTGGAAGACGAGCCGGACGTGGCGATCCTGGCCTGGACCACCACGCCCTGGACCATGCCATCTAACGTCGCGCTGGCGGTCGGCCCGAAAATCGAATACGCCAAGGCACGCGGCGAGGATGGATCGGTCTACATCGTGGCCCGCGACTGTGTGGCCGCCACGCTCGGCGAGCATGCCGAAATCCTCGAAACCTTCGGCGCCGATGCGCTCATCGGCAAGCGCTACAAGCCGCCTTACGATTGTTTTGTCGATCATCCCGAGGCCGATCAGGCCTGGCGCGTGATCGCGGCCGATTTCATTACCACCGACGATGGCACCGGCATTGCCCATGAAGCGCCGGCCTTCGGCGCAGATGACTTCCGGGTGACCACGGCCGAAGGCATGCCGGTATTCAATCCGATCGAGCGCGACGGCCATTTCCAGGCCGACTTCCCGCTGGTGGGCGGGCTGTGGTTCAAGGACGCCGACAAGCCGGTGGCGCGCGATCTCAAGGAACGCGGGCTGCTGTTCGAGCAGAGCGTGACGGTGCATAACTACCCGCACGACTGGCGCAAGGGCACGCCCTTGATGAACTACCCGGTCGAGTCCTGGTTCGTAGCGACCCAGCAGAACAAGGACAAGCTGGTCGCCTACAACGACCGCATCAACTGGTTCCCGGCCCATGTCGGCACCGGCCGCTTCGGCGACTGGTTGGAAAACAACGTCGACTGGGCGCTGTCCCGGCATCGCTACTGGGGCACGCCGCTGCCGATCTGGGTCAACGACAACAACCCGGACGATATCGTGGTGATCGGCTCCATTGCCGAGCTGCGAGAGTACGCCGGCGATCAGGTCGCCGACGACGACACGCTGGACCTGCACAAGCCGCAGGTCGATGCCATCACCTGGATGGCAAAAGACGGCGGCACCATGCGCCGGGTGCCCGAGATCATCGACGTCTGGTTCGACTCGGGCGCCATGCCGTTCGCCCAGTGGCACTACCCGTTCGAGAACCAGGAACGCTTCGAGGCCAACTTCCCGGCCGATTTCATCTGCGAAGGCGTGGACCAGACCCGTGGCTGGTTCTATTCGCTGCATGCCATCGGCACGCTCATCAAGGACTCGCCGGCCTACAAGAACGTCGTGGTCAACGGCCTGTTGCTGGATGCCAACGGCGAGAAGATGTCCAAGTCCAAGGGCAATACGGTCGATCCGTTCGAAGCCCTGGATACCCACGGCGCCGACGTCATCCGTTGGTACATGCTGGCCAACAGCCCGCCGTGGGATAACACCAAGTACGCCGACCGCGGTCTGCGGGAAACGCGTACCAAGGTGTTCGGCACCCTGGAAAACGTGTATTCGTTCTTTGCCACCTACGCCAATATCGACGGTTTCACCGCCGATACGCCAGCACCGGTCGTGGCCGACCGGCCCGAGCTGGATCGCTGGATTCTCTCCAGGCTGCAATCCACGGCCGCCGAAGCATCGGCCGCACTGGACGAATACAACCCGACCCGGGCCGCGCGTGCGGTGGAGCGTTTCATCGATGCGCTTTCGAACTGGTATATCCGCCGCTCGCGGGCCCGTTTCTGGGCCGGCGCGCGTGCCGATGCCGGCGGCGATGCCAGCGAATCAGACGTCGCTGACAAGCGCTCGGCCTATCACACCACGCTGACTTGTCTGCGCGATGTGGCAGCGATGATGGCGCCGATCGCGCCGTTCTTCTCCGACTGGCTGTACGGGCAGCTGGGCAACGAAAACGGCGCGCGTGCATCGGTGCATCTCGCCGACTTCCCGGCCGCCGATGCCGCGCTCATCGATGCCGACCTGGAACGGCGCATGGCGCTGGCACGGGCGATCGTGGCCAACGCGTTGGCCTTGCGTAACGAGGCCGGGCTGAACGTGCGCCAGCCGCTGGCACGCATTCTAGTGGTCGAGGAAGCCGAGGTGGCACGCGCCGACGTCGACGCCATCGCCGCCATCGTGCGCGACGAGATCAACGTCGATGCCATCGAATTCGTGGCCGGCGAGGGCGATCTGGTCAAGCGCAGCGCCAAGCCCAACTTCAAGACCCTGGGCAAGCGTCTGGGCAAGAAGATGAAGGCGGTGGCCGGCGCCGTGGCGGCCCTCGACGACGAAGCCATCGCGCGTTACATGCGCGATATGCGGCTAATCGTCACCGCCGACGGCGAGGATATCGAACTCGGCGAAGGCGACCTGCTGGTATCCGCCGAAGGCGTGGAAGGCTGGCTCGTAGGCCGCGAAGATGGCGTTACGGTCGCACTTGATAGTACACTGACGGATTCACTACGCGAACGCGGGCTGGCGCGCGAAGTGATCAATCGCGTACAGCGGTTGCGCAAACAGGCCGAATTTCATGTCGCCGATCGGATTCGCGTGCAGTATCACGCCGACGACGAGCTGGCGAAGGCGATCGAAAGCCACAGGGCGGTGATCGCGCGTGAAACCCTAGCCGAAGCGTACGCGCCGAACGCGCAGCCGTCGGGCGAGGTCGAGCAGGCCTTCGATATCGACGGCGCGCAGATCACGCTAGCCCTGGCGCGCGTTCGATAACGCGCGTATCGCAACGGTTTTACTTTTTAACGATCGACAGTCGAGACAGCAGGCCATGCAGAAAGACATCCACCCCAACTATCGCCCCGTCGTATTCAAGGACATGGGCGGTGATTTCGCGTTTCTCACGCGCTCGACCATCGAGACCAACGAAACCATCGAATGGGAAGATGGCAACGAGTACCCGCTCGTGAAGCTGGAAGTCACGAGTGCGACGCACCCGTTCTATACCGGCAAGCAGAACATCATGGACACGACCGGCAAGGTCGAGCGCTTCAACCGGCGCTTTGGCATGATGAAGGGCGCCAAGAAGCAGTAAGGCTTCTGGCTCCCGCGCCCGATCTGATTCGGGCGCGGTGCTCGCTGAATTCGAGCCGGCCGGCGTGCAATACGCCGGCCGGCTTTTGCGTGTCCGGCGTTTGCGTTGCGAGGCCGGGGCGTCGGATGGGGCGGCTGTTTCAACGCATGGCGCCGATGGGCAGCGCGGACACCCGCTGCATCTCGGCATCGTCGTCGAGGCTGGCCTCATCAGCCAGGTATTGCGCGGCCATGGGCATCGCATCCGCGCCCCAGAACAGTTCCTTGCCGATCGCAAGCGTCGGTACACCGAATACGCCGCGCGCACAGGCCTGCTCCGTCTCGACGCGCAGCTGCTGTTTGACCTCGGGCGCGGCCAGCCGGGCCGGGTCCACGTTCAGCGCCTGCGCCAGCGTCTGCACCACGCCCGGATCCTGCGGATCGACGCCGGTCGTCCACAGCCCGTCGAAGATACCGTCGATCGCCTGCGTAGTGCTGCCGGCCGCGATCGCCAGCCGCAGATAGGGCAGGGAATTGAACGGATGCGCGGCCGGCATGCGAAACGCCAGCCCGTGTTCGCGTGCATGCCAGGCACACCAGCGATAGGTCCAGCGTCGTTTCGGGCCGATTTCGGCCGGTCCCTTCTGGCCGTGGTGGGCGAGCACGCCCGCAAACAGGATAGGTCGATGGGCCACCACGGCGTGCTGCCGGAATTCGCCGAGGCGCTGCCAGGCGAAATAGGCGAACGGGGAGATGAAATCGAAGTACCAGTCGATGGTGCGGGGTTTGTTCATGGGATATCCCGAATCGGCTGCGGCGTGAAACGCCAGATTAGCGGAGTCGGTGAGTTCGGCGGTGATCGTAGATCGAATCCACGTGCGGTCCGAATCAACGGCGCAGGTGAATTTTGACTTGGGGTTTCGCACTGTTGTGCGAGGTACTTCTCTTTGCTTGTCCAAAGAGAAGTACCCAAAAGATGGGTCGCGCAGCAGCGCGAAACCAAAGGACTGACAGACTCGTGAGCGCCGAAAGCAGATAGCCTGGACCTGCTTTTTCGGACTTAACTCCAGGGTTAAATCTGGTCTAGGGTGCTGCGCTGCGACGGAAAACCCGACGCGGCCCCTCAGTCAAACCCTCTCCCTATGCGCAGCGGCAAGCTCAAGAAACCCCTCGAGCGCCGGCAGCCCGCGATCACCGCGGCGCACGCCCAGATGAATCTGTTTGGCGATACCCTGCTCGCCCAGGGGCCGGGCGACGATGGCAAGCTGGGGCTGGTATTCCTCGATCAGCCAGCGCGGCAGGGCGGCCACGCCACGCCCAGCGGCGACCATCTGCAGCATGATGTCAGTCGATTCCACCGTCTTGTGGCGATGCGGCGTCACGCCGGCCGGGGTGAGCAGTGATACATACACGTCCAGCCGGCTGGGGTCGACGGGGTAAGACAGCAACGTCTCTGCAGCCAGATCGTCTGCCTGTACCGCGTCGCACGCGGCCAGCGGATGGTCGGCCGCCACCGCCAGCACCTGTTCGTAGTCGAACACCGGCTCGAACTGCACGCCTTTCTTCTTGAGCGGGTCGGGGGTAACGAGGATATCGATCTCGTGGTTGAACAGGGCGGCCATGCCGCCGAACTGGAACTGTTGCACCACGTCCACATCCACCCCGGGCCAGGCGCTCAGATAGGGCTCCACCACCTTGAGCAACCAGCGATAGCAGGGATGGCATTCCATGCCGATACGCAGGGAGCCGACGGCGCCGCTGGCATAGTCGGCCAGCATGTCGTCGACCCGTTCGAGCTGGGGCAGCAGCCGATTGGCGGCGGCCAGCATCTGCTCGCCGGCAGCGGTGAGTCGTACCCGCCGTCCCTCCCGGCTCCAGATCGTGCTACCCGAGCGTCGTTCGAGCTTGCGGATCGCATGGCTCAGCGCAGACTGGCTCAAATGCAGGGTTCGCGCCGCCGCGGTAAGCGAGCCTTCCCGGTCGATGGCCCGGAGGATGCTCAGGTGGATACGCTCGATCATGGCATTTAATGAGCTGAATTCATATATCGATGTAAATATACCAATTTTATTCATTGGTAGCGCGCTATAGAGTTCCGGTTCGCGAACATCGGCGTCAGGCATTTGGACGTCGGCTGCACCCAACCCATCGGAGCGACCATGACGATTTCCCAGAACCTCGGTTTCCCGCGTATCGGCGAACGCCGCGAACTCAAAAAGGCCACCGAGGCCTACTGGAAAGGCGATCTCGACTACGCCGGCCTCGAAGCCACCGGCGCCGAGCTGCGTCGCGCCAACTGGGCGAAACAGAAGGCGGCAGGCATCGACCTGATCCCGTCGAACGATTTCTCCTTCTACGACCAGGTGTTGGGGCTGTCGTGCCTGATCGGTAACGTGCCGTCGCGTTTCGGCTGGGACGGCCAGGCCATGAACATCGACGTGGCCTTCGACATGGCCCGCGGCACCGATGATGCGATTGCCTGCGAAATGACCAAGTGGTTCGATACCAACTACCACTACATCGTGCCGGAATTCACCCGCGACACGACGTTCGGACTCGTGGGCACGAAGATCTTCGACGAGTTCGCCGAGGCCAAGGCACAGGGCATCGTCACCAAGCCCGTAATCGTCGGTCCGGCGACCTATCTGACGCTCGGCAAGGTCACCGACGGCTCGGATCTGAACAAGTTCGATCTCGCCGACGAGCTGATCGCGATCTATGTCCAGATCGCCGAACGGCTGGCCGAGCAGGGCGCCGAATGGCTGCAGATCGACGAGCCGATCTTTTCGCTGGACCTGAATGACGCCCAGCGCGAGGTTGTTCGCAAGGCCTACGATGCGCTCGCGGGCGTTGCCGGCATCAAGATCATGGTGGCCAACTATTTCGGCGCGCTGGCCGACAACCGCGAGCTGTTCGTATCGCTGCCCGTCGCCGCCCTGCATATCGACGGCGTACGCGGCGTCGAGGAAGTCGAAGCCGTGGCCGCACGTTTGTCCGACGACAAGCTGCTCTCGGTCGGCATCGTCGACGGGCGCAATATCTGGAAAACCGATCTCACGCGCGCCTTGGACCGGTTGCAGCCCGTGCTCGGCGAACTGGGCAGCGAGCGTCTGATCGTCGCGCCCAGCTGTTCGCTGCTGCATTGCCCCGTCACCCTGCGCAGCGAGCACAAGCTCGACGACGAATTGCTCAACTGGCTGGCGTTCGCGGAGGAAAAACTCGACGAAATCGTGTTCCTCGCCCGTGCGGCGAACGGCAAGGTCGACAAGGACATGCTTGCCGCCAACGCGGCCGCGATGGTGGACCGTGCCAACTCGACGCGTATTCATGACAGCGCGGTCAAGAACCGGGTGGCGAATACGGGCGCGGCCGACTACAAGCGTTTTTCTGCTTACCCGGAACGCGCTGAAAAACAGCAGGCCAAGCTCGATCTGCCGGCGTTTCCGACCACCACGATCGGCTCCTTTCCGCAGACTGCGCAGGTGCGCAAGGCACGCGCGGCCCACAAGCGCGGCGATATGAACGACGCCGACTACGACGCCTTTCTGGAAGCCCAGATCGCCGAGGCCGTGACCATGCAGGAAGCCATGGGCTTCGACATGCTCGTGCACGGCGAATTCGAGCGTAACGACATGGTGGAGTATTTCGGCGAACAGCTGGCCGGCTATGCCTTCACCAAGTTCGGCTGGGTACAGAGCTATGGCACCCGCTATGTGAAGCCGCCGATCATCTTCGGTGATGTGTCGCGGCCCGAACCGATGACGGTGAAATGGTCGAAATATGCCCAGTCGCTGACCGACAAGCCCATGAAAGGGATGCTCACCGGCCCGGTCACCATGGTGCAGTGGGCGTTCGTGCGCGACGACCAGCCCCGATCCGAAACGGTCAAGCAGGTGGCGCTGGCCATTCGCGACGAGGTCTGCGATCTCGAAGCCGCCGGCCTGGCGGCCATCCAGATCGACGAGGCCGCCTTTCGTGAAGGCCTGCCGCTGCGGCGTTCCGAGTGGGCCGAGTATCTGGACTGGGCGAGCGCCAGCTTTCGTCTGACCGCGGGCGGTGTCGCCGACGACACCCAGGTGCATACCCATATGTGCTATTCGGAATTCAACGACATCATCGAGGCGATCGCGGCCATGGACGCCGATTGTATTTCCATCGAAACCTCGCGCTCGCAGATGGAGCTGCTCGATGCCTTCGTGAAATTCCGGTACCCGAACGAGATCGGGCCCGGCGTCTACGACATTCACAGCCCGCGCGTGCCGGCCAAGGCGGAAATGATCGCGCTGCTGGAAAAAGCCACCGAAGTGCTGCCACCCGAGCGCATATGGGTGAATCCGGACTGCGGCCTCAAGACCCGCGGTTGGGCCGAGGTTCGGCCCGCGCTCGAACATATGGTCGATGCCGCGCGCGAGCTGCGGCAGAGGCAGGCCGCCTGAGCCGATCACCGCGACCGTTCGGCCGTCCCGATGAATCTCCGGGACGGCCGAGCGCGATCTCACGGCCCCCAGCGCAGCGGGTGATCGGCGCGTAATACGCCGTCTGCGTCCCAGTCGGGCCAGCCGGTGAATGGGATCGGTCGGGCCGAATCGAGCGCGCTCAGGCGTTCGGCCCAGTCGTGTTTAAGGCTGTCGAGGTGGTGCTCGAACACGTCGCGCTGTTCGTAGGCGATGCCGCCACCCTGAATGCCGTGGGCGACGAACGGCGCCAGTACGTCGAAGCCCATGTAGTGCAGCGAGTAGTGGATGGGCCAGAGCAGGCGCTCGATTGGCCCGCCACGGCCGTAGGGCGAAAAGGTGGCCGCCGGCCCGCCAGTGGTCACCGACAGCAGCGCGCGCTTGCCGCGAAAAATCCCTTCGTCGTAGCGCCGGCGCCCGGTATAGAGCTCGCCGTAGACGAACACGCGATCGAACCATCCCTTGAGGATGGCCGGCTGGGCATGCCACCAGAGCGGAAACTGGAGGATGACCAGATCGGCCGCCGTCAATCGATCGATTTCGCGCTGCACGTCGGCGGCACGGCTTTGCTCATTGCCCGCATGGCGTTGTTCGGTCAGCGCCGAGAAATAGTGTGCATCGGCGCGTGAGTCGTAGCGGGCCGGGCCTTCGACAGGATCGAAACATTCGGCGTACAGATCGGAGCGTGTGACCGTCATTCCCCGGCCGGCCAGGGTTTCATCAGCAATATCGGCGAGTGCGCCATTGAAGGATTTCGGTTCGGGATGGGCGAATACGATATGGGCGTGCATGAGATGGGGCCTTTGAAATCAGGCCGCCAGTCTGCTGTTTGCGTTATCGTCACGAAATAGGCATAACGGCAAGCCGTATTTGCGCTTATGCAAACCGATATCGCCTGGGACGATTTACGCCTGGTGCTGGCCATTGCACGAGCCGAAACGCTGGCCGGTGCTGCACGCACGCTCGGGCTGCACCACGCCACGGTCTATCGACGGCTGATCGCCTGTGAACGCGCCCTGGGCACGGCGCTGTTCGAACGGGATCGGGGGCGTCATGTGCCCACCGCGGTCGGCGCAGAATGGGTGGCCGTGGCCGACGACATGGACGGTGCGGTGGTGGATGCCGCGCGCCGTATCGCCGGGCGGGATGTTACCCCGGCCGGTACGGTGCATCTGACCACCACGGATACGCTGCTGCACGGGCTCGTATCGCCCATGCTGGCCACGTTTCGGGAACGCTTTCCGGCCATTCGCCTGGACGTACGCCTATCCAATGCGCCGTTCGATCTGGCACGCCGGGATGCCGACTTGGCGATTCGCGCCGCCGACGAGCCGCCGGACCCGTTGATTGCCCAGCGCCTTGGCGAGATTGTCATGGCGCGTTATCGCTGTGCGCAGCATGCGCCGCCGTCGAATGCCTGGGTGGGGTTGAGCGAAGCCGTGCCGTTTGCGGCCTTGCATCGATGGATGGCCGCCGGCGTCGACGCGAACGATATCGCCTTGCAGGTCGACAGCATGCTTGCCATGCAGCGTGCTGCAGCCGACGGGCTGGGCGACGCGCTGCTGCCCTGTTATCTCGCCGATACCGATGCGCAGCTGCTGCGCGTCGGCGCGCCCATACCGGAATTGACCACGCCGGCCTGGCTGCTGGTCCATCCGGACATGCGACGTACGGCGCGTGTTCGCGCGCTTAGAGATGCACTCATCGATGCGTTCGCCAGCCCGGATGTGCGTTCGCGGCTGGCCGGTGGATAGGGCGCCGATTCAGTTGCCGAGCGTGCGTTTAAGCCCTTCGTGGGACGCAACGAAACCCAGGCTTTCATAGAAGCGTAGGGCGTCGGGACGCTGCTTGTCGGTGGTGAGCTGGATGAGTCGGCAGCCGCGTTCTTCTGCGCGCTCGATCGCCCATTCGAACAGCGTTCGGCCGAGCCCCTGACCGCGTCGACTACCGGCGATGCGTACGCCTTCGACCAGCGCGCGCCAGCTTCCTTGATAGGTCAGATAAGGGATATAGGTCAGCTGCAGCATGCCCGCGATCTCGCCATCCTGCTCGGCGACGATGAGCTCGTTGTTGGGATCGGCATCGATCGCTGCAAACGCCTGGCTGTAACTCGTCGGCAACGGGCTGGATGGGCACTCGCGTGTCGCGCCCAGGGCATCGTCGGCCAGCAGCTGTACGAGCGCGTCGAGATCAGCGGCCCGGGCCGTACGAAAAACGAGTTCGGACATGGTCACTCCCCGTGTTCTTTGAACGCAGTCAGTCGGCACGCCCGCCGTCTGCGCGCATGCCCTGGAATTCGCAGGCATATCCTATCGCGGCACGGTCTTCGCGCCAGTCGAGTGTGCATACCGCGTTGTCGAGGTTGTCGTTTTTCAATGCGGGCCTGCAGGCGCCGGTGCGGATTTTCGCCAGTCGGGGCGCGCATACAGTCGAATAGTTGGCCAAAGCAACGCATGCGATAGGCGATCGGGTCACCCGCAATCGGGCGGATTGTTAAACTACGCCGCCTGTCACTACCTGCCCGGCCTTTTGCCATGACGATCACTACCCGTTTCGCGCCGTCGCCGACCGGTTATCTGCATATCGGGGGCGCACGTACCGCGCTGTATTCCTGGCTGCATGCAAAAGCCAGCGGTGGCCGCTTCGTATTGCGTATCGAGGATACCGACCGCGAACGCTCGACCGACGAAGCCGTGCAGGCGATTCTCGATGCCATGGAATGGCTCGATCTCGAGCACGACGGCGAGATCTATTACCAGACCAAGCGTTTCGACCGATATGCCGAAGTCATCGACTGGCTGCTTGCCGAAGGCAAGGCCTATCGCTGTTATTCGAGCGCCGAGGAAGTCGAGGCCATGCGCGAAGCCGCGCGGGCCAAGGGCGAAAAGCCGAAATACGACGGCACCTGGCGGCCGATGCCGGGCAAGACGTTGCCCGAGCCGCCGGCAGGCGTCGATCCGGTCATCCGTTTTGCCACGCCGCTGGACGGCGAGACCGTCATCCACGATATGGTCAAGGGCGATATCACCATCTCGAATACCGAGCTGGACGACCTGGTGATCGCCCGTGCCGACGGCACCCCCACCTACAATTTCTGTGTGGTGGTCGACGATATGGACATGGCCATCAGCCATATCATTCGCGGCGATGATCACGTCAACAACACGCCGCGCCAGATCAATATCCTGAAGGCCTTGATCGGCGATTTTGCCGAGCTGCCGGTCTATGCCCATGTGCCC
>DJIE01000185.1 GCA_002433465.1 Salinisphaera sp. UBA6602
CTGCAGCCCCGCGTCGGTGACCTCGATCACGGCGAGATCGGTGTAGATGCGACGGACCACCCCGGCGCCGGTCAGCGGATAGCTGCACTCGTCGAGGATCTTGGGCTGGCCGTCCTTGGTGGTGTGCCGCATGAGCACGTACACCGCCTTCGCGCCCACCGACAGATCCATGGCGCCGCCCACGGCCGGCGGGTATTTCTCGTTGTCGGTCGCCCAGTTGGCAAGATTGCCGTCGGCCGATACCTGAAAGCCGCCGAGCACGGCGATATCCAGATGGCCGCCGCGCATCATGGCGAAGGAGTCGGCGGTATCGAAATAGCAGCCGCCCTTGATCAGGGTGACGTACTGCTTGGCCGCGTTGATCAGGTCCGGATCTTCGGTACCGGGTTCGGGCGTGGGGCCGACGCCGAGGATGCCGTTCTCGCTGTGATAGATCACTTCGCGGCCGTCGGGCACATAGTTGGCCACCATGACCGGCATGCCGATGCCGAGATTCACATAGCTGCCGTCGGGGATGTCCTGGGCGAGGCGCTCGGCCATCTGTGCGGGTTCGAGACGTGTCATACGATGCCCTCCTGTGCGACGACGCGATCGACGAAGATGCCGGGCGTCGCCACGCTCTCCGGATCCAGTTCGCCGAGTTCGACGATATGTTCGACTTCGGCGATGGTCATGTCCGCGGCCATCGCCATGACCGGATTGAAGTTGCGTCCCGCGGTGTTGTACGCGAGGTTGCCCCATTTATCGCCCTTGTGGGCCTTGATCAGCGCCACGTCGGCCTTGAGCGGTGGCTCGAGCACATAGCCCACGCCGTCGATCTCGCGTGTTTCCTTGCCTTCCGCAAGCTTGGTGCCGTAGCCGGTGGGGGTGAAGAAACCGCCCAGGCCGGCGCCGGCGGCGCGCATGCGTTCGGCAAACGTGCCCTGGGGCATCAGTTCGAGTTCGATCGCGCCTTCTTCGTAGAGCTTTTCGAACCACACCGACCCCTGGGAACGAGGGTAGGTGCATACCACCTTGCGGACCAGACGATCGCGCAGCAGCGTGGCGATACCGATTTCATGCGAACCCGCGTTATTGGAGATCACCGTGAGATCGTCTGCGCCGTGCTGGCGCAGCGCTTCGATCAGTTCGAAGGGAATGCCGGAACTGCCGAAGCCGCCGATCATCACGGCCGCGCCGCTCTTGATGCCGGCGATCGCTTCGCGCAGGGACGCGACTCGCTTGTCTATCATGATTTTCTACCTTTTAAGAAGAAGCTCGGGCCTGCTGCTCGGCCTGTTCTGCCTGCTTGGCACGGGCCAGGCGCTGGGCGTCCTTCGAACCCAGCCGCCCGCCGAGCAGCGCGTCCGCGATATAGATGGCGACCACGATCGCGACGCCGATCGCGTCCGACAGCCGTTCCGGATAGATCAGGGCGGCCCCGGCCACCAGCACGATCAGGCGCATGACCAGGTTGATAGCGCCCACGCGGTAGAGATAGCCCTCGAGCGCGGCGGCCACCAGCCAGATCGCGGCGACCGCGGTTACCGTCGACAGCAGAATGTGGGCCAGATCGCCCTGCAGGATCAGCGCCGGGTTGGTCACGAACAGGAACGGCAGCACGAACAGAATGCTGCCGAGGCGCATGGCATAGACGCCGGTACGCCCGGCGTTCGAGCCGGCCACGCCGGAGGCGGTGATCGCGGCCAGCGCCACCGGCGGCGTGATGTAGGACAGCATGCCCCAGTAGAGGATGAACAGATGGCTGGCCAACGGGTTCAGCCCGGCATCCACGAGCGCGGGCGCGAGCAGGATCGACAGGAAGATATAGCAGGCGCTCACGGTCATGCCCATGCCGAGCACGAAGCTGGTGATTGCCCCCGCGCCGAGCATCAGCGGGATACTGCCGTCGGCATAGAGCAGCAGTTCGCGCGAGAAGGCGCCGGCCACGCCGGTATACGACAGGCCGCCCACGACCAGTCCGATGCCGGCAAGAATGGCGACCAGGCTGGCCACGCTGCTGGTGAGCGTGAGTATCAGATACTGCAGGCGCGACCAGTTGAGCCGGTAGCTGGGCTTGAACAGGGCGATGGCCAGCAGGATCAGCGTCGCATAATAGGGCGCATAGGCGTCCAGGCGCATGACCAGCAGCATGTAGATGAGCATGCCGAGGCTGAAAAGATACGGCCAGCCCTGCTTGAGGGTATCGGCCACGCGCGGGATTTCGGATTCAGGCATGCCGATCAGGCCACGCCGGGCCGCATAGGCGTCCACCTGAAACAGCAGCGCCAGATAGAACAGCAGCGCCGGCAGGAAGGCAGCGACCATGACCTCGGCATAGGGCACGTTCAAAAACGAGGCCATGATGAAGGCCACCGCGCCCATCACCGGCGGCATGAGCGTGCCGCCGGTCGAGGCACAGGCTTCGATGGCGCCGGCGTAATGGGCCGGATAGCCCGACTTCTTCATGGTCGGAATCGTGATCGGGCCGGTGGTCAGGATATTCGAGATCACGCTGCCCGACAGGCTGCCCATGATGCCGCTCGACAGCACCGCGACCTTGGCCGGGCCGCCGCGGCTGCGGCCCATCAGGGCCATGGCGAAATTCATGAAGAAATCGCCGCCGCCGGTCACGGTCAGTGCCGCGCCGAAGACCACGAAGCCGATGATCAGATTGGCGACCACCTGCATCGGTATGCCGATGACCGACTCAACGCCCAAGACGTGAGCGCGCAGCGTTTCGCCGAAGCCGTACTGGGTGCCCCAGAGAAAGCCCGGCATATGATCGGCGAACAACGGGTAGCACCCGAACAACAGTGCGACCAGAACCAGAATCAGCCCGCCGCAACGACGTGTGCCCTCCAGAATGAGGGCGAGCATGACGCCGGACGCCACCGTGGCCTCGACAGGCGCGCTGAAATCCCAGCCCTGCTGGATGATCTCGAGCCCGTGGTAGCCGAGATAGACCGCCGGCACCAGAGCGACGGCAGCCAGTATCCAGTCGTAGAACGGGACATGCTCCTTGGCCCCGGACCAGGCCGGGAAATAGAGAAAGGTCGCCGCCAGGAACAGGCCGATCAGATAATAAAGAAACGAATTGCCCAGCGGCTGAAAGCCGAACAGACCGAGGGTAAAGGTCTGGTTGATGGTCAGTAGCAGACCGAGGGTGCCCAGCGCCATGACGGTCCAGTAGGAGGCACCGCCCAGGCGGCTGGCTTCCTGTTCCGTTTCCAGGCTGTTCTCGGTGGCCGAAGGCGTGTTTGTGGCCATGACGACCTCTTCGAGTGTCGGTGAACGTGAAACAAAAAACCGGCCGGCATCTCGGCGCCGGCCGGTTTTGCTAAAACCCGTTTGGGATTACAGCGACTCGATCGCCTGCTGGCGATGCTTGGCCCAGATGTCGGCGAAGGCGTCGTCGCTCTTGCCCTTGCCTTCAGCGATGGCGTCCTTCCAGGCGGCCTGCAGGGCTTTCAGGCGGGCCAGGCGCTTGTCGTTCCAGGCCTGCATTTCGTCCGTCCAGATGCCTTTTTCCTTCAGATACTTGATTGCACCCGGATGGAACGGCACATCGACCGGCGGCGTGCCCGCGTTTTCGAGCTTCCAGCGACCCATGACCGCGGTGCCGTCCTTGTACATGGGATAGGTTTCGTCGAAGGCCTTGAGGTAGTTGTAGACGAAGTCTTCGTCCTGATCGGCCTTCACGGTCAGCACCGGGTAGCGATAGGCGAAGATGTTGACCGGGTTGTCTTCGCTCAGGCCTGCGCCGACGGTTTCCCGATAGGGCTGCAGGAAAGGCGCGATCTTGCGCAGGCGTGCCCAGGCCTTCTCGTCGTTCGGGTCCACTTCCAGCCAGCGAATGCCGCGCGGCGATTCGGCGAGTTCATAGAGCTGGCTGGGCGTGGTCGTGGTGCAGGACGCATCCGCCTTGCCCTGGGCGAGCGAGCTCATGGTGGCGTTGTAGGTGGGGAACATGCGTGCATCGACGTCGTCGCGGGTCAGCCCGGCGGCGCCCAGCAGGGCATCGCACTTGAGGTTGATCGACGGATTGCCGGCCACATAGGCAAAGCGCTTGCCCTTGAGCTCCTTCATGGAGGTGATGTTGGCATCCTTGGCGGTGAAGATACCGAACGACGACGGACGCCCGCCCAGCGTACGCAGATCCTGCGGGCCCCAGCGGCGATCACCGAAATCGGCCACGCCTTCGGAAGCAAAGAAGGCTTCGGTGGCGAGGTAGGCGACTTCCGCGCGGTCGCGCAGCAGCGGCTGCAGGCGGCCGATCGCCGAACCCGAGGGCTGAATACGAATACGGGTGCCGTACTTGCGGCCAAACGCATCGGCAATGGCCGAGGCTTCGGCATAGCCGGCCGAGCCCACGTCGTAGGCGGCCCAGGTCATCGAGCGGGGCAGATCGGGCTCGCTGTCGTCGGCCGCGAACGCGCCGGTCGCATGGGTCACGCCCAGGGCCGCGGTGAGTAGCAGGGGCGAGAACACGCGGAGCGTGGATTTCAGGCGCATGGAATGTCTCCACAGTTTTATTGTGTCGGTCGGGCGAGACTCGGCCGGAGCCAAAATCGCTAGTGCTCGATGCGACTGCATAGCGAACATCTGGTCGCAAAGCGTATGCGTGCGCCGGGGTGCGGTCAACGCGTTGGCCATCGCACGGTCTGGGCAGCGAGGCAAAAGAAATTGGAAACCAGGACGCTCCGGGCGGCGATGGCCCATTCGCGCTTTCTGCGCGAATCGACGTGTGCCGAAACGCCATCGCACATGCATGCGCATGCGACCCCTAGCCAGAGACAAGCGGTCTTCGCTGTCCGATTTTGGTTAGGCAGATATTATCCGTGCTATAGGCGAAGGCTATATCGCCTCGCGTGGGTCGCATTATCGAAATGAAGGACTGGGCCGTCGACCGAAGTCGTTGTACGAACGGACGTTCAGGCGCGAAAGGCAGTCTTCGCGTTGCGCTCGGATATGAACTTATGGCCTGCGCCCGCGCGATGGATTAGACCTTGGTATGAAAGAGATGGCGTATGCGTCCAACAGGTTAAACGCGCTAAACACGGTTGCGGGTACAACAGGCATCGCTACAGGCGTGTGCAACCGCCAAAGCGAAGGCTGCATGACGCCTCGCCGCGCCATACCAAGATGGCTCGGGTGGAGAGACTCTAGCGCGACAGGCGTTGTATGCCCGCCCTCGAATAAGCGAGCGCCGGGCAGGCAATCGGCCCGCGCTCGGCCCGTGGCAGGGCCGGGCAGCTGGCCCTGGCACACCCGGGCCGGACCCGCGTCGGCGATTGCGGCCGCGCTTACTTCGGCTGCATGCGAATCGCCCCGTCCAAGCGGATGGTGCTGCCGTTGAGCATGGTGTTCTCGATAATGTCGCGGGCCAGGCGCGCGAATTCCTCCGGCTGGCCCAGGCGCGAGGGGAAAGGGACCATCTTGCCGAGCGAGTCGCGGACTTCCTCGGGCAGTTCCGCCATCATTGGCGTATCGAAAATCCCGGGGGCAATGGTCATCACGCGAATGCCGTGTCGGGCCAGCTCGCGTGCGATCGGCAGGGTCATACTCACGATGCCGCCCTTGGAGGCGGAATAGGAGGCCTGGCCGATCTGGCCTTCGAAGGCAGCGACCGACGCCGTGTTGATGATGATGCCGCGTTCGTCGTCGGCCTGGGCATCGGCCGCCGCCATCGCCTCGGACGCCAGCCGAATCATGTTGAAACTGCCGATCAGGTTGATCTGGATCACCTTGGAAAAGGTCGCCAGGGCGTGCGGGCCGTTCTTGCCAAGAACCTTCGAGGGGATGCCGATACCGGCACAGTTGAGCAGGCCGTGCAGCGCGCCCCCGTGCTGGCGTGCAGCACTGACCGCGGCCTTGCCGTCTTCTTCACGGGTCACGTCGCAGTTGACGAAGCGCGCTGCCTCGCCCAGAGCGGCAGCCGTTTGCTGGCCGGCCTCGGCGTTGACGTCGGCGAGCACTACGCGGGCCCCGGCATCGACCAGCATACGGGCGCTGGCTGCCCCCAGGCCCGAGCCGCCGCCGGTAATCAGAAAGCATCGATCGCTGATCTGCATGGCTGTCTCCTCGATTGTTGTATTGGATCACGCCGCCAGACTACCACTGGGGTCCGGCGGCAGCCGTCAGTCGGCGTCGGGCCAGCCGAAGCGATCGAGATCCACGCGGCCGCCGATGAGTACAACCCCTTCTTCCTCCAGGCGTCGTCTTTGCGACAGGCCGGCGGTGCTGTCGGCGGGCAGCGAAATCCGGCCCTGGGCGTTGATCACCCGATGCCAGGGCAGGCCCGGTGGGCAGCGATGCATCGCATAGCCGACCACACGCGCCGCACGAGGGCGGCCGATCAGACGCGCGATGTCCCCATAGGTGCTCACTCGCCCATAGGGAATACGGCGCACGGCATC
Organism: Salinisphaera sp. UBA6602; assembly: GCA_002433465.1. Lineage (GTDB taxonomy): Bacteria > Pseudomonadota > Gammaproteobacteria > Nevskiales > Salinisphaeraceae > Salinisphaera. The sequence continues at coordinate 6,399 of DJIE01000185.1, forward strand.
GAAAACATCGCTATACGTGTTCTGCGAGCTGGAATTGATATCGCCGCGGTGGGACATGGTCTTGCTGGCTATGCTTTACAGGGTGCCGGCAGGGTGGCACAAAGACAGTCCCCGATGTCTGGATAACTGCGAGCCCTGCTTATGACCGACGCCTATATCGTATCCGCCCTGCGCACGGCAGGGGGCCGCCGTGGTGGTCGTCTGGCCGGCTGGCATCCGGTCGATTTGGCGGCCACGCTGATCGATGGGCTGGTCGAACGTAGCCAGGCCTCGCCGGATACGATCGACGACGTGATTCTAGGCTGCGTGGGGCAGGTGGGTGAACAGGCGGCCAACGTGGCCCGGAACGCGGTGCTGGCCTCTAGCCTGCCCGAGTCGGTACCCGGTACCAGCGTGGATCGCCAGTGCGGCTCCTCCCAGCAGGCCCTGCATTTCGCCGCCCAGGCGGTGATGTCCGGTTCGATGGATATCGTCATCGCCGGCGGTGTGGAAAGCATGACGCGCGTTCCGATGGGCGCCCCGCTCACTCTGGCCCGCAAAGCCGAGATGGGCATCTATATGAGTCCCGGAATTCGCGATCGATATCCCGGGACCGAGCTGTTCAGCCAGTTCGAGGGTGCTGAAATGGTGGCCGCCAAGTACGGCATTGAACGGGCGGCGCTGGACGCGTTTGCGTTGGAGAGCCACCAGCGCGCGATACGTGCGACCGAAACCGGCGCGTTCGACGAAGAGATTCTGCCGGTGACGGTTCTCGATCCGGATTCGGGCGAAGAGGTCGAGCACAGGGTCGACGAAGGTATTCGGTTCGATGCCACGCTTGATTCCATCGCCGGGGTGAAGCTGCTGGCAGACAATGGCCGTATCTCCGCGGCCACGGCCAGCCAGATATGCGACGGCGCAAGCGGGGTAATGGTGGTCAACGAAGCGGGCTTGAAGCGGCTCGGCGTCGAACCGCTCGCGCGTATCCACCACATGAGCGTGCTGGGGCACGACCCGGTGATCATGCTCGAAGCACCGTTGCCGGCCACGCAGCGCGCGCTCGATCGGGCCGGCATGACCATCGACGATATCGATCTGTTCGAGGTCAACGAGGCATTCGCGCCCATTCCGCTGGCCTGGCTGCAGTACACCGGGGCCGACGCCGAGAAGATGAACGTCCACGGCGGCGCTATCGCGCTCGGCCATCCGCTGGGCGCTTCGGGCACCAAGCTCATGACGACGCTGGTGCACGCGCTCCGGGCGCGAGGCGCGCGCTATGGCTTGCAGACGATGTGCGAAGGCGGCGGCATGGCCAATGTGACCATCATCGAAAGACTCTGATCGAAAGGGTCTTAACCAGATCACTCGCGACCCCACGACGCGCCCAGCGGGCTGATGACCTTCGCCGGAGGTATTGATTTCCATCAATGTGGGCCTTTCCGGTCGGCGGCATAGTACGCACCATCTGATCGAGGCTGGAGCGGAGCGTAATGCCGGGTTCGGTATTCGAGGCAGGGCGGTGCTTGATACAGGCGCCGCATCGGCTGTTTTTCATGGGCGGGCTGGGCGCGCTGATGGTCGGCATGCTCTGGTGGGCGCCGGTTCTGGTTATGCGCTGGGCGGGTATGGCGTCTGCGTATCCGGTGCCTGCGATCTGGCTGCATGCCTGGCTGATGACGGTGGGCGTGTTTCCTTTCTTTGTTTTCGGCTTCCTGCTGACGGCACTGCCGCGCTGGGTGGCGGCGCCGCCGGTAAGCCCGCTGATCTATCGGAGCATGGCGGCGGTGCTCTATGCCGGCTATGCGCTCACCGTGGTGGGAACGCTGGCCGGGATCGATTTTCTGATGGCCGGTATAGCGCTGACCGCGCTCGCCTGGGCTCTGGGGCTTGGCGTGCTTATGCGCTGCGTGTTGGTTGCCCGCGCACCCTCGCTGATGCATGCGCGCTGGTCGATCATCGTGACTGCGGTGGGCTGTATCGGCGCGCTCGCCGGCCTGGGCGCGCTCGGCCAGGCCCGACAGTCGCTGTTCGCCGCCATGCCAACACTGGCGCTCTGGGGGTTTGTTGGCCCGATCGTGTTCGTGGTAGCCCATCGCATGCTGCCCTTCTTTTCCGAACCGATGATCGCGGACTATCGCCGCTACCAGCCGGTCTGGAGCCCGCCACTGGTCGTCGCGCTCTCACTCGGCCACGGCGTTCTGGCCTTCAACGGGCATCACGCCTGGCTGTTCACGGTGGACCTGCCGCTGGCGTTGATTACCGGCTGGCACGCGCTTCGCTGGCGTGGCTGGGCAGCCTCGCATGTGCCGCTGCTCTGGTCGCTGCATATGGCGTTTGCCTGGTTGCCAATCGCTGCGGTGCTATCGGCCGTGCAGAGCCTCGCGCTTTTCGCCGGCTATGGCGCGGTGCTGGGCCTTGCACCGACCCATGCCCTGGGCATGGGGCTGGCCACGAGCATGGTGTTCGCCATGGTCACCCGCGTGAGCCTTGGTCATTCCGGCCGGCGCCTGGAAATGGATAATCTCAGCGTGCTGTGTTTTCTCATCCTTCAGCTGGCGGTAGTCGCACGGCTTCTGGCAGAGGTAACGGCCGGCCACCTGCGCTGGCTGTTCTTGTTCGTGGCTATCGGCGCGTGGTTCGAAGCGATACTGCCCTGGGCGATTCGCTACGGGCGGATTTATTGTCGTCCGCGCCTGGATGGCCAGCCCGGCTAGGCGAGCCGACCGGTGTCCATGGAAACGCTCTATGTGGTTTTGAAGACGCTGCACGTCGGCAGCGTTGCCGCGACGTTGACTCTTTTTATAGTGCGTGCGGGCTGGATGGTGTTCGCGCCGGCGCGATTGACCCGACGCTGGGTGCGGGTGCTCCCGCACTGTGTCGACACGGTGCTGCTGGGCAGTGCGGTGGGCCTGGCTGTGTTACTCGGCCAGTACCCCGGTGCGCAACCCTGGCTGACCGCGAAGGTGCTCGCGCTTGTGCTTTATATCGCGCTGGGTACGATCGGGCTCAAGCGCGGGCCGACGAAAACGATTCGTATCGTCGCCTGCGGGGCAGCGCTGATGGTTTTCGCCTACATCGTCAGCGTCGCGCTCAGCCACAGCCCCTATGGGCTTTTCGCCTGAGGGGCGGATCGCGTATACGCAAACTGCGCGCCGTTTGGGATACCGGCTGTGGCGGGTAGGTATGCGCCACAGGCTAACGACAGCGCCTAGACACGGCGCGATGTGTGCGCAGTCCGGCAATCGGTCATGTGACGGCTACTTTCTTCAAGAGCAACCGCAGATTTCGCAGATTACAAAGATGAGGAAGAGCGCCGGCGCATGCGCCAGGCGAAAGCGAACGATCACGATCTCCTGTCTTTGATCTGTGCGATCTGCGTCGATGTGTGGAGGTTTCTTACCGCAAGTGCCAACCAAGCCAACGTGTAAACGCAGTCGATCGCCCAACGTGGCTGAATGAATACATCGGCGTAATCGGCGGATCGATGATTTCTTGCTTATGTAGGCAACGCAGCAGGCGGTTCTCAAGCAAGCAGGTTGTCTACCAATGAACGCGAAGAAACGCGAATAATACAAAACGCCGATCGCGCGAAGGCTGGATGAGCTCGTGTTCAAGCCGCATGCTTAACTCTGCACAGAATCGAGAAGTATCTCGATCCATGTCGGTCAGCCGCACGGACGCGGCGCATTCTGGAAATTTTCTGTTACGCCGTCGGCCGAAACGCTTGCGATTACATTGCGGTTCCGCTGTTGCACCGTACTTTCGGATAGGTTTTTTTCGCCAGTCACGAGGATTACCCAAAAAAACGTCTCATTTTGACTGATATCAAAGCCCGGTGGCTCGCACCTGCCTATGCTCCAACGATCGATTACAGGTAGCAGGGAGAGCTTCCATGAAAACGAGGCGTTGGATCAGTCTGTTAGGCGTGCTGTTGTTGGGCACGGCCTTGTCGGCCGCGCATGCGTCGCAAACGAATATCGCCGAAGGGGTGAGTTCGAGACCGGATGTCTCGATCACATTGAAGACCGGCATCGGCGAAGAGGGAATGTATTTCAAGGGCGTCGGCGGCACCATCGACGGCCAGATCAATCCGAAAATCAAGATTCCGAAAGATGCGGTCGTGCAGCTAACGCTCATCAACGGCGACGGCGCCTTGCACGACGTGGCGATTCCGGCGTTTTCGGCAAAGTCGGATGAGGTCGTCGGTCGGGATTCGAGTTCTGTTTTCGTATTCCGGGCGAGCGAATCCGGCCAGTTCGCCTATTTCTGCAGCATCCCGGGCCACCGCGCCGCCGGCATGGAAGGCAAGCTGATCGTCGGTGAAAGCGACACGGATGCGCAGGCGGATTCGCTGGCCGATATCAGCCGTGACCCGGCCGATCTGCCGGCGCCGATCGGCGATCGCGAGCCCAAGACGATCCGCGTGGATATGGAGACGGTGGAAAAACAGGCACGCCTTGCCGACGGCACGAGCTATCGCTACTGGACGTTCGATGGTCAGGTGCCGGGGCCGATGCTGCGCGTGCGAGAAGGCGATACGGTGGATCTGACCCTGCGCAATGCCGAAGACAGCACCATGATCCACTCGGTGGATTTTCATGCCGTGACCGGTCCGGGCGGCGGCGCGAGCGTGCTACAGGTACCGCCGGGCGGGCAGAAGAGCCTGTCGTTCAAGGCCATCAAGCCGGGGCTGTATGTCTATCACTGTGCCACGCCGATGGTCGCCCACCATATCGCCAACGGCATGTACGGCATGATTCTCGTCGAGCCGGAAGGCGGTCTGCCGCCGGTGGATCACGAGTTCTATGTGATGCAGGGCGAGATCTACACCACCCAGGCCTACGGCCAGCACGGCGAGCAGTCCTTCGACGTGCGCAAGCTGCTGGATGAGAAGCCTGAGTACTACGTGTTCAACGGCGCGGTGGGCGCGTTGACCGAGCAGCATCCGCTCAAGGCCAAGGTGGGTGAAAGCGTGCGTATCTTCTTCGGCGTGGGTGGCCCGAACGCGACATCGTCGTTCCACGTGATTGGCGAGATGTTCGACAAGGCTTATGCCTGGGGCGGCACGACCAGCGCGCCGGCCGAACATATCCAGACCATCAGCGTGCCGCCGGGCGGTGCCACGATCGTGGATTTCGAGCTGGAAGTGCCGGGCAAGTACGTGCTCGTGGACCATGCCCTAAGCCGTATGGAACGCGGCCTTGCCGGGTTTTTGCAAGTCAAGGGTGAGGACGTGCCCGAAATCTATGCGCCGGGCGAAGGCTAGTGACCGAGCTCGTTGATGGACGATCGCCGGCGCCCTTCGGGGCGCCGGTTTTTTTGCCCCACGTCAGCGCTCAGATCAACCGATAGGTTCGAATGCATGCCTGCGCCTGGCCCTCGACCTGTAGGCGAAACGCCACGTTCGGGGGAATCGGGACCGCTTCGCCCGGCGTCATCGGCCGCTCGACATGCAGCGCATCGATGCACAGCGTGGCATGACCCTGACTGAGTTCGAGCGTTCGCCAGTTGCCGGAGGCGGCGCCGGGGTCGTCGAATCGATCCGTGCGGGCAAAGCCCAGTCCGATACAGCGATCCGGTGGACGATGCTGCAGGATGCGACTCGGCCATTCCAGGCGATCGCAGCGCAGGCAGTCGAAGGAGCGGCCCAGCCAGGAGGCACGGCCCGCAGCGTGTACGACCCAGGGCCGGTTGATGAACGGCGGGCGATGGCGCACATGGCGATTATGGCCGCAGGCCAGCCGCGCGACCCAGTCGCCTTCGTCGTCGCGGCCAAAACCGAGAATATTGCGCTGCATTCGAATTCCATAAAAAAGGCCACGCGACAAACGCCGCGTGGCCCGAATGCGATGATCGCAGCTCGCTTACTTGACGATCAGCTTGCCGTGCATCATCGAGCTGTGGCCCGGGAAGGTGCAGTAGTAGCTGTAGTCACCACCGGCTTCGAGGTCCGCGGTGCTGAACGTAACGCTCGACGATTCGCCGCCGCCGATCAGATCGGTATGGGCGATGATCTTGTCATCGTCGGGCAGGTACTCGTTGTCCAGACCGGCCTGCATGCCTTCGGACGTGATCGCCTGCTTGTCGGCTTCCTTGGACAGCACCCAGTTGTGGCCCATCTGGGCCACCGGCATCTTGCCGGTATGCTCAAGGGTAAGCGTGACTTCGTCGCAGTCGGCCGGGACCACGAGCTCGGATTTGTTGAACTGCATCTGATCGTTGCCGCTGATCGACAGCTCGCAGCTATCGGCCGCGGCCGCCGGGCCGGCCATGAATACGGCACCGAACGCGGTCAGCGCGCTTGCAGCCAGAAGTTTCTTCATCATTGTCGTTTCCTTTTTACAGGTGGGTGAAAACATCAGCCTGGGCACGACGAGGCGAACCCAGCCTCACAAAAGCGTTTCGCCCGGCCCGCACAGGCCGAGCATGTTGAGATAACCGCCGGCCGGTGCGTGGTGCATCAGCCAGGGCATGAGCGCGGTCAGCAGACCCAGCACCACCACGAACGCACCGCCGGCACGACGGAACGCGGGCCGGCGAGTGAGTCGTTGCAGCCGCGATGCGGCGGTCCCGGTGGCAATCAGTGCCGGTGCGGTGCCCAGCCCGAAGGCGAGCATGAGCCCGGCGCCTTGCAGACTCCCGCCGCTGAATGTCGCCGCCACGAGAATGGAATAGACCAGGCCACAGGGCAGCCAGCCCCAGAGCCCGCCGAGCAAGAGCGCGGGCAGCGCGCCGCGTCGACCGATCAGCGATCGCGCAGCCGGCGAGACGCGCTGCCACAGGCGAAAGCCGAGATTCTCGATAGGCCGCAGCAGACGCCAGTTCAGTGCGATCTGCAGGCCGATGGCGACCAGCATCGCGCCCGCAAGCGCGCGCAGCACGACGATCAGCAGCTGTGGGTCGAGCAGCTGACCCAGGCCGACGCCCAGGCCCCCGGCCAGCGCGCCGGCGATGGCATAGCTGGTGATGCGGCCGCTGTTGTAGAGCAGGGCGGAAACGATCGGCCGACGCCGGCTCTGCGCGCCGAAGGCCAGGGCGATGCCGCCGCACATGGCAATACAGTGGGAGCTGCCGACCAGACCGGCGACTAGGGCCGCAGCGAAGGTGAGCCCGTCCGCGTTCATCGCCGGCGCTCCGGCGGCTGGACGCCATCGTCGGCGTCGGCATGCTCTTCAGCTTGCCTATCGCCGCCACCGTCGGTGGGCTGATCCTGGTCCGCGCCGGTCGACCAGTCGTCGTCGTCCAGCAGAATCCGGTAGGCCGGACTGTCCATATCGTCGAACTGGCCGTCGCCGACGGCCCAGAAGAAGGCCCAAACGGCGATGCCGACCAGCAGCAGCGTCAAGGGCAGCAGCACGAGTACGATGGTCATGTCGACACCGCCGGCACGGCTGCCGGGCGCAGCCGCTCGCTGGCCACGACGGGGGGTTGCTGGTCGGCACGGGCAAGGCGGGCAGCGTTGGCGACCACCAGCAGCGAACTGGCCGACATGCCCAGTGCGGCCATCCACGGCGCCACCATACCCGCGGCTGCCAGGGGCAGGGCGACCAGGTTGTAGCAGGCCGCCCAGGCCAGATTCTGACGCACGACGCGCATGGTGCGACGTGCCATGCGGATGCCGCTGGCCAGATCGCCGAGTTCGGCGCGGGTGAGCAGCATGTCGGCCTGGGCCTGGGCCAGCACCGAGCCGCTGCCCATGGCTACCGACACATCGGCACCACCGAGCACGGGCGCATCGTTGATGCCGTCGCCGACCATGACCACCCGCTTGCCTTCGGCCTGCAGGCTGCGAAGCCGCGCGAGCTTATCTTCAGGCGTCATGCGGGCGTGCCAGCTGTCCACGCCCATGCGCCGGGCCATGGCCGCGACCGCGCCGGGGCTGTCGCCGCTGGCGATTTCCAGGCTCAGGCCGAACTCGCGCAGCGCGGCCAGCGCCTCTTCAGCCTGCGGGCGTGGCGTGTCGTGCAGGATGAAGCGCGCCGCCGGGTGCGAATCGATTTCCAGCACGATCGGCGTGCCGCCGTCGTCGGCCTGTTCAGGCAGGCCCAGCCAGGCCGGTTGCCCCAGCCGCAGGCGATGTCCGTCCACGGTGCCTTCGATGCCGTGGCCGGGGTGTTCCTGAACGTCCTCGGCGAGCAGCGAATCGCGGCCGTCCTGTTCGAAGGCGCGGGCGATCGGGTGGGTCGAGTGGGCCTGCAGCGCGGCGGCAAGACGGCGACAGTAGGCATCGTCGTAGTCGCTGCCCAGGCATTCGACGTGTTCGATGCCGAGGCGCGCCTCGGTGAGCGTGCCGGTCTTGTCGAGAATGAGATGGTCGGCATTGGCCAGCGTCTGCAGCGCGCCGGCGCGGGCCACGAGCAGGCCGCGGCGTGCCAGCGATGCCGTACCCGCCACCAGCGCCGTGGGCGTGGCCAGAGACAGCGCACAGGGGCAGGTTACGACCAGCACCGACAGCACGATGGGCAGGACCTGGTCGGGTGCTGTTTGCCACCAGTAAAACCCGGTGGCGCTGGCCAGCACCAACACGGCCGAAACGAATACGCCGGCGATACGGTCGGCGAGCAGGGCCAGTCGCGGGCGCTCGCTCTGGGCGCGTTCCAGCAGGCGCACGATACCGGCCACGAGCGTGTTCTGGCCGATGCGTTCAAGCTCGACATCCACGCTCGCGCCCAGATTGAGGCTGCCCGCGATGGCGGTTTCGTCGACGCCGTGGCGCGCTGGCATGAACTCGCCGGACAGCAGTGATTCGTCGAATGTGCTCTCGCCGGCGAGGATGCGCCCGTCCCCGGGTACGACCGCGCCGGCCGGCACGCGGACATGATCGCCCGCGCGCAGCTCGGCCAGCGGCACGGTTTCCGTGTCGCCCTGGGCGCCGATCCGACGCGCGGTGGCCGGCAGGGCACGGGCGCTGTCGCCGGTCGCCATCGCGGCGCGGTGGCGCGCAGTCATTTCCAGAAAACGCGCGGTGGTAAGAAAGAAGACGAACATCGTCACCGAGTCGAAATAGATCTCGCCGCCGGTGAAGAAATGATAGACGCTGGCGACATAGGCGCCGCCAATCGCCAGGCTGACGGGCACATCCATGCCCGGCCGGCGCGCGCGCAGGTCGCGCCAGGCGCCGCGCAGAAACGGCATGCCCGAATACAGCAGCACCGGCGTGGCCACGATGAGGCTTACCCCGCGCAGAAACAGCGCGATATCGGCGTCCATGTCGTGATAGATCGCCCCCGCATAGAGCGCGACGGCATACATCATGACCTGCATCATGCCCAGGCCGGCCACGATCAGGCGCTTGAGCGCGGCCCGGCGTTCCCGGGTGAACAGCGGTACGGCCTGGTCGGCGCTGAGCAGATGCGGGCGATAGCCCAGCTGTGCGATGCGCCGCAACAGCGTCGACAGGGCAACGGTCTGGCGCTGCCAGCGCAGAATCGCGCGACCGGTGGCCGGATTGACCTGAATGAGTTCGACGCCGGCCTCGTCGACAAGCACGCGCTCGATCAGCCAGCTGCAGGCCGCGCAGGTGATGTTTTCCAGCATCAGAACGGCTTCGCACAGGCCGTTGTCGAGCGTGCGCACGTAGTTTTCGCCTACGCTTTCGCGATCGTAGGCGTTCCATTCGTCGTCCTGTGCCAGCGCGCTATCGGGGGTGGGCGCGTATTCGCTGCGAAAACGATAGAACTCGCCCAGCCCGCCTTCGTCGATCAACCGGGCCACCGCCTCGCAGCCGGCACAGCACATGGGCTGGTCGACGCCGGCGATCGCAACACGGCGCACCGGCCCTTTCGGCAAGGCCTCGCCACAGTGATAGCAATGGCCAGCGCCGTCGCTCACGCGCTATCGACTCCACCGTGTGGGGCCAAGCGCACGCTGGCATGGTCGGCATCGAGCTGACCGGTCACGATCCAGGCGCCGTTGGCCGGCGCGAGCCGCAGCTCGCGATCGCCGACAATGCGCGCACCCGTGCTGCCGTGGTAGATACCCGCGCTGTTGCGTTTGAGTTCGATGGTCTGATCGCCGCTGGCACGGGTGGCATGCACCAGCGCCAGACGCAGGGTCGCCGGCGCATCCTCGAAGCCGTCCACCCGCAGGCTGACCCGACCGGTATTGCGATCGACCTGGGCGTTGGCGCTAAGCTGCAACCGTTCGGCGGCCTCGCGCGCGGTGGCGTCTTCCGTATAGGTCAGCGCGACCTTGGCATAGTCCTCCACCACCAGGTCAGGCGGCCCGGCCATGGTGGTAATGATGACCACCCAGAACACCACCGAGGCCACCGGCGGTGCCATCAGCGCCCACGGCCAGACGTGGCGATACCAGGGGCGGGTGGTTTGGGTCATCGACATGGTATTCACCGGTTGATCGGCATATGAAAGCGCGTGGTCTCGCTGACCGATACCTGGCCATCGACGCTATACGCACGCAAAACGATGTCATGCCCGCCACCCTGGACATCACGGCTGTCGACGACAACACGCGCGGGCAGGTTGCGGACTTCGCCCGGGGCAACGCGCACGCGTTCCGGATCGGTATCGACCGAGTAGGCGTTGTTGCCTTCGACCTCGACACGATACAGACGCGGCTCCTGGCTCATGTTCATGAGCTTGATGGTGTAGACGTTCTCCACATGAGTATCGTCGACTACGCGATAAAGGGCGTTGCGGTCGGGCAGGATATCCATGCGCAGCGGATTGCGCAGGCCGATGCCCAGCACGAAGGCCGAGGCGAGCACGACCAGCAGGGCGGCATAGACGAGCACGCGCGGGCGCAGCAGCGACGAGCGCTTGCCTTCGAGTGCGTTCTCGCTGGTGTAGCGAATCAGCCCGCGCGGGTAGTTCATGCGGTCCATCACGGTATCGCAGGCATCGGCACAGGCACCGCAGTTGATGCATTCGTACTGGAGGCCCTCGCGGATGTCGATCCCGGTCGGG
>DJIE01000101.1:0-21357 GCA_002433465.1 Salinisphaera sp. UBA6602
TCGCAAGCTCGGTGGTCGCGCGATCGGCAGCACGCAGCAGGGCTTCGACGCGCTGAACCATGATCGGGCGCTGTAAAAGCACCCGTTCAGCCTCGTGGACGAGAGCATCCAGGATCGCTGCCGCACCCAGCCGGTCGAGGATGAATTCGAACAGGTTCTGCACCCGTTCGGCCGCTGCCGGATCGGCTTCGCGCGTTTCTTCGGTCGCCACCGGGAACAGCAGGTCGAGGTTGCTCGCCATGATCTGCTGAAGAAAGCGACGTGCCTCATCGCCGGTCATGCCGGGCGATTCGATCGCATGCTCGGCGATGGCCAGCATGCGCAGCTCGCTCAGGCATTCCAGCGTGGCGTTCACGCCGCCGGCCCGTAACGTGGTGCTCACCAGCGCCGGCTGCAGGGCTTCGGGCTGTTCCCAATCGCCGTTGGCAAACACCCCCGCCGCATCGAAGCGCGGCGCGAAACCATAGAGATGTGCCACACCTTCGGGCGTGCGCAGCAGCTTCTGGGCGCGTGCCAGCAACTGCTGCTGCTGCATCGCCTTGCCAAAAGAACGGGCCGCTTCAAGGCGTTCCAGAACCTGTTCGAAATCCGTGGCTAGGCGGGCCGGATCGCTCAGGCCGCCCACTGTGACTTGGGCCATCGTTTGCCCTCCAGTGAACTCGATGGCGCGTTGACCATCATTTCGGGGCATCCGCTCGAACCGTTCTCGTGCACGTCTGGCGAGTCGGAACGCGCCTCGGCGACGGTCGAACGTGGTCAACCGATGGTATGCCCGCTTAAAAATCGAAGAGTGGACGTTAACACAGCGCAGCATGCGCACAGCGCGTGCCCAGCGCTGGTATAGCGATGTATCGGCGAAATCGCGGGCGGCTGAATACGCGGTTGGGCGTCGGTGCTGCGTGCGGGTACGGGGCCGGTGGTGGGCTGTTGGCGACCGCGTATCGGCGTTTTGACGTTGCGGGCAGCCGGCCGTAACGGCCGGCTGCCGCGCGGATCAGGCTTAGAACGCCATGCCGATGCTGACCGTGCCGGTCAGGAAATCGTCTTCCGGGTTGCCCGGAATCACGTCTTCGTCGGTGTGGTAATAGGTCGTGTTGACCGCGAGCGACCAGTCGCCGTAGCCGGCCGGGATGAAGCCCAGGCCCAGGCTCGCCGTGGCGCCGATCGAGGCATAGCCGAAACCGCTGTCGCCACCCTGGAAGTCGTCGGTCATGAAGCCGACGCTCACCGGAATGGACAGGCTGACCGGGGTGGTGGGACTGTCTACAACATCGAACGCCGGTTCGATGGCGCCAACGAAGACAGCACCATCGTCCTGGCCTTCCTGCCCGTTCACACGGATATGGGTCAGAAAGCTCGGGTTGAGCGCGAAGTCGCCGCCCCACAAGGCGCTGTCGTCATAACCGACGCTCAGATCCAGCACACGCTCGGTGTCGCCGCCGTAGTACCACTGCTGGTAGATCGCGCCCAGGGTTACAGCACCTGTGGTATAGGTCAGACCGCCGTAGACGTCGATTTCCTGAATGTTGCCGCCGATGGTGTCTTCGTCGGCGTTGTTGTTGATATCGCTCCATGCGCCGAAGGTCAGCGCAAACCCGTTCGGCAGATCGGCGCCGAGGTCGATATAGGCGAATTTGGTGGACTGCGACCCGTAAAAGTCATGCCCGCCGCCCCAGACGTCACCGCCGTAGGAAACGAAGTGCGAGGCAAAGTCCAGGCCGACCGAGCCATAGATCTTGTCTGCCGTACCAGAGGGCTCGCTCGACTCGTACTGGACTTGCGAGGGTGAATCGCTGTTGGGCGCACTGCGGGTCGATTCGTCGGCCATTTGTGCGAATGCGAGCGGGCTTGCTCCGCAGATTAACGATGCCACAAGGCAGGGCATCGTGGTCATGACTTTATTTTTCATATCTCTCCCTACAGGGTTTATGGATCAAGTATCCGAAAACGGGTTTCCCCGTGGATTAAAAAGCACGAGATGCGCCATATATTTTTAATATAGCGATGCGCGAAAGCGCTGATATAAGTCAAATGACGCATCGAAACCTTGCCGAGCGGTGAGACACGACATAAATAGCCGTCAGGAAATCGCGAGAGCGCAATTGAAGGCCGGAGGAGCAGGGCGGCCGGGCGCCCGATGCTTCGTGCCGTGGCGCAGGTTCCGTGGCCGGCGCACGACGGTGGCTGAACTCAGTCGTTCGAGAAATGCAGTCGCCCTTGTGCGTCCACATGGGCATGCATGACCTGGACGTCGTCAGGGTCGCGTTTACGCAGGTCTGCGTCGGCGATTGCTTCGGCCAATGGCAGTTCGACATTGCGGCGGAACGCACGGCCCATGGCGCGGGCGCCGTAGCGGCGATCGAAGCCTTCCGTGTGCAACAGCGCGCGCGCCGAGTGATCCAATTCGGCTCGACGACCGATTCGAGCCAACCGGCTGTTCAACTTCTGCAGTTCGATATCGATGAGGCCATCCAGCATGTCCTGTTCGATCCAGTTGAACAGGCTGACGGTATCGATACGATTGACGAACTCAGGGTCGAAGCGTGCGTGCAGGGCGTTGTCGACGATCTCGTGCAGACCGCGACGCTGGCGCTGTTCGGAGGTCGGCCATAATCGCTGCCAGCCTCTGTTCAGACGTGCCAGGTAGCGCTCGATCTCGCGCGCGCCGAGATTGCTGGTCATGAAGATCATGGCATTGCGAAAGTCGATGGTCTTGGCGCCGGAGGTCAAGGTGAGCTGGCCGTTGTCGAAGACGTTGAGCAGGGCGCGCGAGACTTCGGCACCGGCTTTTTCGATCTCGTCGAACAATACGATGCCCGGTGCGCCGAAGCTGCCGGCAATGCGGTCGGGATCGAGCAGGGTGGTGCCTTCCTTGCTGCCGACATAGCCCGGCGGCGCGCCGGTGAGCGCGGCCGCATAATGTTCCTGGGCGAGGGTGTTCATGTCGATACGACACAGGGCATCGCGCCGCCCGTGAATCGCCTCGGCAAGCACACGCACGAGTTCGGTCTTGCCCACGCCGGTTGGGCCGAGCAACAGGCCGACATGCAGTGGTCGCTGGGGATCGCCGATATCGGCCTTGATGATCTTGAGGGCGCCTTCGACTGTATCCAGCGCCTGCGGCTGGCCGACGATGCGCTCGCGTAGCAGGCCCATGACGACGGCGGGCTCGAAATGAAAACGCGATGTGCGGTTGGGCGATGCGGTCTGTGCATCGCTTGCGGTGGGCGCCGGGGCTTGGTTGCGCTCGGCGAGCATGTCATTGATGAACGGCATGACGCCTCTCGTGTTTCGGCCAACGTACCGAGGTGTTCACCCCGGCACGTCGCCGTTGCCGGTGGCTCAGGCGCCAGCTTCTTTTTCGGCCTGCGGGTGTGAGAGTTTGCCGACCGGGCAGTCTGCCGTGGTTGCCGTGCTGCGTGTCATCGCCTCGACGTCTTCCTGGGCTTTTTTCGCATCCATCACCCAGGTGCGATAGAACTCGAACGGGCAGTCCGCGACGCCCTTGTCGCCTTCGCCGGAGTCATTGGTGCCGCTGTAGCCGCGATGCAGCAGCTTGAACAGATGATTCTGCGATTGGTCGTTGGCGCGGGCATCGCGAATCGCCGATACCGAAAGCTGGGCATACTGAATGCCGTTTTCCTCGGTGCCGCATTCGCCGAGGGTGCGGCCGTCGAAACCGATCACCGAGGAATGGCCGAAATAGGAATAGACACCGTCGAAGCCGGCGGCGTTGGCCACGGCCACATAGCAATTGTTGGCCCAGGCCATGCACTTGGACATCATCACCTGTTGTTCCTTGGCCGGGTACATATAGCCCTGGCAGCGCACGATCAGCTCGGCGCCTTTCATGGCACAGTCGCGCCAGATTTCCGGGTAGTTGCCGTCGTCGCAGATGATCAGGCTGATCTTGAGCCCCTTGGGGCCTTCGACAACATAGGTCTTGTCGCCCGGATACCAGCCCTCGATCGGACACCAGGGAATACACTTGCGGTACTTCTGGACGATCTCGCCTTCGTTATTGATCAGAATCAGCGTGTTGTAGGGCACCTTGTTGGGGTGGTCCTCGTGGCGTTCGCCGGTGATCGAGAACACGCCCCAGGTATTGGCCTGACGACAGGCTTCGGAAAATACCGCGGTTTCGTCGCCCGGAATACTGGCGGCGGTTTCCATCATTTCGTCCGGGTCGTACATGATCCCCATGGTGCTGTATTCGGGGAAGACGACCAGGTCCATGCCGGGCAGGCCGATCTTCATGCCCTGGATCATTTCCGCGATCCTGTTCGCGTTGTCGAGTACGTCGGCACGGGTGTGCAGACGCGGCATCTTGTAGTTGACCACGGCCACGCCGACGGTATCGGCGCTGCTGGAAATATCTCCGTGTCGCATTCGGTTCTCCGGCTGACCGCGCCGGTTCTGGCGACGCGGATCTGAAAAGGTGGCGACGCCGCCGTTCGCAAACGGTCGACGCCGCCGGGAGCATTCGTTATGGCTCGCGCGAGTGTTAGTGGCTGATCATCCAGGGCCGCGGGCCGGTCTTGGTCTTGATTGCGGGCGGCGCCCCCGTGTTGCTGGCCTTGCGGCTGCTGCTCGAACAACAGCCACAGCCGGCCGGATGGCGCTTGTCATAGGTCTTGGACGTATGCGGCCGGTCGGCGCTGCGTTCGTTGGTCTCGTGGGCCACGCGGGCGTGGCTTGAGATCAGCGACAGGCGCGGCGCCGAGATGATGCGTGCCGAGGCGGCCCCGCAGTCGGGGCAGTCGGTGGGCTGGCTGCATTCGGCCATGCGACGCATGGCGCTGAAGGTGCCGCAGTCGTGACAGGCGTATTCGTACATGGGCATGACGAACCTCCTACTGGTCGTAGGCAATGGGCATGTCGACGCTGCCGTCCAGGAACTTGGTCGGCCCGTCGGCGCCGGGCTGGATATCGAAGTCGAAGATTTCCGACGGAATCCACAGCGTCGCGCAGGAGTTGGGGATGTCCACCACACCGCTGAGATGCCCCTGCACGGGTGCTACGCCGAGAATGGAATAGGCCTGGGCGCCGGAATAGCCGAATTTCTTGAGGTATTCGATCGCGTTCAGACAGGCCTGGCGGTAGGCGACGTTGGCATCCAGATAATGCTGCTTGCCGGATTCGTCGACCGAGATGCCCTCGAAAATGAGGTAGTCGTTATAGGTCGGCACGATCGGGCTGGGTTTGAAGATCGGGTTCTTGATCCCGTATTTCTTCATGCCCTCCTTGATCAGCTCGACTTTCATGTGCACCCAGCCGCCTGCCATCTCGATGGCGCCGCAGAAAGTGATTTCGCCGTCGCCCTGGCTGAAGTGCAGATCGCCGACCGACAGCCCCGCGCCGTCGACATAGACCGGGAAATAGACCTTCGAGCCGCGCGACAGATCCTTGATATCGCAGTTGCCGCCATGCTCGCGCGGCGGCACTGTGCGTGCGCCTTCGGCCGCGGCCTTGTCGCGGGCTTCGCCCGAGAGCGCGCCCATATGCGCGGTTTCGGCCACCGGCGGGTTGGCCAGCGGCGGTACACGATCGGGATCGGTGGCGATCAGGTCGGCTTCGCGGGAATTCCAGGTATCGAGCAGGTCCTGGCTGGGCAGGCAGCCGATCAGGCCCGGATGCACGAGACCGGCGAAGTTCACGCCCGGTACGTGCCGCGAGCTGGTGTACAGGCCGTGGAAGTCCCAGATCGATTTCTGGGCATGCGGGAAATGTTCGGTGAGAAAGCCGCCGCCGTTCTGTTTGGAGAAGAAACCGTTGAAGCCCCATTCGGCGCCGGGCAGGGCGCCGATATCGAGAATGTCGACCACGAGCAGATCGCCGGCTTCGGCGCCTTTCACGCCTACCGGGCCGGACAGGTAATGCACGGTCGACAGATCGACGTCACGCACGTCCGAGGCGTCGTCATCGTTGGCGATCGCGCCCGCGGTCCAGTCGTAGGTTTCGAGGATGAAATCGTCACCCGGATTCACCCAGCAGGCCATGGGGATATCCGGATGCCAGCGGTTGTGCACCTTCTCGTTCTGGGTGGCCGGGGTGTCGAGATCGACCTTGATGAGCGTATCGGTCATGGCGTTGTTCTCCTGCGAACGGTTTTCAGCGGGGCGAGCACGGCTCGCGCGGGTCGGGAATCAGTCTTGAATGTGGCAGGGTTCGCAGCAATACGTCGGATGACGTAACGGGTAGCGGGTGCCGATGCGTAACCCAGGCGCGCAGGCGTGACCAGGTGTCCGACGGATTGAGCCGTCGCATGCACCATGTCGAGGCCTGCCGAAGCGGGCGGAGCTGAGTAGCTTTCTGGGCCGTGCAGCCATTGCCGTGCGCATTGCAGTACCGCCCCGAGCGGCCGAGCAGGACGTTCTCGTCGCCGTTCTGTGGCAGGCCAACCTGGGCGCAGCGCATGCCGATGCCGGCATTCTTATCTCAGAACGCAGATTTCGCAGGTCGAATTAGCGGAAGGCGTAATCCGACAACAGCGCAGCCGATAGCCCTGATTCCGGTAGTGGGTGCGCTTCAGTGCCAACAAGAGGTACGACAAACTCGTGAACGTCGAACGACTTGTGTGGTTTCGCCTTTCGCTGGCCAAGTCAACTGTCAGGCTTAGTCGGGTTTGCCGGTTCGAGCAGTAGCGCTAAACCGACGAACCCAACGAATCACTCATGCGAGGGATTACGCGTCTCCAACCGCCGCTACCGCGGCCGATCAAACCGTCAGATACCGACTGATCTGCTTGGCGTCGATATCCGCACCGGCGGCTTCGTGGGCGATCTTGCCCTTGTCGAGCACCAGCATGCGGTCGGCGATCGCGGTGGCAAAGCTCAACACCTGTTCGGACACCACGATGCTGATCTGGCGTGTGCGCTTGATCTCGTTGAGCGTCTTGGCCAGATCCTTGATGATCGATGGCTGGATGCCTTCGGTGGGTTCGTCGAGCAGCAGCACCTTGGGGTCGGCAGCCAGCGCCCGGGCGATGGCCAGCTGCTGTTGCTGGCCGCCGGACAGATTGCCGGCCTTGCGTCGACGCATATCGCGCAGAACCGGGAACAGGTCGTAGATATCGCCGGGGATCTTGCGTCGGCCGGTGGCTTCCAGGCCGGCAGTGATGTTCTCTTCGACGGTGAGCGTGCCGAATACGAGCCGGCCCTGGGGCACATAGGCCAGCCCGCGTTTCACGCGTTCGTAGGCCTGACGCTTGCCCACATCTTCGTCGCCGATGCGAATGGTGCCCTCGGCCGGCATGATGCCGATGAGTGACTTGAACAGCGTGGTCTTGCCCATGCCGTTGCGGCCCATGATGGCAACGGTTTCGGTTTCACCAACGCTAAAGGAAATACCGTGGATGACCTCGCTCATGCCGTAGCTGACGCGCAGATCCTGGGTGCTGAGCATGATGGTTTCCTCAGTGGCCTAGATAGACTTCGATGACGCGCTCGTCGGCCTGTACCTTCTCCATCGGGCCCTCGGCGAGGATCTTGCCCTGATGCAGCACGGTGACCTTGCGGCCGATGTCCTTGACGAAATCCATGTCGTGTTCGATCACGATCACGGCACGGTTTTCCTTGATGCGGTTGAGCAGGGCGGCGGTCGCCTCACGCTCGGGCACGCTCATGCCGGCCACGGGTTCGTCGAGCATCAGCAGCTCCGGGTCCTGGATGAGCAACATGCCGATTTCCAGCCACTGCTTCTGGCCGTGGCTGAGCAGGCCGGCACTCATGTCCAGTTCGTCGACCAGATAGATGGTCTCGGCAATTTCCTGAATACGGGCGACAAGCTTGGGCGTGCGCCGGAAGAACAGGCTGGAGAGCACGGTGCGCCCGCCGGGCGAGGACAGCTCCAGGTTCTGGCGTACCGTCAGGTTTTCGTAGATGGACGGCGTCTGGAACTTGCGACCGACCCCGGCATGCACGATCTGGTGCTCCGAGAGCTTGGTCAGGTCCTTGTTCTTGAACTTGATCTTGCCGCTGGTCGCCCGGGTCTTGCCGCAGATCAGATCCAGCAGGGTGGTCTTGCCGGCCCCGTTCGGGCCGATGACCACCCGCAGCTCGTTGCGTTCGACATAGAAATTCAGTGCATCGATGGCCTTGAAGCCGTCGAAGGACACGCCGAGGTCCTCGACCTCGAGAATCATGGCGTTGCTCATCAGGCTTGCTCCTGCGGGGTGGCACCGGCAGACGACCGGCTGGCCGTGTCCGGCTTGTCGGTCGACGGCTTGGATTGGGATTTACGCCCGGGCATGAGCTTCGAGCCGTAGTCCGATACGAGACCGGCCAGACCGCGGGGGAAGAACATCACCACACCGATGAACAACGCGCCCATGACCACCGGCCAGATCTGCGGAAAGCTGTCGGACAACGACGTCTTGGCCCAGCTGACGATGAACGCGCCGCAGGCCGCACCGACGATCGACAGGCGCCCGCCCACCGCGCAGAACACCACCATCTCGATGGAGGCCACCGCACCGATGAAGGTCGGCGACATGAAACCCACCTGCAGGGTGAAGAAGGCGCCGCCAATCGCTGCGAATACCGACGCCATGACGAACACGAACACCTTCATGTTGGCCACGTCGTAGCCGGAAAAGCGTACCCGGTCTTCCTGGTCACGCATGGCGATGAGCAGACGCCCGAAGCGGCTGTTGATGATGAAGTTGCCCACCAGCAGGCACAGCAGCAGGGCAACACAGCAGGCGTAGTAGAGGAGGTACTTGGCGCCGTCGGTCCGGATGTCCCAGCCGAGCAGCGTGCGCAGGTCGGTGATGCCGTTGATACCGCCGGTATAGCCCTGCTGACCGACGATGAGAATGGTCAGGATTACGGCGATCGCCTGGGTGATGATGGCAAAGTACACGCCGCCCACGCGGCGCTTGAACATGGCATAGCCGATCAGCCAGGCAAAGAAGGCCGGCACCGCGACCACCGCGAAAACGGTGAACGCGAAGCTGTGGAAGGGCTCCCAGAACCAGGGTAGTTCAGTGATCTGGTTCCAGTCCATGAAGTCGGGAATGCCCGGCGTGGTCTGGATCTTTGTGGCCTCCGGCGTGGAGGCTTCCAGCTTGAGGAACATGGCCATGCAATAGCCGCCCAGGCCAAAGAACACGCCCTGGCCGAGGCTGAGAATGCCGCCATAGCCCCAGCACAGCACCAGACCGACGGCCACGAAGGCATAGGTCAGGTACTTGCCGAACAGGTTCAGACGAAAGATTTCGGTGGTGGCGGGCAGCAGCACCATCAGAATCGCGGCGATGATCGCGATCTGAATCAGCACTGTCGGGCCGCCGAATGCCTTGATGAAACGTTGCACGATGACTCTCCCGGGCCGCCTAGCGGCGCACCTTGCTGGCAAACAGGCCCTGCGGACGCAGCATGAGGATCACGACCACGGTGAGCAGGGTGAAGACCTTGGCCATCGAACCCGACCAGAAGAACGACAGGATCGACTGCGACTGGGCGATGCCGAATGCCGAAACCACGGTGCCCAGCAGACTGGCCGCGCCGCCGAACACGACCACGAGGAAGGTATCGACGATATACAGCGAGCCGGTGGTCGGCCCGGTGGAGGCGATGGTGGTAAACGCGGCCCCGGCCACGCCGGCGATGCCGCAGCCCAGCGCAAAGGTCAGGCGATCGACGCGGTCGGTATTGATGCCGGCGGCGTTGGCCATGCTGCGGTTCTGGGTGGTGGCGCGCACCTTGATACCCCAGCGCGAGCGATACAGCAGCGCGAACAGGGCAAGCGTGAGCACGAGCGTGATCACCAGGATGAACAGCCCGTTGAGCGGGATATCGATCATGTCCGTGGCGCGGTAGGAACCCAGCAGCCAGTCCGGCATGGTCACGGTCTTTTCGCGCGGGCCAAAGACCGAGCGAAAGACCTGCTGAAGAATCAGGCCCAGACCCCAGGTCGCCAGCAGCGTATCCAGCGGTCGGTTATAGAGATAGCGGATCATGAACCGCTCGACCAGATAGCCGAGCGCGAACGTGCCGATGAAGGCCGCGACGATGGCGACCGGGAAGTACCAGGTGAGCGCGGTCGCGCCCCATTCGGCAGCCTGGTACGACACGAGATAGGTGATATAGGCGCCCAGCGTCAGGAATTCGCCGTGGGCCATGTTGATCACGCCCATCTGGCCGAAGATGATCGCCAGCCCCAGGGCCATGAGAAGAAAGACGCAGAACAGGCTCAGGCCTGAAAAACCCTGCATCACAAAGATTGCGGTCAATTCCTGTGCGGTGAAGTCGCCCATGGTTGCTCCCTTGACGATTGCCGGGACCGCACGGCCCCGGCAATCGCGTATTGCGCGTAGCGGTTAAGGGTTGGCTTAGTAGCCTTCCGGGAACGGGTTCGGCTCGATCACGTCGGACTCCCAGACCACCTTGGCCTGGCCGTCGCTGCCCCACTGGCCGATACGGGTACGCATCCACAGGTGATGGTTCGGGTCGACCTTGGTGTAGCCGTGCGGCATGCCTTCTTTCCATTCCATGTTGTCGGAGGCGGCGACCACCTTGTCGACGTCGAAACTGCCGGCCTTTTCCACCGCGCGCTTCCACAGCCACGGGCCGAGATAGGCGGATTCGGTCACGTCGCCGATGACCGCGTCGTCGCCGTACTCTTTCTTGAATGCCGCCACGAATTCCTTGTTGGAGGGGATATCCAGGCTCTGGAAATACTTCATCGACGAGTAGAAGCCTTCGACGTTCTGCTTGCCGATACCCAGCACCTCGTCCTCGGTGACCGAGATGGTGAGCATGGGCATACGATCAGCCGTCATGCCGGCGGCCTTGAGCTGCTTGAACCAGGCCACGTTGGACCCACCCACCACGGCGGCGAAGACCAGATCCGGGCGCTTGAGCTTGATCTTGTTGATCAGCGAGCCGAACTGGGTGTTGCCCAGCGGATAGTAGTCCTCGCCAACCACGCGCCCGCCGAGATGCTTCTCGATATGGGTACGCGCGATCTTCATCGAGGTACGCGGCCAGATATAGTCGGAGCCGACCAGGTAGAAACTCTTGGCGCCGAGTTCTTCGTTCGCCCAGTTGAGCGCGGCCAGAATCTGCTGGGTGGCTTCCTGACCGGTATAGAACACGTTCTTGGACTGTTCCAGCCCTTCATAGAAGGTCGGGTAGTAGAGCAGGCCGTTGTTCTGTTCGAATACCGGCAGTACCGCCTTGCGCGAGGCCGAGGTCCAGCAGCCGAACACGGTGGCGACCTTGTCGCCCTGGAGCAGCTTGCGGGCTTTTTCGGCGAAGGTGGGCCAGTCGCTGGCACCGTCCTCGACGGTGTATTCGATCTGACGGCCGAGGATGCCGCCCTGTTCGTTGATCTGCTTGATGGCGAGCTTTTCGGCCTGAATCGAGCCGGTTTCGCTGATCGCCATGGTGCCGGTCAGCGAATGCAGGATGCCGACCTTGACGGTGTCGTCGGTGACGGCCAGACCGGTGGTCATGACCTCGTCGGTCGGCGGGGTTGCCGCATGGGCGGTGCCGAACAGCGCGGACGCGCCCAGCGTCACCGCGGTCAGGCCGGCGAGCCACGATCGGCTCAGGGTATGCAGGTTCATCGATAATCTCCCTTTGGATAACGAAACGGGTGCGATAGCTGCGGCTTTGCAAAGTCCGGGCCAATGCCGGCGGCCTCGCTCGTTATCCAGACTGGCGTGTCCGGTCGAAGCCGCCCATACGCCGATCAACGCACCGACCTACGTCATTCGACGTAGACGCTGGCCCGTTTCCTGCAGGGGCGAGTGATTACCATCGGGCCCAATCGCCCGTTCGCTTTCCAACCGACTGCTTCATGGACAACGGCCCCCAACGCATCGTCAAGATCCGTCGTGCCTACAACCGCTGGGTGGGCGACGAAACCCTCGAGGACTACGCGCTGCGCTTCACCGCCCGCAGCTTTCGCAAATGGTCGGAACTGCGTATCGCCAGCACCGCGCTGGGCGGCATTTCGTTTCTCGCGCTGGAGGCCATCGGCGCGGTGCTGATGATGGGCTATGGCTTCACCAACGCCGCCTGGGCCATCGTCGCGGTTTGCACCGCCATATTTCTGGTCGGCCTGCCGATCAGCTATTACGCCGCCCGCTACGGCGTCGATATCGACCTGCTCACCCGCGGCGCAGGCTTCGGCTATCTGGGTTCGACGTTCACGTCGTTGATCTATGCCAGCTTCACGTTTTTATTCTTCGCCCTCGAAGCGGCCATCATGGGCCAGGCGATCTCGATGTATTTCCGGGTGTCGCTGCCGGTGGCTTATCTGATCAGTGCGCTGGCCGTGATTCCGCTGGTGACCTTCGGTATCACCGCGATCAACCGCTTGCAGTGGTTCACCCAGCCGATCTGGCTGATCCTGCTCGTATTGCCTTACCTCGCGATCGCTCTCAAGCGGCCCGAAACCTTCACCGACTTCGCCGGCTTCACGGGCCGTCAGCACGACGGCAGCTTCAGCTGGAGTGCATTCGGGGCCGCCTGCAGCGTGGCACTCGCGCTGATCGGCCAGATCGGCGAACAGGTGGATTACCTGCGTTTTCTGCCGGAGAAAAAGCCTGCCAATCGAACGCGCTGGTGGCTTGCGGTGGTGGCTGCCGGGCCGGGTTGGGTGGTCATCGGGGGGCTGAAGATGTTCGGTGGGGCGCTGCTGGCATTTCTGGCCCTTCAACACCAGCTGCCGTTCGATCAGGCGACCGAACCGACCCATATGTATCAGGTGGCCTTCGGCTATGTGTTCGACTCGCCCGGCGTGGTGCTGGCCGCCACCGTGGCATTCGTGATCGTGTCGCAGATCAAGATCAACGTCACCAATGCCTATGCCGGGTCGCTGGCCTGGTCGAACTTCTTTGCTCGGGTCACGCGCAGTCATCCGGGGCGAGTCGTGTGGCTGGTGTTCAACGTGCTCATCGCACTGATTCTGCTCGAGGTCGGCGTGTTTTCGGCGATCGAAGGCGTGCTCGGGCTCTACGCGAACGTCGCCGCCGCCTGGATCGGTGCGTTGGCAGCCGATCTGGTCATCAACAAACCGCTGGGGCTGTCGCCGAAGGGCATCGAGTTCAAGCGCGCGCATCTTTACGACATCAACCCGGTCGGCATTGGCGCGCTCACCCTCGCAAGCGGGTTGTCGCTGGCCGCCTACACCGGCCTGTTTGGCCATGCGGCACGCGCGGCCGCGCCGCTGCTGGCCCTGGGCGGCGCATTTGTTACCGCGCCCCTGATCGCCTGGCTCACGCGCGGGCGCTTCTACCTCGCCCGCACCCCGGCGCGGCCGGTACAGCTGGCGCCGGACGGCAGCGCCCAGGCGCGCTGCGTGTTGTGCGGCAACCATTTCGAAACGGATGACATGGCGCTGTGCCCGGCCTATCGCGGCAGTATCTGTTCGTTGTGCTGCAGTCTCGACATGCGCTGTGGTGATCTTTGCCGGCCGCAGGCCACCGCCTCGGCACAGGCCGCGGCGGTGGTTCGCCGTGCGCTGCCGAAATCCCTGCTGCCGCATCTGTATACGCGGCTGATGCGCTACGGCGCGGTGCTGTGCCTGCTCAGCGTGGTCGTGTTCGGCGCGCTGGTCGCGGTCTATGCCCAGGTCGCACCGCTGGTATCGGCGGCCGATACGGCACGCTTGTTCGATATCTTTCTGCGCACCTTTTTGCTGATGACCGCGCTGACCGGCGTGCTCGCCTGGTGGCTGGTGCTCACCCGCGAAGCGCGCACCGTGGCCCAACAGGAAACCACCCGCCAG
Organism: Salinisphaera sp. UBA6602; assembly: GCA_002433465.1. Classification (GTDB taxonomy): domain Bacteria; phylum Pseudomonadota; class Gammaproteobacteria; order Nevskiales; family Salinisphaeraceae; genus Salinisphaera. The sequence continues at coordinate 13,741 of DJIE01000101.1, forward strand.
ACCCAGCTGCTCATGCGCGAGATTCGGGCTCATAAGGAAACCGATGCCAAGCTGCAGAAGGCGACCACCGAGGCCGAAGCCGCCAACCGGGCCAAAAGCCGCTATGTTTCGGGTCTGAGTCACGAGCTGCGTACGCCGCTCAACAACGTGCTCGGCTATACCCAGCTATTGCAGCGGGATACGCGCCTGGATGCAGCCCAGTCCGCGAAGCTGGCCACGATTCAGCGCAGCGGCGAACACCTGCTAGCGCTCGTCGACGGGCTGCTGGATATCGCGCGTATCGAGGCCGGACGCATCAATCTCAATATCGGCGAGATTCATACCGCAGCGCTGCTGGAGCAGATCGATGCCATGTTCGCGCCCCAGGCCCGCGCGAAGGGCCTCGAATTCCGGATCGAGCGGGTGGGGCGTATCCCGGAGATCGTGCGCGGCGACGAGCAGCGCCTGCGCCAGATCCTGATCAACCTGGTCGGCAACGCGATCCGCTTCACCCGCACCGGTTTGGTGCGGCTGCGTATCGGCTATGCCTGGGAGGTCGCCACATTCGAGGTCATCGATACCGGTCCGGGTATTGCCGAGGACAAGCTCGAACAGATTTTCCTGCCCTTCGAGCGCCTCGACGCCGACCTGAGCGGGCTGACCAGCGGCACCGGACTGGGCCTGACCATCTGCCAGCTGCTGACCCAGTTCATGGGCGGTGAACTCGCCGTCAAGGCCGCAGAAGGCGGCGGTACACACTTCACGCTGCGCGTGTTTCTGGCGCGGCGCAAAAAGGGCGACGCGGCCGCAGGGCGGAACGCCGGCCACACGGTCGCCGGCTACAGCGGGCCGCGACGCCATATATTGCTGGTCGACGACCTGGCCGACCAGCGCGCGATTCTGCGCGACTTTCTCGAGCCGCTGGGCTTTGCTATCGACGAATGCGGTGATGGCCCCAGCGCGCTGCACTGGCTGGCGACCGAGCGCAGCGACGCGATCATCATGGATGTGGCCATGCCCGGTATGGACGGCTTCGAAACCGCACGAATCGTGCGTGAGCGCGGGTTGAGCGAAGCGCCGATTCTGGTGGTTTCAGCCAATGCCTATGGCGAGGACGTCGCCCGCAGCGAGGCCGCCGGTTGTGATGCGTTCCTGCCCAAGCCGGTGGATATCTCGCGTCTTCAGGCCACCCTGGCAACGTTATTGCATCTGGATTGGGTGCACGAGGGAAAACCGGCCGCGCCTGGCATCGACGTCGAGGCCCGTTCGTTGCCCGCGGCGGCTTTGCCGCCACGGCTTGTCCGACGTCTGGCGGCAGCGATCGATACCGGCATCATGGACGGCGTCGTGGCGGTGCTCGACGAAATCGAACGCCTCGAACCGGAGTCCGCGCCGCAGCTGCAGCCGCTGCGTGACGCGGCTCGCGGCTTCGAGTTCGAGCGCCTGCGGCGGCTGGCGGCATCGCTATCGGGCTCGATCGCAGAGCAGGGAGACAAGGCATGAATGTGGCTTACGAATACGACGATCCGGCGCATGCCGGCGCGGCCGCGCCGCGTGCCGTGCGCGGCGTGGTGCTGGTGGTCGACGATCAGCCCCAGATGCTGGCGCTGCTGTCCGAGGTTCTGGGCGCCGCCGGCTATACGGTGATCGCCGCCACCGACGGGCCCTCGGCGCTTGAACGCGCGCGCATGATCACGCCCGACGTGGTCCTGCTTGATGCGCGCATGCCCGGCATGGACGGCTTCGAAGTCTGTCTGCGCATGAACGCCGATGCATCGCTGGTCGGCGTGCCCGTGATCTTCATGACCGGGCTCACCGAAAGCGAACATATCGTCAAGGGCTTTCGGGCCGGCGGGGCCGACTATGTCACCAAGCCGGTCAAGCCGGATGAAGTGTGCGTTCGCGTGGAAGCGCACCTCAAGCGGGCCCAGGCGCAGCGCCGGGCCGACATGGTGGTCAACGCCGGCGGGCGGGCGGCGATCATCGCCGACGACGAGGGCTGTGTGCGCTGGCACAGCTCGCGAGCGGCGGCGTACTTGCAGCGCTATTTGGACGACGCCCAGACCGGCACGCTCCCGGGCGCACTCCTGCGCTGGCTGCGCCAGGCGGAACCGTCTTCACGCCCGTACGAAATCGTCCATGGGCAGGCGCGGCTGTCCATTCGTCTGGCGGGCCCGGCGGGGGCCGACGGCTGGATACTCACGCTGGTGGAATTCGATGACGAAGCCTCGATCAACGATTTCGTCGAGCGGTTCGGGCTGACGCTGCGCCAGGCCGAAGTATTGCTGTGGGTATCGCGCGGCAAGACCAACCGAGATATCGGCGAGATTCTGGATATGAAGCCGCGTACCGTGAATAAACACCTTGAGCACATCTTTCCGAAGCTCGGTGTCGAGACGCGTGCGGCCGCAGCAGCGACGGCTTTGCAGGTAATCGGGCCTTGAGGCCGAAAGGCCAGCTCTTACGCCGGGCGCCGATCGGCCCAGCGCAGCCAGCGGCGTACCAGCCGAATACTTAGCCAAAGCGTGACCAGAAGCCAGCCCGCGGTTGCAACGAATACCGCCAGCATGAGCGTGCCGATGCCCAGCTCGGGCCAGGCGGCTGCGAGGGTCTGCGCGGGGTGGGGTGCGTAGGCCAGGGTATTGAGCACGGTCATGGCGCTGGTAAAAAGCGTCGGCAGGGCGGCCAGTGGCGCCAGCAGAACCAGCAGCAAAGCGATCGCCGACAGCGCGTGGTGGCGGCCCAGCCAGCGATGGTGCGAGGCGAGCAGGGCATTCTGCCCGGCGGCGGCCCACCAGTGCAGCAGGGCGATGACCGCCATCACCGGGATCAGCAGAATGCCCACCCCCAGCCAAAGCGCCGCCACCATGGCGCCCGCGGCGAGATAGCCGGCCGTGACGCTGGCGCCCGGTTCGACGGTCGCGGTATTCATGCGGTGGGCATGGCCCGATGCTCGGCAAAGGCGAGCACGCCGCGGATGAAGCGATACACGCCCCAGACCCAGAGAATCGCATAGCCCAGAAAGCCGACCACGACGTAGACGAGCACCAGGCAAACCAGCGACCAGAGCACGGTGAACCAGAACGTGCGCATCAGCCAGCGGTGGTGGCTGTAGGCAACCGGGTCGCGACAGTCACGCATCTTGACGTGATTGATAATTACGCCGGCCACCGCGGTGAGGCCGTTGAAGAAACCGAGCCCGTAGAGGACATAGGTCACCAGAAGGACGTTGCGTTCGAGTTCGCGCCGGCTGACGCCGGTATGGTCGAGTTCCTGACTCATGGGCTGATCCGTTTTACTTGATGAAGAGCGCGGTGTTGCAGTCTCTGTTTGCTAGAATCGCGAATACTCAAGACGCTCAACGCCCGGTATCCGCATGCTTCAACTGTTCACGCACAATCGCAGTGTGTCCGCGCATCGCGTGCGCATCGCGCTCAACTACAAGGGCGTGTCCTACAAGTCGATCTTTACCGACATGGACCATGCCCGCGGCGATCGACTGAGTTATCTCAACGTCAATCCACAAGGGCTCATTCCCGCGCTCTGGGCCGAGGACGACCTGGTCATTTCCCAGTCTTCGGCCATTCTAGAGTATCTGGAAGAGCGCTATCCTGAACGGCCGCTGTTGCATGGCGATATCGCCGAGCGCGCACGAATTCGCTCGTTCGCCCAGGTGGCAATCGCAGATACCCATCCGTTGAATAATCTGCGCGTGCTGCGCTATCTGCGCGACGACATGAACGTGCCCTACGAAAAACGGCGCGAATGGTTCGAGCACTGGATCCACAAGGCTTTTGCACCGATGGAATCCATCCTCGCAAATCATGCCCGCGAGCACGACGAACAAAGCTACTGCTTTACCGAAAAGCCCAGCCTGGCCGATGTCTGTCTGGTTCCGCAGGTATCCATGGCAGAGCGCTACGACGTCAATCTCAGCGACTACCCGACCATTCGGCGCGTCTATCGTGCCTGCATGACGCTGGCCGCGTTCCAGGCCGCCGATCCGGACAACCAGCCCGATACCCGCTGAATCCGCGACCACCACCGGCCCCGGCCAGCGCTTGCTAAGCGCCGGCTCGTGCGCCCCGGTGGGGCCGCGTCTTATGGCGCGGCACCGCGGGACGCGCCTTAGTGCTTGTTAATGCTGCATGCCCCGGTCTAGGGTGACAGCATCGACATATGCAGAAGGTCAGGGCGGGTGATGAGCACAATAGCCACGATAGTTGCAGATGTGCGGGCACGGGCAAGCAGCTTCGAACCCGCCGAGCGCCGCGACCTGTTGTTGCGCTTCGTCGACGCCTGGTTCGAGGGCATCACCCTCGACGAGCTGGCGGCCCGATCCGTCGAGGCGCTGTATGCGGCCGTCTGCGAGCAGTTCGAGCTGCTGTGCGCGCCGCGCCAGAAGCGCGATCTCACGGTCGTTGCCCGCAATCTGGACGGCAGCGAAGGTTATTGCGATACCGCGCTGCTGGTGCTCGCCGATGACATGACCTTCATCGTCGATACCGTGAGCATGGCGGTACGCGAGGCTGGCGCGGATATCGACTGGATGATGCACCCCATTCTGCGGGTCAGCCGCAACGCCGAGGGTGTGCCCACCGATATTCGCAGCGCGGCCGACAGCGCCGAACACGGCGATGAGGAATCCTTGCTGCGCCTGGAATTCGCGGCCCCCGCGGGGCTCGATCGCGACGCGCTGACCGAGCGGGTGCGTGGCAACCTCAGCGACCTGGCCCGTGTTGTCGGCGACTGGCAGGCGATGCGTCGGCAGCTGCAGAAGGTCGTGGCCGAGCTCGATACCGTGCCCAGCGGCATGGATATCGACGAATGCGAACAGACCCAGGCCTTTCTGCGCTGGCTCGCCGACGATCACTTCACGCTGCTGGGCTATCGCCAGCGCGAAGTACAGATCGGCGAAGACGACGCCGACACCATGGTCGATATACCCGGCACCAGTCTCGGCCTGCTGCGCGAAGACCGTGAGGATATCGACCCCGACGGCTATGTCGCTCCGGCCGCGGCGCTGGATAAATACAGTCAGTCGGCGCGCATTCTGGTGGTGGCCAAGGCCAATCGGCGTTCGTGGATCCACCACGCCGAAACCATGGACGTGATCGCCATCAAGCGCATGGACGACATGGGCAACGTGATCGGTGCCCATCGTTTTCTGGGGCTTTTTTCGGGCGAGGCCTATGCCATGAGCCCGCGCCAGATACCGCTGCTGCGTCAGAAGGTGCGCGACGTGGCGGCACGAGCGGCGCTGCGCCCGCGTTCGCACAGCGCCAAGAGCCTGCGCTACATCCTGGAAACCTTCCCCCGCGACGAGTTGTTCCAGTCCTCCGAGGAGGAGTTGTACAACACCGTCATGGGCGTGCTCGGCATGCGCGAAACAGAGCGTCTGCGGCTGTTCATGCGCCGCGATCGCTATGCCCGTTTCTATTCCTGTCTGGTCTATGTGCCGCGTGAACGCTACACGCTCGGCCTGCGCGAACAGATCCAGGCCGAGCTCGAGCGCAGCCTGCAGGGGCGTGCCCAGGAATCGGATGCCCAGTTCCTGCGCGGCGCGCTGGTGCGAATCCATTACCAGATAGCGATCGAGGCCGAGAGCGGCGATACGCCCGACGCCCGCAGCCTCGAACAGAGCCTGATCGCCGTCACCCGCGCCTGGCCGGATCGTTTTGCGGCCGCCGCTGAGGCCCGCGGTCAGATCATGCCGGCCTATGCGCGCGCTTTCGACAGCGCCTATCGGGAACGCTTTTCGGCTCAGACCGCTGTCGACGATGCCATGCTTCTTTCAAGCGTGGACACGGGAGCGGCGCCGCGGTTACGGGTCGTGGGCGTCGATGCCGACACTGTCCAGCTCAAGCTGTACGGCAACGGCGAGGAAACACCGCTGTCGGCGACCATGCCGATTCTCGAGAACTTCGGGCTGTCGGTACATACGCAGCGGCCTTATCGGGTGGAACGCGCCGGCCAGGATCCACAGTGGATTCACGAATACGAAGCCGACCATCCCGATGCCCAGGCGCTGGCCGAGAACGGCTGCGGCGACAACGTGGCCGAGGCGTTTTCTGCGGTCATCTCGGGCAGCGCTGAAAACGACGGCCTGAACCGACTGATCGTGAGCGCCGGCTTCACCCCGCGCCAGGTGGTGCTGGTGCGCACCATCACCCGCTATTTGTTGCAGACCGAGCTGCCGTTTTCGCCCGACTATATCCAGCAGCAGCTGGCCGTTCATGCCGATCGGGTCGAGCAGTTCGTGCAGCTGTTCGAGGCGCGTTTCGACCCCGCGCGCGCGGTGGTCGACGACGAGGCCCGGCTGGCCGAAATCGATGTCGCGCTCGACGAGGTGGCCAGCCTCGACGCCGACCGTGTGCTGCGGGCGTTCTACGGGGTGGTGAAAGCCGCGCTGCGCACCAACTACTATCAGCGCGACGAAAACGGCGCATTCAAGGCCTATGTCAGCATCAAGCTCGACCCAGCCTTGATGCCGGAGCTGCCGCGCCCGCTGCCGATGTTCGAAACCTTCGTGTACGCGCCGGAGATCGAAGGCGTGCATCTGCGCGGTGGCAAGGTGGCACGCGGCGGGCTGCGCTGGTCGGACCGGCGCGAGGATTTCCGTACCGAAGTGCTCGGGCTGATGAAGGCGCAGATGGTCAAGAACGCGGTCATCGTGCCGGTCGGCGCCAAGGGCGGGTTCGTGGTCAAGAACGCGCCGGCCGACGAAACCCGCGAGATGCGCCAGGCCCGCGGCATCGCCTGCTACAAGATATTCATTCGCGGGCTGCTGGATATCACCGACAACCGCGTTGGCTCGGCGATCGAGCCGCCTGCGGACGTGGTGCGTCGCGACGGCGACGACCCCTATCTGGTGGTCGCCGCCGACAAGGGCACGGCCACGTTCTCGGATATCGCCAACGGTCTGTCGCAGGCCTACGGCTTCTGGCTCGACGATGCCTTTGCCTCGGGTGGTTCGGCTGGCTACGACCACAAGGCCATGGGCATTACCGCGCGCGGCGCCTGGGAAGGGGTGAAGCGGCATTTCCGGGAAATGGGCCGCGATATCCAGCGCGAGCCGTTCACGGTGGTGGGCATTGGTGATATGGCCGGTGACGTGTTCGGCAACGGCATGCTGCTGTCCGAGCAGATCAAGCTGGTCGCGGCCTTTAACCACATGCATATCTTCATCGATCCGAACCCGGATCCGGCGGTGAGTTTCGCCGAGCGCAAACGTCTATTCGAGCAGCCGCGGTCGGCCTGGAGCGACTACGACAGCACGCTGATTTCGCCGGGCGGCGGCGTGTTCGACCGCAACGCCAAGACCGTCGAGCTCTCCGACGAGGCTCGGGCTGCCCTGGATATCGACGCCAAACGCCTGAGCCCGCTGGAACTGATCAACCGCATTCTCAAGGCGCCGGTCGATCTGCTCTGGAACGGCGGTATCGGCACCTATGTGAAAGCGCGCACCGAATCTCATGCCGACGTGGGCGATCGCGCCAACGACGGGCTGCGCGTCAACGGGCACGAGCTGCGCTGCGCTGCAGTGGGCGAGGGCGGCAATCTGGGGCTGACCCAGGCCGGGCGCATCGAATATGCCCTGGCCGGCGGGCGTCTTAATACCGATGCCATCGACAACTC
>DJIE01000101.1:21737-22587 GCA_002433465.1 Salinisphaera sp. UBA6602
GTCGAAGCGGCGGCCACGCTGACCCGCGAGGATCGCAACACGCTGCTGGCGTCCATGACGCCGGAGGTGATCGAGCTGGTGCTGGCGACCAACTATCTGCAGACCCAGCAGATCAGCCTCATGGAAGCCGAGGGTTTGACCCGCTTCGACGAGCAGGTCAGCTTCATGCGTGCGCTCGAACGCGAAGGCCGGCTTGATCGACGGCTGGAACGCCTGCCCGACGACGAAACCATCGAGGAACGGACACGCAATCGTCAGGGGCTGAGCCGCCCGGAGCTGGCCGTGCTCATTTCGTATAGCAAGATCGCCCTGGCCGACAGCGTGCTCGCCAGCGACCTGCCCGACGACCCCTGGTTCGCCCAGCTGCTGGAGGCCGGATTTCCGCACGCCATGGTCGAGCAGTTTCCGGACGCTGTTCTCCAGCACCGACTCAAACGCGAGCTGATCACCACGCTGCTGACCAACCAGATGGTGGACCGCCTGGGTATCGCCACCGCGCACCGGCTGCCGGCCGGCTTCGGCTCGCGCATGGATTCGGCCGTGCGCGCCTACGTTCTGGCCGATGCCTGGCTGGGCGGCGAAGCGCTGTTCACCGAGATCGAGTCGCTCGACAATCGTCTGGCCACCGATCATCAGTATGCCCTGCACCGAATCGTGATCGGACTGCTCAAGCATGCGATGAGCTGGTGGCTGGGCACGCCGGGCATCGACGGGGATCTGTCGAGCCTGGTGGCACGCTATCAAAACGACGCCCGTCGGCTGCTGGCGCATTTGCCGGACTATCTGGTCGGCGGCTATGCCGAACGCTGGCAGGCCGACCACGATGCCTGGGTCGCGACCGGATTGGATA
>DJIE01000274.1:0-5350 GCA_002433465.1 Salinisphaera sp. UBA6602
GAAGTTGTCGGCCTGATGGATCAGGTGGCCGAGGTTGAGCTGGCTATGGGCCTGGGTGGTGGCCAGTTGGATACGCTGTTGGCCATCGGTATCGTCGAAGACGAGCTGGTTATGCCCGGTGCCGCCGAACTCTTGGGTCTTGGTGCCGGACAGGGCCGCGGCATTGCGATGATCGGCATCAGCGGATGCCGCCCCGTGCCAGGCCGGGGCCTGGCCGCCGGCCAGGTTGCCCTGGGCGGAGGGGGCGTGATCGCTGGCTTGCTGATAGGCCGAGGTATCGCTTTCACGCTGGGTGCCGCCCGGCGTGGTCGGGGTGCCGGCTTCGCCCTGGCCGTTGTAGAGGCTGCCGGTGATCACGGGGCGGTCGATATCGCCGCCGAGAAAACGTACCAGCACTTCCTGGCCGATACGCGGGATGAACTGCTGGCCATGGCCGGACCCGGCGTCGCGCTGGGCACAGCGAATCCAGCAGCTCAGCCGGTCGTCGGGGGTGTCGCCACGTTGCCAGTGAAAACGTACCTTGATCCGCCCCAGCGCATCGGTATGCAGCGCGTCCGCGCCGGCCGGGGCGGTCGCGCCGTCGGGGCCGACCACGGTGGCGGTCTGGGCCCCCGGGGCGGTCGGGCGCGGATTGAAGCGCAGGCCGGTGTCGTCGGCCAGCACCGGCCGCCAGGGCACGTCGCGACGGATGGCGTCGAAGCGGTTGGCATAGCCGGTCTTCTTGGCCTGGGCGAGCAGCTCGGTATCGGTGTGTTCGCCGTGGGCAGCCGGTATCCGGCCCAGCCGGGCCTCGACGCGCTTGGCCAGGTCGTTGGGCAGGTTGTTGATGCCGACATGGCTGACGTCGAGCACCAGGAACTGGCGTTTGCGTTCGTCGTCCTCGCCGGTGGCGCTCGACAGGGCATCGAGATTGGATTCGGTCAGGGTGAACACATGCCCACAGGCGAGCGTGCGTACGCTGGACTCGCCGTGCCAGGTCTTGGTGCGGGCTTCGGCGGCTTCCAGGGCCAGGCGGGTATAGCGCTCGGCTTCGCCGTCGCTGGCCCAGGCATATGGGCCGGCATAGTCGTAGGCTTCGAGCATGGGGGCGTCGTCGGCGCCGTAGCGGGCCTGGGTGGCCAGCCCGGCGCTGGCATTGGCCTTGCGCTTGTAGTCGAAGCTGGTGGCGGACAGCCGCGCATAGGGCAGCGTCCGGGTGGCGCCGAACTGCTGGATGGCGTCCTGGGGTTCCTGGCTGGCGGCGCGATGAAAACGAATGCCCGCGTCGCCGAGTCCGCTGGCGGAGGTTGCATCTTCGGGGCGATGGGCAGACTGGGCGAACAGCACGAGGCTGTGGCCGGCGGGCGCTTCGTCGTCGGTGACGAAATGAAAGCCCAGCCCTTCTTCAGCGAGCAGTCGAGCGATAAAGTCGTAATCGGATTCGCGATACTGGACGCAATAGCTGCGGGCCCGGGTGTCGGCCAGGAATTCGCTGACATCGTCGGCGAGCTGCCAGTGGGCGATCGCGGCGTAGTCGGCAAACACCTGTTCGACGATCTCGATGACGCTCTTGTCCTGGAACACGCGGTTGTGGCGGCCGATGGTGAGATACCACAGCCAGGGCACGGTGGTCAGTCGGTAGCGGGCAAGCCCGCCGTCGCAGGACAACAGCTCGGCGTCGCGTACAAGCCCGGTGCGCGCACAGTCACTGCCGTCGGCGAGCGTGGTGATCAGGGTCAGCGGTTCGCCAAGGAAATCGGTGAGCGAAAGCTGGGCATCGGGCGAGAGCACCACGATCCGGGTGGGATGCACCGAAGACAGCGCTTCCTGTCCCTGCCAGCGTTCGACCATGAGCGCCGACAGGCCGGCGTTGCCGGCGAGACGGTACAGCCGGCTCTCGGCCGTGAACAGGGCTGTGAGCTCGGAGGCCAGGGCGTCTCGGGCGGCGAAAGACATGGCGCTTATTCGAAAAAGATGGCGTTTACAAGCTTCTCGTAACTGGATGACAATTTCCAGTCGTGGGCGATCTGATTGGATCGCATCCACCCGGCCGAGTTTGCCACAGCCGGTTCCCGCTATAAAAAAGCCGCTCCGTTAAGGGAGCGGCTTTGGTGGCTCAGGTGGGCGAAAACCCTATTTCCTGCGCTGCAGGAATTTGTTCATGATGCCGCGCACTTCGTCCGAGAACAGGCGCTCGCTGAAGTGGGTGATTTCGCGCTCGATCTGGCCGCCCAGGTCGTCGCTGCCCATGCCCTGGCGCAGCAGTTGTTTGCTCAGGCGCACGGCCTCTGGCGGTTTGGCGGCGAGCTTTTCGGCAATCGCCGTGGCGCGATCGGCGAGTTCGGCATCGGGCACGCGATAGGCAATCAGGCCCATGCGCAGGGCTTCTTCAGAGTCGACGGTATCGCCGGCCAGCAGCAGACGGGCCGCGTTCTGGCGTCCGACCAGCGCCGGCAGCAGCAGGCTGGAGCCGGCTTCCGGGACCAGGGCGAGATCGATGAAGGCGGTATAGAAACGCGCGCTTTCGTTGGCGATGACGAGGTCGGCATGCAGCAGCATGGTGGTGCCGATACCGGTGGCCTGGCCCTGGACGGCGATAAGGATCGGCTTGTCCAGCGCAATCAGCGCCTTGATGAACTTCATCGCCGGCCCGCCGCCGCTTTCGGCACGGCTTTCGGGCGTGGCGTTGGCGAAATCGCCGATATCGTTGCCGGCACAGAACATGTCGCCGGCGCTATCGATGAGCAACGTGCGTACCTCGTCGTTGCTGCGGGCGTGATCGACCACGCGCTGCATGTCGGCATACATCGCGCCGGTGAGAGCGTTGCGCTTGTCGGCGCGGTCGATCGTCATGCGCAGCACGCCGTCGGTGAGGGCGACGCGGATATGACCGCTGTCGAGTTCCGGTTGGGCCATGGGGCAATCCCTTCGTGATTAGAAAATGATGAGCGACAGCGACTGGGCGATACAGGCCGGCTTGTCGCTGCCTTCGATTTCGATGGTGACCGTGTTGTGCAGCATATAGCGGTTGTCGCCGCGCGGCTCAACGGCTTCGAGCTTCTGGCGGGCGCGCACTTTCGAGTCGACCGGCACGGGGGCGATGAAACGGACCTTGTCCAGGCCGTAGTTGACCGTGGTGGTCACGCCTTCGATACGCCGGATCTGGCTGGTCAGCTGCGGCAGCAGCGACAGGGTGAGAAAGCCGTGCGCGATCGGCGCGCCGAACGGCGATTCGCGCTTGGCGCGCTCGACGTCGACATGAATCCACTGATGATCTTCGGTGGCATCGGCAAACTGGTTGATACGGGCTTGGTCGATCAGCAGCCAGTCGCTGACGCCGATTTCCTCGCCGACCAGCGCCTGTAATGCGTCTATGTTTTCTATGATCTGCACGATATTCTCCTCTCGCGGCAGATGCCGCGCGCAATAAAAAACCGGTACCCACGACGCCCGCAAATGAGCGCCGTGGATACCGGTCGACAAACCATGCTGGACGCTTGGGTCAGCTGACGGCGTTGTCGAGTTCCGGGATGATTTCGAACAGATCGCCGACGAGGCCGATATCGGCCACTTCGAAGATCGGGGCTTCTTCATCCTTGTTGATGGCCACGATCGTGCCCGCGTCCTTGATGCCGGCCAGATGCTGGATGGCACCCGAGATGCCGAAGCACATATACAGCTCGGGCGAGATGATCTTGCCGGTCTGGCCGACCTGCATGTCGTTGGGCACGAAGCCCGCATCGACGGCGGCACGCGAAGCACCCACGGCGGCGCCGATCTTGTCGGCGAAGTCGTAGATGATCTTGAAGTTCTCTTCGCTGCCGACGCCGCGACCGCCGGAGATGACCTTGGGCGCGGTCTGCAGATCGGGACGATCGCTCTTGGCCTGTTCGAGGTTCACGAAGCGGGTATGCGACGGAATCTCGGCGTCCAGGCTCAGGGTTTCGATCTCGGCATTGCCGCCCTCGGCCGCGGCCGGGTAGGAGGCACAGCGTACCGAGGCCACCAGCACCTGATCTTCCGGTGCCTTCACCGTGATGATCGCGTTGCCGGCATAGATCGGGCGATCGAACTCATGCGCGGAATGCACGGCCATGATGTCGGTGATCATGGCCACACCCAGCTTGGCAGCCACGCGCGGCATCAGGTCCTTGCCGAAGGTGGTGTTCGGGCCCAGCACGTGGCTGTATTCACCGCTTTGTGCGGCGGCGGCGATCTGCGGGGCCAGGGCGGCGGCGGTCGGATGCTTGTTGGCATCGTTATCGGCCTGCAGCACCTTGGTCACGCCTTCGATGTTGGCCGCGGAGGCGGCGATATTGGCGCCGTCGTCGCAGAGCACGAGCACGTCGATCGCGGTGGGGCTCATCTGCTGGGCGCAGGTGACCGCGCGCGCGGTGGACTGGTTGAGTTCGCCGTTGAGGTAGTCGGCGATGATCAGAATCTTGTTGCTCATAGCAGGCCCTTTTCCTTGAGTTTGCTGACCAGTTCGTCGACCGATTCAACCTTGATGCCGCCGCCACGCTCCGGCGGGGCCACGGTCTTGACGGTTTCGAGCATCGCGGCGCGTTCCACGCCGAGGTCGTCGAGGCTGGTGTCTTCGATCGGTTTCTTCTTTGCCTTCATGATGTCCGGCAGCTTGAGGTAGCGCGGCTCGTTCAGGCGCAGATCGGCGGTGATCACGCCGGGCAGGTCGATATCCAGCGTTTCCAGGCCGGCATCGATCTCGCGGGTAACCTTGGCGGTTTCGCCGTCGAGTTCGATTTCGGAGGCGAACGTCGCCTGCGGCCATTCCAGCAGGGCGGCGGTCATCTGGCCGGTCTGGTTGGAATCGTCGTCGATGGCCTGTTTGCCCATGAGAAAGACCTTGGGCTCTTCCTTCTTGGCCAGCGCTTCGAACACGCGCGCGGCGGTGAGCGGCTGTACCGGCTCGTCGGTCTTGACGTGGATCGCGCGGTCGCAGCCGAAGGCCAGCGCGCTGCGCAGCTGTTCCTTGGCGGCTTCCGGGCCGATGGTCACGGCCACGACTTCATCCGCGCTGCCGGCTTCCTTCCAGCGCATGGCCTGTTCGACGGCGATTTCGTCGAACGGGTTCATGCTGTGCTTGACGCCGTTCTCGACGACGCCGGAGCCGTCCGGCTTGATCTGGATGCGCACGTTGTAGTCGATCGCGCGCTTGACGCTCACCAGTACTTTCATGTGTCGGTTCTCTTGTCGCTATGTCTCTAAAAACAATCGGTCGCCACGGCATCGTTCGACGAACAAACCGTAGCGCCCGTGCCTACATCGCCGAATATTTCGGCCCGCCGCCGCCTTCCGGCGGCACCCAGGTGATGTTCTGTGCCGGATCCTTGATGTCGCAGGTCTTGCAGTG
>DJIE01000274.1:5658-15614 GCA_002433465.1 Salinisphaera sp. UBA6602
GTCGCAGGTCTTGCAGTGTACGCAGTTGGCGAAGTTGATCTGGAAGCGCGGCTTGCCGTCGTCGCCGTTGACCACTTCGTATACGCCCGCCGGGCAGTAGCGCTGGGCCGGTTCTGCGTACTTGGGCAGATTGTGCTCGATCGGGATCGACGGGTCGGTCAGCTTGAGGTGACAGGGCTGGTCTTCCTCGTGGCCGGTGTTCGACAGATGCACCGACGACAGGATATCGAACGATAGCTTGCCGTCGGGTTTGGGATACTCGATCTCGGTGCACTGGTCGGCCGGCTTGGTGGCCGCATAGTCGGGCGTGGTGTCGTGGAAGTTCCACGGCGCCTTGCCCTTGAACCAGTTCTGCTCGATATAGTTGAGCGCGCCGCCCTTGAAAGTACCGAACTTGTGCAGCGAGGCGCCGAAGTTGCGGCTGGCATAGAGCTCTTCGTAAACCCAGCTGGCCTTGAAGGCGTCGGTGTAGCCGGTGAGCTCATCATGGCCTTCGCCGCCGCCCGTCAGTGCCTCGGCCGCGGCTTCGGCGGCGAGCATGCCGGACTTCATGGCCGTATGGTTGCCCTTGATCTTGGCAAAGTTCAGCGTGCCGGCATCGCAGCCGAGCAGCACCGCGCCGGGCACGGTCATCTTCGGCAGCGAATTGAGTCCGCCCTTGGTGATGGCGCGCGAGCCGTAGGATACGCGCTTGCCGCCTTCCAGATACTGGGCGATCTTCGGGTGGTGCTTGAAGCGCTGGAATTCCTTGAACGGCGACAGATAGGGGTTTTCGTAGTTCAGATCCACGATCAGGCCGACGGCCACGCGGTTGTCTTCCAGGTGATACAGGAAGGAGCCGCCGCTGCCGGACAGATGGATCGGCCAGCCGGCACCGTGAATCACCAGGCCTGGCTCGTGCTTCTCCGGGTCGATTTCCCAGATTTCCTTGAGGCCGATGCCGTAGTGCTGCGGGTCGACGTCCTTGTCGAGCTCGAATTCGCGAATCAGCTGCTTGCCGATATGGCCACGGCAGCCCTCGCTGAAGAAGGTGTACTTGGCGCGCAGCTCCATGCCAGGGACATGGCTGTCCTTGGGTTCGCCGTTCTTGCCGACGCCCATTTCGCCGGTAACGATGCCCTTGACCACGCCGTCTTCGATGATAGGCGTCTGCGCGGCGAAGCCGGGGTAGATTTCCACGCCCAGAGCTTCGGCCTGTTCGCCCAGCCAGCGGCCGAGCTGGCCCAGCGAGATGACATAGTTGCCTTCGTTGTGCATCGGTGCCGGCACGAAGGCGTTGGGCATCTTCGTGGCCTTGCTTTCACTGGTGAAGAAATAGATTTCGTCACGCGTGACCGGCACGTTCAACGGCGCGCCTTTTTCCTTCCAGTCGGGGAAGAGTTCGTCGAGCGCGCGCGGCTCGAAGACCGCGCCAGACAGCAGATGGGCCCCGACCTCGGAGCCTTTTTCGACGATACAGACTTCCAGTTCCGGACTTTTCTGCTTGAGACGGCAGGCGGCCGACAGGCCCGCGGGGCCCGCGCCCACGATGAGTACGTCGTACTCCATGACGTCGCGTTCTGTTTCTTCACTCATATCGTTATTGCTCTCGGCTGGCTCGCCGCACCACTAGTGAGCGCGTACGCCGTCGGTGGAAACGGCAACTCGCACTCGGCGACGAGCGAAGGGCGCCATGATGGCACCGATGTTTACGCATCGCCATCCCGTATGGAGCCACCGCGGTGGCGCCAACTGCAGGCGATGCGACATGACGGGAAACACGATCAGACCTTCATGCCCGGCATGTTCAGCGAGGCGGTATTGCCGCCGTCGACCGGCAGGGCCTGGCCGGTAATGAAGCTGGCGTCGTCGCTGGCAAGAAACGTGATCGCCGCGGCCAGCTCTTCCGGCCGGCCATAGCGACGCAGTTCGCAGCGCGCGCCGAGTTTGTGGGCCTTGTCGTTGGCCTCTGCATAGTCGAATACCGACTTGGTCATGCCGGTCTTGACCAGCCCCGGGCAGACCGCGTTCACACGGACGTTGTACTGGCCCAGGTCGCAGGCGCTGGTCTGGGTGAGGTTGATCACGGCGGCTTTCGAGGCGCTGTAGGCATTGCCGCCTGCGCCCGAGCGCACCCCTGCCACCGAAGCGGTGTTCACGATCGCGCCTGCGCCGGCATCACGCATGTGACGTCCGACCGCGCGGGTAAAATGCATGGTTCCGAATAGATTCACGTCGACCACGTCGCGCCAGGTGTCCAGATCGTTATCGGTCACCGGGGCATAGTCGCCGCCGGCGATGCCGGCATTGTTGCAAAGGACGTGGATGGCGCCGTGCTCGGCCGCAATCCGATCCGCCAGCGCGGTGACCGCAGCTTCGTCGCGAACATCCAGCGCAGCGATTTCGTGACCGCTACCGGCAAGCTCGCTCATGACCGCCTGCAGGGCGGTTTCTTCGCGGTCCACAAGCACCACGCGGGCGCCCTCCTGGGCAAAGCGAATAGCGCTGGCGCGGCCGATGCCGCTGGCCGCACCGGTGACGATCACCGTGCGGTTGTCGAATCGTTTAATCGCGGCCGTTGTCATTTTTATCTCCTTTGATCGCGCGTGGAATTCTACACAAGGCCCGGGGGGCGTCAATGTTGATGAAACTGTGTTTCAGCAAATTGCGAACGATCGTTCAAGCAGTTGCGGGCATTGGGTTGTCGGGCAAATAGCGGTATGCAGCACATACTGTTGGCGTTGCCGATCAGAGGGTGCTAGTTTCAATTCCACGATGTGCGAGGCATCGATAACAAGTGGCAAAAGCCACGCTAAAACAAACCGGAGGAGACGCAATGAAGCACTACAAGGGGCTCGTGCGACGGGCCGTGGCGGCAGTAGGGGTTGCAGCGGCGCTGGCTGTGCCAACGCTTGGCAGCGCAGCTGACGACACCATCAAGATCGGCTATATCGATCCGCTCTCGGGTCCGTTCGCCAACGTCGGCGATGCCGGCCTAAAGCACTTCAAGTATCTGGCCGAGCGCATCAACGCCGACGGCGGCATCCTCGGCAAGGATGTCGAGATCATCGGCTACGACAACAAGTCGAGCGCGCAGGAATCGCTGCAGATTCTGCGCGAAGCCGCGGACGAAGGCGTGCACTACATCACCCAGGGCAACGGCTCGCACGTGGGCGGGGCCCTGGTGGACGGCGTGGAAAAGCATAACCGCCGCAACCCGGACAACCGCATGGTCTTTTTGAACTATGCGGCCGTGGACCCGGCCCTGACCGGCGAGAAATGCTCGTTCTGGCATTTTCGTTTCGATGCCAACAGCGCCATGAAGCTGCAGGCGATCACCGACTACATGGCCGAGCAGGACGACATCAAGAAAGTCTTCCTGATCAACATGGACTATTCGCATGGCCAGGCGATCTCGCGTATCGCCAAGGAAATGCTCAAGGAGAAGCGTCCGGATATCGAAATCGTCGGCGATGTGCTGCATCCGGTCGGCAAGGTGAAGGACTTTTCGCCGTATATTTCCCAGATTCAGTCCTCGGGCGCGGATACGGTAATCAGCGGCAACTGGGGTAACGATCTGTCGCTGCTGGTCAAGGCCGGTGCACAGGCAGGTCTGGATGTGGACTGGTTCACCTACTATGCCGGCGGTCTGGGCACGCCCACGGCCCTGGGCAAGGCGGGTGCCGAGCACGTGAAGATGCTCACCGAATGGCAGGAGAATCTGGTCGAGGATTACGAAGCGCCGGAACTGCGTGAAATTCTCGAGGAATTCGAGCAGCGCTACGACGGTATCGAGTTCTACTACCTGCGTATCAAGACGCAGATGGACATGCTGCAAAAAGCCATGGAAAAGGCCGGCAGTACCGAGCCGCTGGCCGTGGCCCGGGCGCTGGAAGGCATGACCATGGAAACGCCGTTCGGCACGGTGACCATGCGCGAACAGGACCATCAGCTGCTCCAGCCGCTGTTCATCTCGACCTTCTCCGAAGACTATCCCAAGTACGACTCGGAAGGCACCGGCCTGGGCTGGGTCATGGACGCCAAGCTCGATGCGGCCAGCACCGCGGTCGACAGCGTCTGCGAAATGAAGCGTCCCTCGAGCTGATCGACTGCGATCACGCTTGATCGCCGGCCGGTGCGTTTGCAGCCGGCCGGCATGACGGTGGCGGGGCCCCGGCGCAAGCGCCGGGTGCCTCGTGCGCCCGACGCTCTCCCATTTCGCCGTCGCGGGGTCCCCGGTGATGCTCGAATCCATTGTTTTTTCGGTCTTGAACGGCCTGCTCTACGGCATGTTGCTGTTCATGCTGGCCAGCGGCCTGACGCTGATCTTCGGCATGATGGGCGTGCTCAATTTCGCCCATGCCAGCTTTTACATGCTCGGCGCCTACTGCGCCTATACGATCAGCTCGTATACCAATTTCTGGGTGGCGCTGATTCTCGCGCCCCTGTTCGTGGGGTTTCTCGGCGCGCTTACCGAGCGCTTCGGCCTGCGCAACGTGCACAAGCATGGGCATGTGGCTGAACTGCTGCTGACCTTTGGCCTGGTCTACGTCATCGATGAGCTGGTGGTGCTGATCTGGGGCCAGATCCCGGTCAACTACGCCATTCCGCCGTCGCTCGATTTCACCCTGTTCACGCTGTTCGGTACCAGCTTCCCGGCTTATCGCGCGTTCATCCTGTTCGTTGCCATTGCCATGTTCGGGGCCATTTATCTGCTGCTG
Source organism: Salinisphaera sp. UBA6602 (assembly GCA_002433465.1). Taxonomy (GTDB): domain Bacteria; phylum Pseudomonadota; class Gammaproteobacteria; order Nevskiales; family Salinisphaeraceae; genus Salinisphaera. The sequence continues at coordinate 10,359 of DJIE01000274.1, forward strand.
GTGCGTACGCGTGTGGGCATGATCATTCGTGCAGCGCTATCGCATCCCGAAATGGTGGGCGCGCTCGGCCACGACGTGCCGCGTATCTTTACGCTGGTATTCGCCTTCGGTACCGGCCTGGCGGGGCTGGCCGGGGTGATGGCCGGCAACTACTACATCACCGAACCGGGCATGGCGTTTTCCATGGGGCCGATCGTGTTCGTGGTGGTCGTATTCGGAGGTCTGGGATCGCTCGGCGGCGCGCTTGCGGCCTCGCTGATCATCGGCCTGGTGACGACCTTTGCCGTAAGCCTGAACTATTCCATTGCCGATCTGCTGGCTGCGGTCGGGCTGGGGCTTGACGGTGCAAACATCGCCGGTGGGCTGGCCCATATCGATCTGTCGCGTATCGGCCAGATGCTGCCCTATCTGATGATGGTGCTGATTCTGATCTTTCGCCCGCGTGGGCTGATGGGGGCGCGCGAGTCATGAGTCATTCCCAATCTTCGCGCACGGCGCTTTTATGGCATATCGGCGTCTGGGCGCTGTTTGCGCTGGTGATCGTCGTGCTGCCCTATATCTTCACCTCGAGCAGCTCGATTTCGATGATGAGCCAGATGGGTGTCTTCATCATCTTCGCGCTGTCCTACAACATGCTCCTGGGCCAGGCGGGCATGCTCTCCTTCGGGCATGCGGTGTATTTCGGTCTGGGCGGGTTCTTCACCCTGCACGCGATTCGTGCCGTCAATGATGAGGTCTGGCAGTTTCCGCTGGAGCTGATGCCGCTGGTTGGCGGCGTTGGCGGGCTGGCCTTCGGCATCATCTTTGGCTCGATCTCGACCCGCCGGGCCGGCGTGACGTTCGCCATGATCACGCTGGGCATCGGCTCCATGGTCGAGTCCAGCGCCAACATGTTCACCGACTTCTTCGGCGGTGAAAGCGGCATCTCCGGCAATCGCGTGACCGACGTCACCCTGTTCGGCTTCAGCTACGGGCCGTCGATCGAGGTCTATTACCTGATCGGGGCATGGACGGTGATGGCTGCGGTGGCGATGTATCTGCTCACCAAGACGCCGCTCGGGCGTATTTCCAACGCGGTACGCGACAACCCCGAGCGTGCCCAGTTCGTGGGTTACAACACCACCATCGCTCGCTTCATCCAGTTCTCGCTGTCGGGCTTCTTTGCCGGTATCGCGGGCGGTCTGTTCGCGATCATGTTCGAGATCATGACCGCGCCCAACGTGGGGCTGGTGCAGTCGGGGGCTGTGCTGCTGATGACGTTCATCGGCGGGGTGGGGCTGTTCTTCGGGCCGATCATCGGCGCGGTGCTGGTGACCTATATGCATACCGCGCTGAGTGGTTTCTCGGAAGGCTGGATCCTTTATTTCGGCCTCATGTTCGTGTTCATGGTGATGTATGCGCCGGGCGGGATTGCCGGCGTGATCTATGCCCATGCCGCGCCCTGGCGTGCCGGCCTGCTCTGGCGGCTCTTGCCGTCCTATCTGCTGGTCCTGTTGCCGGCACTGCTGGCGATCGCCGGTCTGGTGGCGGTGGTCGAGATGGGCTATCAGCTGTCGCTCGCCTACGATCCGTCCAGCCCGATCGATCTGTTCTATATGCAGATCAACGCCACGAGTCTGTGGTCGTGGCTGGTGGCACTGCTGGGCCTGGCGGTGGGCATCGCCGGCGTGCTCGCGACGGCCCGCGTGGTGCGTGCCCGCTGGGCCGGGGTGAACCGATCGATGCAGGCCACGGGAGCGAAAACATGAGCGATGCACTCAAACTGGCGAACGTGCACAAGCGTTTTGGCGAAACGCCGATCATTCGCGGCGTGGATCTGGCCGTGGCCCCGGGGGAGCGGCATGCCATCATCGGACCGAACGGGGCCGGCAAGTCCACCTTGTTCAACCTGATCAGCGGTCGCTATACACCAAGCGAAGGCGAGATCGCGCTGCACGGCAAGCGCATCAGCGGGTTGGCGCCGCATCAGATCAATCGGCGCGGGCTCAGCCGCAGTTTTCAGATTACCAACCTGTTCCAGAACATGACCGTGTTCGAAAACCTGCGCTGCTCGCTGCTGTGGGCCCAGGGCTACAAGTACTCGTTCTGGCATCTGGTCGGCCGCCAGACTGCACTCAACGAGGCCGCCGAACAATGGCTGGAACGGCTGGGTCTGTCGGCGCGCCGCGATGTGCCGGCCTCGCTGCTGACCTATGCCGAGCAACGCACCCTGGAAATCGGGACCACCATTGCCGGCGGCGCGGACGTGATTCTGCTGGACGAACCCACGGCGGGCATGGGCCTGGCCGAGCGCGACCATACGATGGCGATGATCAGCGAAGTCACCCAGGACAAGACGCTGCTCATGGTCGAGCACGATATGGGTGTGGTATTCGAACTGGCTGATCGCATCAGCGTGCTCGTTTACGGGCAGATTATCGCCAGCGATACGCCGGAAGCCATCCGCGCCAACGCGGCGGTTCAGGAAGCCTATCTGGGCGAGGCGCATTAGTGATGAGTGCGAATATGCTGGAAGTTAAGGATTTGCATGCCTATTACGGCAAGAGCCACGTCCTCCAGGGTGTGGATTTCAAGGTGGGTCGCGGCGAGATCGTGAGCCTGCTCGGGCGTAACGGCGTGGGCCGTTCGACCACCTGCAAGGCGATCATGGGCCTGGTCGCGCCGCACGGCACGATCGAGTTCGATGGCGAATCGGTAGCCGGGCTCAAGTCGCACCAGGTGGCGCGCCGCGGTATCGGCTACGTGCCGGAAGATCGGCTGATCTTTTCCGGGCTCACCACCAGGGAAAACCTCGAAATGGGGGCCAAGAAGGTGGGCGCGAAAACCGGCTGGTCGCTACAGGATGCCTACGAACTGTTCCCGCGCCTGTCCGAGCGCGCCGATGTGAAGGCGGATCTGCTCTCTGGCGGCGAGCAACAGATGCTGACCATGTGTCGCACGCTGATGGGCGACCCCAAGCTGATCATGATCGACGAGCCCACCGAGGGGCTGGCACCGCAGATTGTCTCCCAGGTGGGCGACTTTCTGCTCGCGATCGCCGACAAGGGCATTTCCGTGCTACTGGTCGAACAGCGTTTGAGTATCGCCATGCGGGTGTCGCATCGGGTCTATGTGATGGGCCACGGCCGGATCGTGTTCGAAGGCACGCCGGCCGACCTGGAGGCCGACGACAGCGTGCGGCGAGAGTGGCTGGAGGTTTGATCGCCGGGCGTAACGGGTATCGTCTTGCGCTGTGCGTGCGCCCGTGACTGCATGCCCGCTGGCCCAGCCAATCGACTTTGGTGCGCGCCGATTGCGCGGTATCGGCCCGACAGGCGCGGTGGCGAGCGATGCGGTGGTCGGGATTGTGCTGCTTTCGTCCTAAGCCTGAAGATCGGTACGAACAGCCATCGGACGAACGTTCGATCGTCAAGGCCACACGCGTAAAGCGTTTGCGGTTTTTATCGCCACTTTCATACGTTTGGGCGTATTCGATTGCTGTATCAGTCAAGTGAAACGGGGTTTCACTAAGCTGTTGACGGGGCTGTGCGGGCGTGGCAGCTTTGAGCCGTAGAAAAGAAAAATGCCGCCGGGGCACGCGACCCAGATCGCAAACATAAAAACGCTACCGGACATTCGGCAAATACAACCGGAGGAGATCACCGCATGAGCGATCGTCGGATCGATACGCGGTTGCCGATACGCCTGTGTCGGTCAGCAATGCATGGCCCAGCCCAGCCGAGCTTCGTGCCGGGGCAAGGCTGCGCTGTATACCCTCCCTTTGTTGTTGCCGGTTTGGTCGGGCCGTCGTGCGTAGCGCCGGTTTGATTCTGTTGTTCGTGCCCGGCGTGTTCGCCGTGTACGGCTTTTGCCCTTCGTTCGCTCAATAGGGAGAGACCGTCTTGGATTTGTTCCTTCAGCAGGTTCTAAACGGCCTGACGCTCGGCAGCATCTACGGGCTCGTCGCCCTGGGGCTGACGCTGGTTTACGGCATCCTGCACGTGCCCAACTTCGCCCACGGCGCGCTGTACATGGTTGGCGCCTACGTCTGTTATTTCACCATGGCCGACCTGGGCCTGAACTACTGGGTCGCGATCGCCGCCGCCGCGGTGGTGGTGGCCGCCATGTCGGTGATCTGCGAACGGCTGGTGTTTCATCCGCTTCGCAACGCGCCGCCGATCCACGACAAGATCGCGGCGATCGGCATCCTGCTGTTTCTCGAGGCGGTGGTGCAGATGTACTGGGGTGCGGACTTCCGCCGTATTGCATCGCCCTATAACCAGATTCTGCAGATCGGCGGCCTGACGCTGCCTGCGCAGCGGTTGCTGATCATCGTCGGGGCGTTTTCGCTCATGGGGGCGCTGCATCTGTATCTGAAAAAGACCATGACCGGCGCGACCATCGTCGCCATGGCCCAGAACCGTGAAGGCGCGTTCCTGGTGGGTATCGATGCCAACCGCGTCGCGATGATGACCTTCGCCATCGCCGGCGCGCTGGCCGCGGTCGCCGCCGGGCTGTTCGCGCCGATCAACCTGGTTTATCCGGCCATGGGCCATCTGGTGCTGCTCAAGGCCTTCGTGATCATCATCCTGGGCGGCATGGGCAGTATTCCGGGCGCGATCATCGGCGGCCTGATCATCGGCTTTTCCGAAGCGCTCGGCGGCTTCTATCTGTCGAGCACCTACAAGGACGTCATCGCCTTCGTGCTTCTGGTCGTGATCCTGTCGATCAAGCCGACCGGTCTGTTCACCAAGGGGGTGCGCTAATGAACCGTGCAATCGATTTTCTGCTCGGCTCGACCATGCGCTGGCTGCTGCTGGCCCTGGCGGTCGTCTTCCCGCTGGTCACCGATAACGAGTACCACATCTATGTGATGGCGCTGGCCTTCATCTGGGCGATCGCCGTCTACGGCATGAACATCATCACCGGCTACTGCGGCCAGCTCAATCTGGCCCACGGCGGCTTCTTTGCGATTGGCGCCTATGTCGTGGCCATTCTGACCGTCGATCACGGCTGGCCGTTCTGGCCCGCTTTCGCCGCGGCCGGGCTGTTCGGCGCGGTGTTCGGGTTCGTGGTGGGTATCGTGTCGTTGCGGCTCAAGGAGCACTATTTCGCCATCTTCACCCTGTGTGTCGGCTACATCATCTATCTGATGATCGACAAGTGGGAAGCACTCACCCACGGCTCGCTGGGCATCATCAATATCGCCCCGCCGGAAGGTTTCGGCCTGGTCGATTTCACCCAGACGATCCCGTTCTACTATCTGGTGCTGGCCTT
>DJIE01000255.1 GCA_002433465.1 Salinisphaera sp. UBA6602
GTGATCTCGGAAGATCTCGGCATGAGCCTCGAGAAAGCCACGCTGGAAGATCTGGGCGAAGCCAAGAAGGTGCAGATTTCGAAAGAGAACACCACCATCATCGATGGCTCGGGTTCCAACAACGATATCGAAGCCCGTATCAAGCAGATCCGTGCGCAGATCGAGGAAAGCTCCTCGGACTACGACAAGGAGAAGCTGCAGGAACGCGTGGCCAAGCTCGCCGGCGGCGTGGCACTGATCAAGGTCGGTGCGGCCACCGAAGTCGAGATGAAAGAGAAGAAGGCGCGTGTCGAAGACGCCCTGCACGCCACGCGTGCAGCCGTCGAAGAAGGCATCGTGCCCGGCGGCGGCGTGGCCCTGCTGCGTACGCTCAAGGCGATCGAACAGGCCAAGGGCGACAACCCGGACCAGGAAGCGGGCATCCGTATCCTGCGTCGCGCGGTGGAAGAGCCCCTGCGCCAGATCGTCTACAACAGCGGCGCCGAGCCGTCCGTGGTGGTCAACGAAGTGCTTTCCAAGGAAGGCAACTACGGCTACAACGCGGCCACCGGCGAATACGGCGACATGGTTGCCATGGGTATTCTCGACCCGACCAAGGTCAGCCGTACCGCGCTGCAGAACGCCGCTTCCATCGCCAGCCTCATGCTGACGACCGAAGCCGCCGTGACCGACGTCCCCGAGGACGACGACAAGGGCGGTGCCCCGGATATGGGCGGCATGGGTGGCATGGGCGGAATGGGCGGCATGATGTAAATCATGCGGTCCACGTCCGGGATGCCTATCCCTGCGTGAACGAAGGGCCCCGCCTTGTGCGGGGCTTTTTTATGGCTACGGTATACGCAGCAGGGGCGATGATGCTGTCACCAAGCGGCTTGAGCGGTGCCGAATTTCCGCTGTGGCCTGCGCCGGTGGCCACGGCACTGAAAGCGTGCTGGCGGGGCGGCTGCTTCGGGTGCGCGAAGTGTCCGGCATCGATCGCCTCGAACCGACATGCAGATCGGGCAGACGCGGTTGCGTTGCGGACTCGCCACTCAGGCAGGCGTATCGAGCGGGTACGCCACGCAGGGCTGGCGTCGGGGCATAACAGCGATACCATGCTCCCTGTTTGATGATCGACTGGGAGCATAGCCGGTGCCTCAACCCGAAAACGAGTCGCGTATTCGCCAGCGGAGCCATTTTCTCGACGGCTGGTGCGAGCAAAATCCGCAGCGCCTGCAAGCGCTCGCCGACAACGGACGTTTGCACGACGCGGATGCAGAATGCGTGGCCGAACCGCCCAAGCCCGAACCCGGCGGCGCGTTTGACGCTGCGCTGAGGGCCTTCCGAAACGAAACCCTGGCGATCATCGCCTGGCGGGATCTGGCCGGCGTGGACACGCTCGAGGCCACGCTGAGCGCGCTGTCCCTGTTGGCCGATCGGTGTATCGAAGCGGCACTGGTGGCGGCCGAGCAGTCGGTCCAACAACGCCATGGCGTATTGCGGGATGCCCACGGTGAGTTGCAGCGGCTCATCATCATCGGCATGGGCAAGCTCGGCGGCGGCGAACTGAATTTCTCGTCGGACATCGATCTGATATTCGCCTACCGCGGCCCCGGCGAGTCCGACGGTGACAAGCCGTTGGACGCAGAAGGTTATACCAAGCGCGTGGCGCGTCGCCTGGTGCAGATTCTCAATGAGTCCACGCGCGACGGGTTTGTGTATCGCGTTGATACGCGGCTGCGGCCGTTTGGCGATGCCGGGGCACTGACCGCGAGCATCACGGCGATGGAGAACTACTATCAGGCGCACGGCCGCGAGTGGGAACGCTATGCCTGGGTCAAGGCACGCCCGGTGGCCGGGGATCTCGCGGGCGGGCAATCCCTGATTCGGGCACTGCGACCGTTCGTATATCGGCGTTATCTCGACTATGGCACCTTCGAGTCGATTCGCGAGATGAAAGCGCTGATCGACCGCCAGGTAGTCAAGGCCGAGCTGCAGGACAACATAAAGCTCGGCAGTGGCGGCATTCGCGAAATCGAATTCATCGTGCAGGCCTTTCAGCTGATTCGGGGCGGCCAGGAGCCGTCGCTGCAGGATGCGCGGCTGTTGCCCACGTTGCGGCGGCTCGCCCGGGACGGCCATCTACCCGCGCATACGGCCCAGGAGCTTGAGACGGCCTACCGATTTCTGCGGCGGGCCGAGAACCGACTGCAGATGGTCGATGACCGCCAGACCCACGAACTGCCGCAGGACGAAGACGAGCGGGCCGCGCTGGCCGAGTCGATGGCCTATGACAGCTGGGGCGCATTCAGCCAGGCGATGCAGGCGACTCGCGAAGGCGTTCATCAGGCGTTTGAACAGGTGTTCGTTTCGCCGCAGGCTGACGATACAACGGCGGATAAGGAAACCCAGCGCCTCAGCGCGTTCTGGGATGGCGATCTCGATGAAGCGCAGGCGCGTGCGCTGCTGGCGGAATACGGCATCGAGAATGTCGCTGCCGTACGCGAGGCGTTGACCGATATCCAGGGCCAGAGTCTCTATCGGGGACTAGAGGATCGCGGGCGGCGCTGGATCGCGCGCCTCATTCCGCTGCTGTTTGGCGCGGCTGCACGCGCCGATAATCCGGATCTGGCGATCACGCGCACAATCGGCGTGCTGGCAGCGATCGTCGGCCGCAGCACCTATATGGCCTTGCTGGTGGAACATCCGGCCGCGCTGTCCACGCTGATGCGGCTGTGTGCAGCCAGTGAGTGGATCACCAGCCGTATCCGCGCCCAACCGTCGTTGCTGGACAGCCTGCTGGATCCGCGTCAGCTGTATCGGCCGCCGCGTCGTGCCGAACTGGCGGCCAATCTCGCCGCCGATATGGATGCTATCGACGCAGACGATCTCGAACTGCGCATGGATACGCTACGTCGGTTCAAGCAGAGTGCGACGTTGCGGATCGCCGCGGCGGACGTCAGCAATTCCATGCCGCTGATGATCGTGTCCGATCATCTCACCGAGCTGGCCGAACTCGTGCTCGACGTGGCTTTGGATATGGCGTGGCACCAGATGACGCGCCGCTATGGTACCCCGCGCGATGACGACGGCGAACGCGCGCCGTTCGCGATCATAGCTTATGGCAAGCTCGGCGGGCTGGAGCTTGGCTATACCTCCGATCTGGATCTGGTTTTCGTATACGACGGGGCCACCGAAGCCATGACGGACGGCGACCGCCAGCTTACGCATCAGGCGTTTTTCACCCGTCTGGCCCAGCGCCTGATTCATGTGCTGAGTACCCAGACCGCGGCCGGGCGTGTCTACGAGATCGACATGCGGCTACGCCCGAGCGGCAAGGCGGGGATGATGGTCACCCATATCGATGCCTTCGAGCGCTACCAGCAGGAACATGCCTGGACCTGGGAGCATCAGGCGCTGGTGCGGGCGCGTCCGGTAAGCGGTCATGCGGGCCTGGGGGCACGCTTCGACGAGATACGGCGCGCCGTTCTCGCCAAGCGCCGTGACAGGCGTGCGCTCGCGCGCGAAGTCTGCGACATGCGCGATCGCATGCGCGGGGTCAAGGATGAAAGCCAGGGCGAATGGCTCGATGTGAAGCAGATGTCGGGCGGCCTGATCGATATCGAATTCATCGCCCAGTTCATTGCACTGGCCTACGGTGCAGACTGTCCGGAGCTATTGATTTTCACCGATGCGATCCGCGTGCTGGAAACCTACGAGTCTGCCGGACGAGCGGATTATGAAGATATCAGGACGCTCACCTCGGCCTACCGGCGATATCGGCGAATCGTCCATGCGCAGTCTTTGCAGCGACAGCGGGCCATGACCGGCCAGGGCCAACACGCCGAACAGCGGCGCGCCGTCGCGGCGATATGGCAGGCCTGGCTCGGCGACGTCCAGCCCGATGACGGCCAAGCCCGCTGAGGCAAGCTCAACGTCTCCAGACGCGGGTATGCAATTGCGAGTTGAACTGCGCGATTCGGCTGGCCAGTTCGAGATCTCGAGATAGATAAACGAGTTCCGCGCCGCGCTTGTCGATCGCGTCCACCGCGGCGCGATCGGTATTGTTCGCGGTCACCAGCAGGTACTTGACGGCATCGGCCTGGGCACGGGCCTCGAAGCGCGCCATCAAGCGCGACATATGATCGATGCGCTGGCGTCGGCGTTGCTCGGTGAACACGTAGTACGTGCTGTTGATGAAGCAGATACAAGTACGGGCGAGATCGATATCGGGCAGGCCATCGCGCATCAGGTCGTATTCGCTGATGCCGGGCGTCATCTCGTAGAACGCGTCGAATAAATCGCTGCCGAAACGCCGGTCGGCGGCTTCGCGCGCACGGTCGAAATCGATGCCGAGCGAGCGGATATGCGGATGGGCATCCTTGAGCGCCTTGGTGAAGGTGCCTACGCCGCTGCCGTAATCCACCACCCAGTCGATATTGGCCCAATCGATGTACTTGTCGGTGACCTCGATCAGGCGCGCATAGGATTCATAGTGCGTTTGCGAACCCAGATCCCAGGGGTCGTCGACCAGGTCATAGAGGATGCGGCACTCATCACGCGTGATGTTCTCGTTGTTTTCGTAGGCGCGGATGATCTCGGCGCTGGCGCGCGGCGCCGGTGTCGGCTTGGCGCGTTTTCGGAATAGCCTCATGAACTCAACTGCCAGATGGTGGAGCGCCGCGGAGCCGGTATGGCCCGCGCCCGGTCAATTGCTTGGCGTGGCGGCTCGCGTTGGCTGCTGCCGGCCGTGCCGTACGGTATGACCCAATAACGGCAGTTTGGAAAACTCGACCGCGACTCGCAACCAGCCACTGTTTCGTGCCGCTTTGCGGCAGACGAAAAGCCAGCGTTGGACAATCATGCGGGAGAAGGCCGGCTGCGGATAGATACCTGTGCGTTCATTCGCGCGCAGCAGACCCTCAAGCCAGTTGCGAGCCCAGCGTAGATAATCGACGTCCAGCGGGGCGCCGGTCTGTGCCAGTACCGGCTCTCGGCCGTGGTATTTGAACAGGCAGCCGTGGCGGATGAGATCGGACTCCGTATAGTGGACACCCAGAGCCGCAAGCTGGCGACGATAAATCGCCAGGTCGGCCTCGCGCTGCGCCTGCGTATGGGTAACAGAGACCTGGCTGTCGTGTCGCCGATAGCTGGTGAGCGGCTCGGGTTGGTTGGCGAACTTGAGCGTTGCGATCATGCGGGCCCACAGCTCGTAATCCTGTGCGATCCAGAAGGCCTCGTCGTAGCGGTGATGTTCGAACGCCGACCTGCGCAACATCATCGAGCCCTGGGCCAGCGCGCAGTCATAAATCATGCGACAGGCAATTTCGTCGGAGTCGGTGGGTAGGCAGTAGGTTTGCCCCGATAATTCATTGCCGCGCGCGTCAATGCAACGCATCCAGCTACCGACACCCGCGATCTCGGCATGTGAGTCGAGATACGAAACTTGGCGATATAGCCGATGCGGCGCGCACAGATCGTCGGCGTCGAGGAAGGCGATATATTCGCCGCGGGCGAGATCAATGCCGTGATTGCGTGCAGCCGGCCGGCCCAGATTTTTTGCATGGGTAACGACACGTAAACGCGTGTCGCTGGCAAAAGCGGCGATTAAAGCAGGCGTGGCGTCGGTCGAGCCGTCATCTATGACCAGAAGCTCGAAATCGGTAAAGGTTTGTGCAAGCACGCTTTCGATCGCTGCAGCGATATAGTGCTCGACGTTGAAGGCCGGCATCAGCACGCTGACCCGGCACGAGGGCGCATGCGCTTGATCCGCGCGATCACAAGGCTGTACGCCGTTTTCTGTCGGCGCGGATTGTATCGGAGTGCTAGCCAACGAACTCTTGCCTGTCTCGAATTGTTATTATGGTAAGTAAAGGGCGCTTTATTCGGCTTTTTTCAACAAGCAGGGCACCAGCCAGACGATAGCACCCCGCGCGCGACGGTTGGTAGTCTCAGCAGGCGACTGCCGATGCAATACCGGCGATCGTGCCATCAAGGCAGTTTATCTCTTGGATCGGCGCCAGACCCTTTGAATTTTTGACTCCGCAGACCGTTCACGATGCCGACCGAACCTGTGTCCTCAGCCACCCATCCGTCCGTCACCGTCGTAGTCGCGTCGCACAACCGAGCGCATTCGCTGGCGGCCACGCTCGAATGTCTTGGCCAGCAACGGCTCGATCACGCGCGCTGGCGCGTGATCGCCGTTGATAACGCCAGTTCCGATGACACGCAGGATGTGCTGACGCGGTTTGTGGCCGATGGGCGATTTGAGCTGTTGGCGCTCAGTGAGCCAAAGCCAGGCAAGCCGCGGGCCCTCAATCGTGCGCTCGAGCAGATCGACGACGGCCTTGTCGTCTTTATCGACGACGACGTCAATCTGGGCCCTGACTGGCTGCAATCGTACATCGAAGCCGCGGGGCGTTGGCCGGATCATGCAATCTTCGGCGGGCCTATCATTCCGGTATTCCCGGTCGATGCGCCGGCCTGGGTCCAGGACGAGCGCTACGTGCGCCAAAGCCCCATGTTTGCCTATTACGAGCCGCGCCAGGACGAAGGATTGACCACGGGCGTGCCGCTCGGGCCAAACATGATGATCCGCCGTAGCGCGATCGCAGAGCATCGCTTCGATGAACGACTTGGCCCGGGCGGTACACACGGCTTGATGGGCGATGAGACAGAGTTCGAGCGCCGGCTAACACGTATGGGGCATCATCCGTACGTCTTCGTGCCTGGCGCTCGGGCGGAGCACCGGGTACGCCATGAACAGCTGAGTGTTGAAGCCGTCTGGTCTCGCGCCTATCTGTGGGGGCGCACGATGGCGCTCGCCCATGGACGAACGCCGCGTGGGCCTTATCTATACGGCGTGCCGCTACGCTACTGGTATGGCGCGTTACGCGCTTGGCTGCGATATGCGCCTTTTGCCTTTGGCCCCGAGCATTTTCGCCTCAAGTACGGCTGGCAATGGCAAGTTCGGTCTGGCCGGATACGGGGTTATCTTGATAGCCGATCAAGCCAGCGTGCGTCGTATAAATGACGGTCGATGTCAGCTCGGTCGGTTCTCTTGTCTGGTGGCAGCGGGCGTATGCGAAGCACGGCGGTTGGGCGCTCGCAGGTAGTCAAGCGCTGGGAGTGTGATGCATGGGACGCGCCACCACAGGTATCGATAAACCTCAGGGCCCGGCGCGGCGCAATTGCCCGGGTTCGTTGATTTACCGTCTCAATCTGGACGTGATCGGGGGCGCGGAGGTCTGCTTTGCGCAATATGCGGCGTATCGGCGCGCCCAGGCGCGCACCGATACGGTGGTTGTCGGGTCGAGCGTTCATCCACGTTTCGCGTCCATAGTCGAACCGCCATTTGCTGTGGTGCCGCGCGACCGCCTTCGTTGGTGGCACGGTCTGCGTCTGCCCAGGGCGGCCCGAGGCCTGCGCGCCCGCAATGCGGTAACTCAGCTGGTGCGTGGCGACACCATGGCGTTGTTGGGCTGGAACACGATAGGCAATCGGGAGATCGTGGATATCTCGCGCCGAGCTCGTTTACCCCTTCTACACTACGAGCATGGGCAGGCATGGCGCACCGAGCGTCATCATGCGCATGAGTATCTGCGTCACGTACAGGGCGTCATCAGTAATAGCCATGCCGCGGAGCGTATGCTGGCGCTGCGGTGGGCGTGGTCCGGGCCGACCGCGCGGGTGTATTGCGCGATTGATGGCGTACTGCCGCTGCGTGCGGCGCGTGCGGGCGTGGCGCGCGACCGACAGCTGTGGCTTGGAATTGCCGGGCGGCTTACAGAACTCAAGGGCCATCGAATCGCGCTGCATGTGCTCAAGGTGTTGCGTGATGTGCATGCCCTGGACGTGTGCTTGGCCATTGCAGGAACCGGCGAGGACGAGCCGGCGCTGCGCAACGAGGCAGATCGTCTGGGTTTGACTCGCGTCGTGCGCTTCGAAGGTGCCGTGGCCGATATGACCGCCTTCTATGATGCGATGGACGTGATGCTCGTGCCTTCGCTGCGAGAATCCTTTGGCCGAATCAGTATCGAGGCCCAGGGTCGTGGCTGCCCGGTAATCGCGACGGCTAGCGACGGTCTGCCTGAGACGCTGCCTGCAGTGATGCATGATGTTGCTCTGGTCAGCCCCACGTGGTCGCTCGAAGAATACGCGCAGGAGCTTGGTGGCAAGGCCGATATCGGCGCGCCGTATGTCTATGACTCAGAAAGCGATAGTTTGCTCGCCCCTCGCGCGCCAACGCCGTCAGACCTTGCTGCTGCCGTCGCGGGATTGGTTGCGTCCGATGCCCGTTATCAGCAGGCCAGTCGGGCGGGCCTGGCTCATGTCAACGAGCGTTTTGCGCTTCACGACTACGGCCCGAACGTTGATCGTGCGATCATGGAACTCGCGGGCTAGTCGGGTTGGCCACTCACGATAGTTGTCCGCCAGAGGCAATACGCTGATGCGCATAGTGCACCGGATCAATCTCGATGTCCCGGCGGGCGTCGAACACCAGTTTCGTTCGTTGATCTGCCATGATCGAATCCAGGCTGCTTTCGACCACGACGTTGTTTACGGCAGCGGTCTGCATCCTGCCTTGGCGCCGTATATTCTGCCTTGCGTGGGTACGGCCACGTCTTTCAAGCGTGCGGGCCGGCTGCGCTTGCCGCGTCGTCCGGCGTTCTTGCGTCAGCAAGCGCTGGCACGCCGCCTCCGGCGGCTGCAGGCGGACGTGCTCCTGTCCTGGAGCGGATTCGCGCGCGATGCCGTCTCCGCCGCGGCAAGGAATAGCGCAACGCCACTGGTCTACCGCGAAGGGGGCGGTTGCTGGTTTGAGCACTCGCGCGATGCCGCTGAGCGCTTCGTAGGCGAAATACGGGGCGCGATATGCAATACGCACGCGTCGATGCGCATGCTGCAACTCAAGTGGGGCTTCGAAGGGCAGGCTAGGGTTTGTCTGGGAGGAATTCGCCCGGACGTGTGGGCTGCTGTAAACGCGTCGCTATCCGATCCGCCCGTCGACAGACCGACGGTTCCGCGGATAGGCGTCGCTGCGCGCCTCGCCTCGGAAAAAGGTGTCTGTCTTGCCATCCATGCGCTAGCCTGTCTGCAGGCGGATGGCGTAGAGGCAAGCATGGATATCGCGGGCAATGGGCCTGATCGGGCCCGGTTGGAAGCCTTGGCGGATACGCTGGGCGTGCGTTCTCGTATTGTTTTTCTCGGCCATGTCTCCGACATGCCGGCGTTCTATCGCTCTATCGACGTTCTGTTGCACCCGGCCCTACAGGAGCCGCTCGGTAATGTAACCATCGAGGCGCAGGCGTTCGGTGTGCCCGTGGTCGCGACTTGTGTTGATGGCATGGCGGAGACGATCCAGAGCGGTGAAACCGGTACGCTTGTCGCCGCGGGGCAGCCTTACGAGACGTACCCGCGATGGGGCGGCACGCCATCGACGATGCAATCCACCCAAGTCTATGATCCGCAGGGCGATTGCTTGAAACCGGCTGCTTTTGCGCATCCGCGAGCGTTGGCGGACGCGGTGGCCGAAATCGTCATGGATCACCCGTTTCAAGCACGCCTGTCTACGGCAGCGAGCGCACGGGCAGAGCGCCTGTTCAGCTTCGAACGTCATGTGTCGGACTTCATCGAAACGATCAGGCTGTTTGTGCCCGGCGCCTGACGAGTTCTAACCGTGGCTATCCACCGTTTGACAGCCCGTGGGCCGCGGTCAGTCGTTCAGGAACGACTCAAGCCACGCCTGGAACATCAGGACACACCATAGCTGCTCGCTGGCGTCGTATGTTCCGGCGCGGTGCTTTTGCCAGACCGCTTGGATGCGGTCGGCGTTGAAATAGCCTTCGCGTCGCAAACGGGTAGAGTCGAGCAACGCGTCGCTCCAGTCGCATAACGGTCCACGAAGCCATTGCCGCAATGGCACTTCGAAGCCGTGTTTGGGTCGCTCGACCGTTTCCCGTGGTAGATAGCGGTAGAGCAGTTGTCGGGCCAGCCATTTCGGCTTGCCGTCGCGATATTGCTGTGCTGCCGGCAGGCCGAGGGCGAACGTGGCCAAATCGGTGTCAAGAAAGGGCGCGCGCGTCTCAAGACTTGCTGCCATCGCGGCTCGGTCCACCTTGACCAGGATATCGTCGGGCAGATAGCAGCCGGCATCCGTGGCCTGAAGCCAGCGTTGCGGATCTCGTGTTGCCTCGGCTGGGGCGTGACGCAGGAATGCGGTCTTGTTCTCATGGCCGCCGAGCACGACTTGCTCCGGGTTTGGCCATTGGCTCGTGGTATCGCGATAAAATCGCGGCAGGTCGCCGGCGGCGCGTGTGATCGCGGCCTGACGGGCGTATTTGGCATGTTTTCTTGGAGAAAACCGCGCCTTCATGTCGAACAGGCTTGCCTGCAGGTTGGGCCAGCGTGTTTTGCCGCCGTGGCGGCGCCAGTGCCGACCAATATCGTTGTAGTGGTGATAGCCTGCCAAAAGTTCGTCGCCGCCGTCCCCTGACAGGGCTACGGTCACGTGCTGGCGTGCCATGCGCGATAACATGATCGCCGGAATCTGAGCCGGATCGGCTAGCGGTTCGTCGTACACCTCGGGCAATGCAGGCATCACCGCGCGCAGATCCGCGTCGGAAACGGTAATTTCGTGGTGCGTTGTGCCCAATAGCGCAGCGGTTGCTCTGGCTTGCTCGGCTTCGTTTATGCTCGCGTCGTCGAACCCGATGGTGAACGTTTGTATTGGCCGACTCGTATACGCCTGCATCAGCGATACGATCAAGGAAGAATCGATGCCGCCGGACAGGAAGGCGCCGACGGGCACATCAGCCACCATGCGATCGGCGATCGATGCGGATAGCAGCCGTTCCAATTCGTCTACCGCCTGTTCGTCTGGTAGGGGGGCGGGCGAGGCGCAGGCCAGTTTATCGAGATCGAAATAACGCCTGGGTGAATCGAGTTCCAAATCGGCACCGACCCGCAAAAAGCTGCCCGGCGGGAGTTTTTTGTAGTGCAGGAAGATGCTCTGTGGCCCCGGGATATAGGCGTGACGCATGAACTCAGTGAGCGCACCGCGATCGATGGTGGTATCGAATCGCTTGTGTTTGGCCATGGCCTTGAGTTCGGAAGCGAACAACAGCACGCCGTTGTGAACGCCGTAATAGAGGGGTTTTTCCCCGAAGCGATCGCGGGCCAGATACAGCTGCTGTTCGGCGCGATCCCAGACCGCCAGCGCGAACATGCCTTCGAAGACGCGCAGCGCAGCCTCTATGCCCCATTCCGAGAAGGCCGCGAGTACCACCTCGGTATCGGAGCCTCCGCGGAAAGCATGTCCACTGCGGCGAAGCTGCTCTTTCAGACGGCGGAAATTGTATATTTCGCCGTTGAACACGAGTACATAGCGGCCGTTCACGGAGTGCATGGGCTGTGCGCCCAGCGGTGACAGGTCGAGCACGGCCAGGCGGCGATGTCCCAGAGCGACGTGGCCGCCAGAGTAGTCGATCCAGCTGGCGCGATCGTCCGGGCCACGGTGCACGAGCGCGTCGCGCATCCGATCGATGCTAGCCGCCAGAGATTCGGTATCGGGCTGGCGTTGGAGAATACCGGTTATGCCGCACATCGTTGCTATTGTCGGGTGCCAGGATCGCCTTGTCGATAACTTCGATGCGAGGCGCGTGTCAGCTTTGCCGGGTTCGTATTCGCGGCTACGCCAAGCACTCGCAATGCCGGTTCAACATGTACGCTCAGAGCTTGCGGCGGTATCGGGCGCCGATATCATAGGCGGCCGTGGCTGGCTCGGTGTTTCATCATTCAGGGCAGGGGGATGGCGCGGATCGGGCCCGCAAGCCGCTGGGCGTATCGATACGCCGTCGTGATATAGGCAGAACCACCGATGAATATCTCGTCGTCAGTACTTGGCCACGTAGCTGTCTATTGCCCCGATCTCGGCGGTGGTGTGGCGCATATCGCGTTGATTCAGATCGGCATACTCCAGTCGGCCGGGTACAGCGTCGATCTGATCGTGCATCACGACGTCGGTGAGTACCGGGCACAGGTGCCGGAGGGCGTGCGTATTCTGGCGCTGGCAAGCTCGGATACAAAGCGAACCGATCACAGTATTGCGCGCGCGCTTCAAGGGCATCCGCTCCTGCGTTTGCGCATGCGCTACGTTTCGCCCAATCGCCTGACCGATCTGACATTTCTGCCGGCGCTGATCGAATATCTTGAAACACGACAGCCGGTCCTCGTGTTGGCCAACGTCTGGAATACGGTGCTGAACGCTGGCTGTGCTGCGGCTGCAGTGCAGCGGCCACCGCGGGTGATAGGCGTGTTTCACGGCACCTTTTTCGCCGAGGCCGTACAGCGGCGCTCGGCCCGCAGGCATCCGCTACGATGGCGGCATTTCTTCGCGTTCTGCCGTCACTTCTATTCCCGAGCCGGTGCCTTGGCAAGCGTTTCCGACGGGGTGGGCCGGGACCTTGTTCGGATCGTCGGCGTAGCGGACGGCCGTGTGGAAACGTTGTCGAATCCGGTTGTTTCACCAACGCTGATGGAACGAGCCGCCGAGCGTGTTACCCACGCATGGCTAGACGTCGGCACCGCACCGCTCATAGTGGCTGTCGGGCGCTTGAGCCCGGAGAAAAACCATGGCTTGCTGCTGCGTGCCCTGGCGCGGGTGCTTAGCTACCATGCCGATGTGC
This sequence comes from Salinisphaera sp. UBA6602, assembly GCA_002433465.1. Classification (GTDB taxonomy): domain Bacteria; phylum Pseudomonadota; class Gammaproteobacteria; order Nevskiales; family Salinisphaeraceae; genus Salinisphaera. Next base: position 12,666 of record DJIE01000255.1, read on the forward strand.
GTCTAGTGATTCTGGGCGAAGGCGGTGAGCGAACGCATCTGGAAAGTTTGCGGGACGAGCTCGGCCTTACAGACTGCGTATTGATGCCTGGTTGGGTGGACAACCCCCAAGCATGGATGGCGCGGGCAACACTGGTTGCGCTGTCGTCTAACTGGGAAGGCCTGGGTAATGTGCTGATCGAAGCACTGGCCTGTGGCGTTCCGGTCGTCGCCACCGATTGTCCCCATGGCCCGCGTGAAATTCTCGACCATGGTCGTTATGGACGGCTGGTGCCGGTCAACGATGTCGCCGCGTTCGCATCGGCCATAGCGCAAACAATCGGCGCCGAACGCAACAGCGACGTATTGATCGCACGAGCGCAGCATTATTCGGTGGCAGCTGCGACTATGCGCTATCGCGCGCTTGTCGAGCGGGTTTTGTCAACAGATTCCTTCGGCTAGCGTTCGCAGCGGCCGCTACGTATATTGCACAGCGGCTCAGGGGCATCGATGAATTGAAGTCCGATGCCGATCCCCGTGCAATAACGGAAGGTTCAATGGCACGTATTCGATCGCGTTATCGCCGCGTTTTCTATGGTCACGGTGTGGCCGATCCGCTCTCGGCGCCGGAGGTGAGTTCCGACCGCGTGACCCATGTGCATCCGCGCGATCTGGATGAGTTCCTGCGACGGCATGGACACCAGGCGAAGATCACCTTCGATGACGGTTATGCAGACAACCTGACCGTCGCACTGCCTATTCTCGAGCGCTATCGAACGCCGGCTACGGTGTTTGTGACCACCGGTTTCATCGAGCGCAACCGGCCCCTGCTGTCGCGCGTTGCTGCGGCGGTCGCACGGCATGGGGACTGGCGTCGTCCGTCGGTCGAAGCGTGGTTACGCGAGATCCCCGAGGACGACGCAAAGGCTGCGTTCGCTACCCTTCGTGGCGTGCTCAAGAAGATGACCAACCATGAGCGCTTTGCACAGCAACAGGCGATCATGGACGACTATGGCCTGGCGCCGGCTGAACTGACGGCAGACTATCTGACCCTTGAGCAGCTGCGCGAGCTCGATGCGCATCCGCTCATTACCATTGGTGCACATACAATCAGCCATCCCGATCTACGCCATGTCACCGATGCGGAGCTGGAGGAGGAGCTCGTGAGCGGCCGCGAACGGCTCGAATCGTGGCTCGGGCATGCCGTGACGACGCTGGCGTATCCGTTCGGCGATAGCGATGCGCGTGTGCGCCGTGCAGCGGCTGACGCCGGCTATAAACGAGCCTATGTGACCACTAACCACGGCTGGCGCAGCGAAGTGCCCATCATGCGTCGCCTGGACTGGCCACGACGCGATTTGGCCTGGGAAGTGTTTCGCATGCGCGAACGCGATCGCAAGCTTGCCGCGCGACAGCAGGAGCGTGGGCAATGACGCCGACAGGGTGGATGATCGCTGTTTTCATGACGACCTTGGTGGCGCTGGTCGTGGTCATCAGGCAGCAGCATCGGCTGCGCAAAGCGCAGAAACGCATTCTCTCCAGGCTCGCGGATCAGCGCAGTGCCGGCGTCTACCACGATCTCAACGAGTATCGCCAACTCACGACGTTCCAGCAGTTACACGCCTATCTGCGTCCACGTTTCATACTGCCGCCGATGCGCGATTGGGCAATCTCACCGGATTTTGCCGTACTGCTGGTGCGCCTTATCGAGGATCGCCGGCCAAAACGCATCGTCGAGTTCGGCAGCGGCAATTCGACGCTCGTATGCGCATATTGTCTGGAGCGGCTAGGTGGCGGCGAGATCATTTCGATTGATCACGATCCGCAGTTCGCGGCCAGGACGCGCGACGAGCTGTCGCGCCACCACCTGGGCGCGTGGGCGGATGTGCGTGTTGCTGAACTCAAGTCGTCCGCGTATCTGGACGATGAAGGCCAGCCGATTGCCTGGTACGACAGCGCGGTCGTGGACAGGCTGCCCGGGGATATCGACATGGTGATCGTGGACGGGCCGCCGGCAGCCGGGGGGCCGCTTGTGCGTTCCCCGGCTCTGCCGGCGCTGAGCGAGCGCTTGACGCACGCCGCAGTGCTGGTGCTCGACGATGCGGACCGGCCGGGCGAGCAAGCCACCCTGGCGCGCTGGCGCGAGGCGTTTCCGTCCATGGATTTGGCGTTTGAAGCGACCGAAAAAGGGGCCGCAGTCGTGACGGTGAACCGCTGAGGCGCGCTTAGCGGGTCTCGGCGTGGGCGCGCGTACACAGGCGTTCGATCTCGGCTTCATAGGCATCGACCGAGCGTTCCAGGGAAAAATCCGCGGCACGTGCGTGCAATTTCTCGACCGGGGTCGGGTCATCAAGCGTTGCGGCCATGGCGTCGGCCAGGGCTTTGACGTCACCCACCGGTACCAGCCGCCCATACTCGCCGTCGGCAAGGATTTCGCGCGTGCCGCCCGGGCAGTCCGTTGCGACGACCGGGCAACCGCAGGCCATGGCCTCGATCAACGTATTAGGCAGGCCTTCGAATTCGGAAGGCAGCACGCACAGCGCGCTGCCCGCCATCCAGGCGTAGGGATTTTCGGCCCAACCCGGCATGCGGACATGATCTTCGATGCCCAGCTCGGCGATCTGCAGCGTGAGACGATCGCGCTCGGGGCCTTCACCGAGGATGACAAGCCGGCCCTCGCGGCCTGCGTCGAGCAGTTGGGCAAACGCGTCGATCAACACATGCTGGGCTTTTTCCGGTGCGAGGCGTCCGGCGGTGACGATCAAAGGCGTGCTGCGGTCGTTCAGCCAGGGGTCGTCGATCGACTCCGCGGCTCTTTGGATCAGCTCGGGACGCAGTACTGGGTTATACATCGTGCCCACAGCGTGCCTTGGCAGGTTCAAAATCTGCGCCAGGTCGGCGGCGGCCCCGTTCGACACCGCGACGAGTCGATCGGCCTTCGGGTAGAGTCTGCGCATGAGCACCAGCCGGTGTTGCATCACGGCATAGCTGCGCGCATTGGAACGCGTAGCCTCGTAGTTGCGCGAAAAAATACTGCGTTCGATGACAACGGTTGCGACACGATGCCGAGAGATGCCGGCGGCCCACTGGGCGAGCAGCGGGGCTCGATCGTGGGCGCTGATCACCACATCCGGACGCTGTGTTTCCATATAATCGACGAGGGCGATCAAGCGGTGCAGCGGTATCGAGCGTTGCCCCAACCCCAGCGATCCGCGCAGGTGCCGAAGCCCCTCGCTCGGCCATCCGGTGATAAAACGCCGATAACCGCTCCAGCGAGAGCGCCGTTTGAGTTCATGTACCTGGATGCTGTCCGGCACACGCGGTAGATAGGCACCGACCTTGCGTTCGAGCAACAGATCCACACGGTGGCCGCGCTCGACGAGCCCTTTCATGAGTAACAGCGTCGTATGCTCCTGGCCGCCTGCCGGAAAGGTCGGCAGAAAGAAGGCGATATGGCGGGTCTGATGGGGCATGATCTCAAAGGCCTCCTCGGGGGCCGGGCGGTTGTTGCGCCAAAAGACCTATCTTGAAGCCAAAACGCTCGACTCGCCACGGCCGGGGCCTTTCGAAAAGCCAGTGTCATGACGTGTATGGCACAATCGCTGGCCGGCAAGGCGGTTTCGCCAACGCTGCATGTGCGAACCGCCAGCGGGACGTGGCGACAATGGCAACTTGACCTTTATGGACACTCGCATCGGGCTGATCTTCAACCGCTATCGCAGCGACGGCGGTACTGAGCGCATTACGTCCAGCGTGTTCGATGCGCTCGCCGAGGATAACGTCGAGTGGATCGTGTTGACGCGCCGCTGGGGCGGCGCGCTTCCGCCCAATGTTCGGGTCATAGAATGTCGTCCATTCGCGGTGGGACGGCGCTGGCGCTTGCAGGCATTCGTGCGCGCGCTGGAGCAGCAGCTGGACCGTCTCTCGGTAGACTTTGTTCAATCGCAGGTGCATCTGCCCCGGGTCGATATCTTTCGCGCCGATGGCGGCGTGCATGCCGAATGGCTCGAGCAGCGTCGCCGTGCTGCCCCGCCGCTCAAGCGCTGGTGGCGGCGTATGGGCGGCTACCACCGCGACAAGCTGCGCATGGAACAACAAATGTATGCCAGCGATCAGCTCAGGGCGGTGATCTGCAATTCCTATATGGTGCGCGACGATATCAGGCGTCGCTTTCCCACCTGTCGGGCGAAGTTGTGGGTGATCGAAAACGGCATCGACGTGGCGCGTTTCAAGCGCGACGAGGCGGCCGTTGAGGCCGGCCGGCGTACCCGTGCCGAACTCGGCATTGCCGACGATGCGCCCGTTTTCATTTGCGTTGGCTCGGGTTTTGAGCGCAAGGGCGTCAACACCGCGATCGCGGCGTTGGCCAAGACCCACCCGGCTGCGCATCTGCTGGTGGTGGGCCGCGACAGTCGCATGGGCAACTATCGACGCATGGCGCGAGCGCACGGTGTCGATGCGCGTGTCCATTTCACCGGTGCCCGCGACGACGTGCGTCCTTATTTCTGGGCCGCGGATGCGCTCGTTCATCCCGCGCTCTACGAAGCATTCGGCATCGTCATTGCTGAAGCGATGGCTGCCGGTCTGCCGGTGATTGCTTCCGAACGTACCGGTGCGGCCCGGGCCATGGTGGCAGGCCCGGAAACCGGCTGTTTGCTGGACGCGCTTGATATCGAGGGGTTCGCCTGCGCCATGCACACCTACGCCGAACGTAGCGCCTTGGAATGCGAGCGCGGCCGTATTTCCTGCGAAGCGATTGCCCAGGATTATTCGATTGCCCGTATGCGCCGCGAATTGCTCGAGTTCTATGATGGCTTCAGCTGATCGGGCGTTGTGGCTCTACCGCAGACGTGGCGTCGCATGGGAATGACGGTTTGCCGCGGCCTTGTCACGCGCCATGATCTCTGGTGGGTGGATGCCCCCATCGCGGCCCGGCGCCCGGATTTTGCGCAGGCGCAAACCCTCTACGAGGGCACATATACCCGTATCAGTCGCCACCCCGGCCACCCGGCGCTGATAAGCAAACTCGCCTGGGTCAAGAGTGCGCCACGCGACCACATGCGCAAGTTCTGGGCGGCCCAGGCAAAGCGCGAAATAGCCGCGAATCGCATCATGCAGCGGCTGGGCATGCAGACCGCGACCCTGACCGGCTACGGCATTCCGCTTGCGCCCTGGTCGCGGGCAGAGTCGCTGCTATTCATGGACGAACTCCCCGCGCACGACACGCTGCGCGTGGTGCTCACCCATATGGTCGACGAAAACAGTCGGGCCGGGCTGCTCGATCGTATCGCCTGCGACATCGCGCGGCTCTATCGCGACGGATGGCACCATAAGGATTGTCATCTGGAAAACGTGCTGTTGCCGAGGACGGCGGCCGGGGATGGCGCAAGCCCCGCGCTGATCTGGGTTGATAACGATCTGCGCCATAGCGCATGTGGGCCCGTGGTGCGGCGTCGTTTCGATGCATCATTGCGCCAGTTGGCGTATACCTCCCGAAATTTCATCTCGTCCGCCGAGTGGCAGGTATTTGCGCAGCGGCTTGCCCGCTATTTGAGTTCGACCGAACTCGGTCGCGAACTTGCGGCAACCTCGGTGGTCGAGTTCGCGCGTGCCCGGCTGCCCAGCTAGCCATCCGCATGTCGTTTTTCGCCGGAACCTGATTCATGACGCGAGTGCGTAGCGAGCGGTCGCGACCGCGACTGACCCATATCAACCTCGCCCGCGGCTTTCGCGGCGGCGAGCGACAGACTGAGTTGCTCATACGCGAACTCGCGGCCCGGGGCGTGGCCCAGCGCGTGGTCGTACGGCGGGGCGATGTCCTGTTCGAGCGACTGGCCGACGTGCCCGAGCTCGAACGCGTGCCGATCGGCAAGCCGTTCGCGTTGAACGTCGGTGCCGTGCGCGGCGATTTTCTGCATGCCCACGATGGCAAGGGGGCGCATTTCGCCCACGCGGCGCATACGCTGGTCGGTTGCGATTACGTATTTACCCGTCGCGTCGACAACGCGCCATCGCAGAGCTGGGCCACGCGGCGCATGTATCGACAGGCACGCGGCGTGGCCGTGCTTTCGCGCGCGATCGACGCGGTTTTACAGGCGCGTTTCCCGGGGCTTGCGACGGTGCGTATACCCAGCGCCTCGGGCGAATTTCAAACCGTGCCGGCAGCCGTGGCCGAACTGCGCCGAACATTCGGCGGCGAGTGCGTGGTCGGCCACGTGGGCGCGCTCGACGACAGCCAGAAGGGCCAGCGTGATCTGATCGCCGCCGCCCATGCACTCGCGGCCGCGGATAGTGGCTGGCGGTTCGTGTTCGTGGGCGGCGGGCGTGACGAGGCCCTGTTACGCGAGCTTGCCGGCGACAACCCGGCCATTCGTTTTACCGGCCATGTCGACAACGTAGGCGATCATCTTGCCGCGTTCGACCTGTTTGCTTTTCCGTCGGTACATGAAGGCCTGGGTTCAGCGCTGCTCGATGCCATGCACGCCGGTCTGCCGATCGTGGCCAGCGATGTCGACGGTATTCCCGACATCGTGGCGGACGAAAGCAATGGCCTGCTCGTGCCGCCTCGCGACCCGGAAGCGTTGGCCGAAGCGCTCCAGCGTTTGCGCGCCGAGCCGGCGCTGGCCGCGGGGCTTGCGGGGGCCGCACGCGAAAAATCGCTCGCGTATACTGCGGCCGCCATGGCCGACCGTTACCTGCGCTGGTATCGAAGCCTCGGCCTGGATCTCGGGGTGGCCGACGAGCGCGCGGGCATCGATCGCAGCAACGACCACATGGGAGACACGCGCCAGTGATCATCGTCACCGGAGCCGCCGGCTTCATCGGCAGTAATATCGTGGCCGGGCTCAACGCGCGCGGCGAGCGCGATATCCTCATCGTCGACGACATGTCGGACGGCCAGAAATGCCTGAACCTCGCCGACCTGGATTTCAGCGACTATCTCGAATACGACGACCTGCTCGCACGGGTTGAAGCCGGCGAGGACCTCGGCGAGATTCGTGCCGTGTTTCATCAGGGCGCCTGCTCGGATACCACCGAGTGGGACGGCCGCTATGTGATGGCGCGCAACTATCGCTATTCGAAAAGCCTGCACGACTGGTGCGTGGCCCGGGCGATTCCGTTCATCTATGCCTCGTCGGCATCGGTTTACGGCATGGGGCCGGACTTCGTCGAACAGCGCGATGCCGAGCGCCCGCTCAATATGTATGCGTTTTCGAAGTTCGCCTTCGACCAGTACGTACGCGCACAATCGGCCACCACCGGCTCGCAGGTGGCGGGCCTGCGTTACTTCAACGTCTACGGCCCGCGCGAACAGCACAAGGGCAAGATGGCCAGCGTGGCCTGGCATTTCTCGCGCCAGATCGAAGCCGAGGGCGAATGCCGCCTGTTCGAGGGCTCGGAAGGTTACGGCAACGGTGAGCAGCGCCGCGATTTCGTCTATGTCGGCGACTGTGTCGACGTCAATCTCTGGCTGCTGGATTCGGGCGTATCCGGCATCTTCAACTGTGGCACCGGCCGCAGCCAGACCTTCAACGACGTCGCCGACGCGGTGATCGACTGGTATGGTCGCGGCGAAAAACGCTATATCGAGTTTCCGCAATCGCTGGTCGGGCGCTACCAGAGTTTCACCCAGGCGAGCGTGGATGCCCTGCGAGAGGCCGGCTACGGCCCGGCGTTTGCCACCGTGGGCGAGGGCGTGACCCGATATCTCGACTGGCTGGCCGCGCGTGGCCAGGCCGACCGACAGCCCGACCCCAGCAAATAGCTGGCCCATACAACCAACCGGCTGGCCTGCACCGGGGCCGGTGTGGTCAAATAGCCGGCTTCGCCGTGCTGTAACACGGCAGCGCAGCCGCAGGCGTAACAGGAGAAAAGCGCATGACTTCGATGGCCGACCGCGATGGCCTGATCTGGTTCGACGGCGAACTCGTCGACTGGCGCGATGCCAAGGTCCACGTACTCACGCATACCCTGCATTACGGCATGGGCGCGTTCGAGGGCGTACGCGCCTATAACACCGATCGCGGCACCGCGATTTTTCGGCTGGCCGACCATACCCGCCGGCTGTGTCGTTCGGCCAAGATTCTTGGCATGCCCATGCCGTATAGCGAAGACGAGCTCAACGCCGCGCAGGTGTCGGTGGTGCGCGAGAACAAGCTCGAGTCGGCCTATATCCGACCGGTGATCTTCTATGGCTCGGAGGCCATGGGCCTGCACGCCCACGATCTCACCAGCCATGTGGCCATCGCCGCATGGACCTGGGGCAGCTATCTGGGCGAAGAGAACATGACCCGCGGCATTCGCGTTAAGACGTCTTCGTTCTCGCGTCATCACGTCAACTCCGCGATGACCAAGGCCAAGGCGAACGGCCCGTACTTCAATTCCATGCTCGCGGTTACGGAAGCCAACAAGGCCGGCTACGACGAAGCCCTGCTGCTCGACTGCAACGGTTTCGTCTCGGAAGGCAGCGGCGAGAATCTGTTCATCGTGCGGGACGGCGTGCTGTATACGCCCGATCTGACCAGCGCGCTCGACGGCATCACCCGGCGCACCATCCTGACCTATGCCGAAGAGATGGGTATTCCCTATCGGGAAAAGACCATCACCCGCGACGAGGTCTATATCGCCGACGAAGCGTTTCTGACCGGTACCGCCGCCGAAGTCACGCCCATGCGCGAACTCGACGATCGGCCGATCGGCGAGGGCAAGCGCGGTCCGATCACCGAGGCGATGCAGTCACGCTACTTCGATCAGGTGACCGGCAAGCGCGACGATCACTCGGACTGGCTGACGTTCGTATAAAACGGGCGCCGCTTGTCGGCGCCGCGGGTCGGATATGACGCTGCAGATCAAACGTGGCGACCATGGCGAACGCATGGTCTGGAACGACGCCGTTCTGGGCCATGTTGATGGCCAATGCTTCGATCCGGACTGGTGGCGCGCGCGCGACGGCTTGCTGGGCGAAGCCCAGGGCCGCGGCTCGGCCTATTTCCTACAGGGCGCGGACGGCAACGAATGGGTGTTGCGCCACAACCGTCGCGGCGGCGCGCTTGCGCGCATCAACCACGATCGTTTTCTCTATACCGGCATCGAACGTGCACGACCGGTGCGAGAACTGCGGCTGTTGGCTGACCTGCAGGCGCGCGACCTGCCGGTGCCGACGCCGATTGCCGCTCGGGTGCAGCCGGCGCTGGGCTTCTATCGCGGTGACGTGATCACCCGGCGTATTCCCGAGGCCGAGCCGCTCGCCGATCGACTGGCGCGCCAGGCCGTCCCGTCGACCGCATGGCAGCGTCTGGGGGCCGTGCTCGCGCGTTTTCATCGCGCCGGGCTCTGGCATGCCGATCTGAATGCGCGCAACGTCCTCATCGATACGCACGACGACTTCCATCTGATCGATTTCGACAAGGCGCGGCTGCGCACGCCCGGCAAATGGCGCCAGGCCAACTTGGCGCGTTTCCATCGCTCCCTGGCGAAATTCCGTGATGCGTCGCTGGCGTTCAACTTCCTCGACGCGGACTGGAACGCGCTGCGCGGCGGCTACGTATCGGCGTCGGCCTTGTAGGGGTTGTAGCCGGAGCGCTTGAAGCGCTGGTGCAACCAGAAATACTGCTCCGGCGCCTGGCGGGCGACCGATTCGATCATCTGGTTGATGGTGCGGGCGTCTTCGGTTTCGTCGCCGCCCAGCTGATCTTCGATCGCGGGCAGAATGATCAGCCGGTAGCCGCTGCCATCCTCGCAGCGCAGGGTGAAAAACGGCACGACGCTGGCCTTGCTCATCTTCGCCAGGCGGCTGAGCGCGATATGGGTGCGTGCCGGCTGGCCGAAAAAATCTACCACCGTGCCCAGCCGCTTCGGCGGTTTCTGATCGGCGGCATACCAGACGGCGTCCTTGCGGCGCAGGGCCTTGAGCAGGCCCTTGACGTCGTCATCGCGAATGCTCGATCCGCCGATATGGGCTTCGCGGCGGGTACGCATGACGTGGTCGACCACCGGATCGTGCGGCGCCTTGTACATGGCGGTGGTGATATAGCCGAGTTCGCGCAGCGGGCGTTTGGCCATGCGTACGCCCAGCTCCAGCGACGTGAAATGCGCGGATAGCAGAATAATGCCGCGTCCGCGCGCGCAGGCGGCCTCGAGGTTGTCCAGGCCTTCGATATGCGCAAGCGACTCGACCTTCTCGGTCGGCCCCCACCAGCACAGGGCCGTTTCGATCGCCCCCATGCCCACCGATTGAAAATGCGCGCGCAGCAGGCGCTTGCGTGCCGGGGCATCAAGCTCGGGAAAGCAAAGACGCAGATTGATGTCGGCCACCCGGCGGCGCGCGCGGATCACGTGGTAGGCGAGATCGCCGAAGCGCTTGCCCAGCCACATCTGCAGCCCATAGGGCAGACGGGCAAGCACCCAGCCCAGTCCCATCAGTATCCAGCTCGGCCAGTAGCGAGGGGCGTTGAGGGACGGCGAATCGGAATCTTTCGACGGGGCGGGGCTAGCCATGCGAATAAAGCCCCAGCGGTCGGTCGGCAGTCATAGGCACGAACGCGGATCAGGTCGCGGATTGCGCGCTACACAGCACGCAGCAGGGTTTGTATGATGCGCGAATTGTTCGCCCGGTGAAAGCATGCTCACGGTTCCTTCGTTCGAAAACGCGCGCGTCCTGGTGGTCGGCGACATCATGCTCGACCGTTACTGGTACGGCGACACCGGCCGTATTTCGCCGGAAGCACCGGTG